>CAZXDB010000058.1:125-15491 GCA_964639465.1 uncultured Bifidobacterium sp. | reverse complement strand
GGTCTCGTCCGAGACCACAACCTGTGCGCGCTCCAGCAAGGCACGCACGCGGCGCGCCACTACGCGGTCTTGCGGAATGATCGCAATACGCTGCCTGCCCCTGCTGAGCCAGTCGATGATGGTCTGCGCAGCCCGCAACGCTTCATCTTCCATGCCGGTGGCTTCGTACCATCGCAGACCGGTCGGTGTGGTGATCGTCGCGGGCAGCATCTCGGCCTGCTTCCCCTCATCCAGCAGTTCCGGCCAGGCGGCGCTGAATACGGCGGGCCAGGTCGTTCGTGACCAGTCAAAACTCATGAGGCACACCGGGTGATGCCGCGCATAGGCTCTCAGAAAACTGTCTTCCAGCGCATTGGGAGGAACCGGAGCGCACCAGTACAGAGGCAGCGCTGCTTCTGCGGCCGCACGCTGCATCGCTGCATGCAGGCGAATACCGGGATCGCGGGTATCGCGCTCGGCCTGCCAGAGATTCCAGACCAGCCGCGCCTCGTCAGACAACAAAGCGGCCGCACGCGGAGACAGCCGGGCAAGGGCAGCGTGCCACCGATCTTCGATAGCCTCGGGCTGTGCTAGCGCTGCGGGCAACAGCGCGGCGGTCAGTTCATCGCAGAGCGCCAGCAGGGTTTGCGCCAGCGGCATGAGGTCGGTATTGCGTCGGGCAGCGAAAAGTTTTTTCAGCCAGCCCAATTCGCGCAGCGATGCATACAACGACATCAGACGCTCGCCCGGTGAGGCAGTACCCTGCGCGCCGGGTTCAGGCGGATACTGCGACAACCATGACGCCAGCGTGCGGATGCGGGGGGGAATGAACGAGGGACCAAGCTGGTCTGCCAGTGCGCGCCTGAGTGGGCCCGCCTGATGCCAGGCCGGTATCAGCACCAATGCTGAAGACAAATCGGGAGACGCCGTCACGGTGCCTGTTCTGGTCTCTGCTCCGGCATCCGTGATCAGCTGCTGCGCGACGCGCGCCCAGAATCCGGGGCCTGGTGGAATAGGGCACGTAATGATCGTCATTCTGGCGAGCGGGTTGGATGATGCTGATGGGAATTGAGGGCATTGTATGCGACCGCTCAAAGGCGCATGCGGGCAATGCGCTGCAGTCTGGCCCACTTCTCAGGAAAATCGGTTATGATTCACCAAATTCCCGCCCCGGCATCTTCTGCTCCAAATCCACACGTTGATTCAGCCCGTCACCCCAAAGGTGCGCGAATCAGGCCAGAAAAACTGCAGGCTGGGTAAAAACGAAGCGTCCGCGAAGCAATCCGAAAGCAACCAAGGCCTGCGCTGCATCAGCGACAACTTCACTCCATAACGCGTATAAAATTTCCCTCTTACTGAGGACATCATGAGCGACAACATCAAACACATTTCCGACAGCTCTTTTGAAGCCGACGTACTTAAATCCGACAAGCCAGTACTGGTCGATTTCTGGGCAGAGTGGTGCGGCCCTTGCAAAATGATTGCCCCGATCCTTGAAGAAGTCGCCAAGGAATACGACGGCAAGATTCAAATCGCCAAAATGGATGTGGACTCGAACCAGGCCGTGCCGGCAAAATTCGGCATTCGCGGCATTCCGACTCTGATCCTGTTCAAGAACGGCGTACCTGCCGCGCAGAAAGTCGGCGCATTGGCCAAAGGCCAGCTGACCTCCTTCATTGACAGTAATATCTGATACCCACTCTATTTGGCAGTGGCGCTCGTGCGCCGCTGCCCTTTCCTTCCGAAACCACCGTCGTACCCTCCCCCACCTGAAAATTTCCCGACCCGGGACCAGACGCTATGCATCTATCTGAATTAAAAGCACTTCACGTTTCCGCTTTGCTGGAAATGGCCATCGGCCTCGACATCGACAACGCAGCCCGTCTGCGCAAACAAGAGTTGATGTTCGCGATCCTGAAAAAACGCGCGAAATCCGGCGAACAGATTTTCGGCGACGGCGTGCTTGAAGTACTGCCCGACGGTTTCGGTTTCCTGCGCTCGCCGGATGCCAGTTACATGGCTTCGACGGATGACATCTACATTTCGCCTTCCCAGATTCGCCGCTTCAATCTTCACACCGGCGATTCGATCGAAGGGGAAGTACGCACGCCGAAAGACGGCGAACGCTACTTCGCGCTGGTGAAGGTCGACAAGGTCAACGGCGAATCGCCAGAAGCCTCGAAGCACAAGATTCTGTTCGAAAATCTGACGCCGCTGCACCCGAACCAGCCGCTGCTGCTGGAACGCGAGATGCGCGGTGAAGAAAATATCACCGGCCGTATCATCGACATGATCGCGCCGATCGGCAAAGGCCAGCGCGGTCTGCTGGTGGCGTCGCCAAAGTCCGGTAAATCCGTGATGCTGCAGCATATGGCGCATGCGATTACGTCCAATCATCCGGATATCACGCTGATCGTGCTGCTGATCGACGAGCGCCCCGAAGAAGTCACTGAAATGCAACGCTCGGTGCGCGGCGAAGTGGTTGCCTCGACCTTCGACGAACCCGCTACCCGTCACGTACAGGTGGCCGAGATGGTGCTGGAAAAAGCCAAGCGTCTTGTCGAAATGAAAAAAGATGTGGTCATCCTGCTCGATTCGATCACTCGTCTGGCCCGTGCTTACAACACCGTGATTCCAGCGTCCGGCAAAGTGCTGACCGGTGGTGTCGATGCGAATGCGCTGCAGCGTCCGAAGCGCTTCTTCGGCGCTGCCCGCAATATTGAAGAAGGCGGCTCACTGACCATCATCGCCACCGCGCTCATCGAGACCGGCAGCCGTATGGATGACGTGATCTACGAAGAATTCAAGGGCACCGGCAATATGGAAGTGCACCTCGAGCGCCGGCTAGCAGAAAAGCGCGTTTACCCCGCGATCAACCTGAACAAATCCGGCACCCGGCGCGAAGAGCTGCTGATCAAGCCGGATGTGCTGCAAAAGATCTGGATCCTGCGCAAGCTGCTCTACGGCATGGATGAAATCGAGGCGATGGAGTTCATTCTTGACAAGATGAAGGCGACGAAGAACAACGTGGAGTTCTTCGACATGATGCGGCGGGGCGGGTCGTAACCCTCCCCAACCCATTGATTTCCCTATATAATCCCGTTTCTTTTTAACCGGGCAAGTGAACGCCAACCGGGTCACGAAGCAGCACAGACCGACGAAGTGGCGATTGGCTACCCCAACATAGCGAGACTGTAATGAAAGAAGGCATTCACCCCGGCTACCGCGACATCGTCGTTCACGACCTGTCCTGCGATTTCAAATTCATCACCCGTTCCACCGTGCAGACCCGCGAAACCATCAATTTTGAGGGGCAAGACTATCCGCTGCTGAAGGTTGAGGTGTCATCGGAATCGCATCCGTTCTTCACCGGCAAGCACAAGATCGTCGATACGGCGGGTCGCGTCGAGAAATTCCGCCAGAAATTCGGCACGGTGGGCTCCAAGACCAAAGCCACTGGCTAATCTGGCTCCCGTACCGCAAAAAGGCAGCGCTGGCTGCCTTTTTGTTTTCTTTGGGGCAAAATAAGAATGTGTTGTGCCAGGCCGATGGTGAGGTACGCCAACTCCGCTGACTGTCTGACGAGACAAGTTCTCAAGCAGCCCCGCTCTACCGATAGAAAATCCCGTCACACCGAATGAGACCCGTTCGACTTCCCGCTGCTGCCACGATCACCTTGCCGCGCTGGGGACTGGTGGGCCTGTGCCTGCTTTATATCCTGCCGGGCATCATTCGCCGTGATCCTTGGAAAACCGATGATGCCGCTGGTTTCGGGGTCATGTGGACGATGGCGAATGGCACATTGGCCGACTGGCTCTCGCCCAACATCGTCGGTCTGCCCATGCCGAATGACGGGCCACTGGCTTTCTGGATCGGCGCCATTCTGATCAAGCTGTTCGGGTGGGTCGCGGGCGATGCGCTCGCTGCACGGCTGTCCATCCTGGTATTTTTCGCCATCGGCGCTGCTTCGGTCTGGCGCGCTGCCTATGTGCTGGGCGGTCGCGGCGAAGCACAACCACTCAAACTAGCCTTCGGCGGCCAACCTGCAGCACTCGATTACGGCCGCACCCTGGCCGATGGCGCGCTGCTCATCTACGTCGCCTGCCTTGGCCTTCTGTTGCGCAGCCATGAAACCGCCACGCCCGCCTTGCAAGTGGCCCTGGTCGCTGCTTCGTTTTATGGCGCTGCCTGCGTGTTTGATCGCGCGCGCATCCGCGATGCAGCAGTGCTGGGCTTGGTACTTGGCTTGCTCGTGCTGACGCGTGGCTGGACAGTGCCACTCGGTTTGCTGATCGCATTTCTGCTGCTCTCGGCGCTGCGCTATCCGCGTGTCCTGCGCCCGCTACTGGTGTATTCGGTCCCGATCGCGCTGGTGATACCGATGGCATGGATTGCAGCGCATGCGGCGCTGATACCGGCCGATCACTCACTCGCCGCCAGCCGCCTGAGCGGGAGATTCCTGATCGAAGGCGGTCCGGCTCTGAGTAATATTCGATTCCTCGGCAAGACCCTGCTCTGGTACGCCTGGCCGGCATGGCCCATTGCACTCTGGGCGATCTATGCGTGGCGCACTCAGGCAAGCCTGCACATCCTGTTACCCGCTGCCGGCATTGCGGTGCTGCTGCTACTGAACCTCGGCGCACCAGCATCACGTGAAGCCGATCTGCTGCCCCTGCTGCCGCCGCTGGCGATTCTGGCGACTTTCGGTCTGCCGACACTCAAGCGCGGTGCGATCAATGCGATCGACTGGTTTTCGGTCATGACGCTGTCAGCGATTGCCGGGTTCATCTGGCTGGGTTGGATTGCAAAACAAACCGGCTGGCCAGCGCAACTGGCAAAGAATGCGTTCAAACTCGCGCCCGGATTCAAACCGGAATTCAATACCATCGCATTCCTGATTGCACTGATCAGCTCAATCGGCTGGCTGCTCTTGCTGTACTGGCGCCTGGGTCGCCGTCCGCCAGTACTGTGGCGCGCGGTGGTGCTGTCGACTGGCGGCTTGGTACTCTGCTGGCTGCTGCTGATGACCCTGTGGCTGCCCTGGCTCAATTACGGTCAGAGCTACGCCAACGTCGCTGAGCAAATCAAAACGCATCTGCCTGACGACTATCGCTGTGTGTCAGCCCGCGGTGTCGGACCGGCGCAGCGCGCCTCTTTCGCTTATCTGGGCGAAGTCCGATTTGAAAAAGCGGGCGATGAATCCTGTGAGTTCCTGCTGGTGCAGGATAGCGGACTACGCAGGCACCGTACCCAGCTTAGCCCGGTGGAGAAGCAGTTCACCCTGCTATGGCAAGGACGGCGCGCCTCCGACCGGCATGAATTCTTCCGGCTGTTCAAACGCACTTCTCCATGAGTTCTGCGGTAACACCGCCGCAGGGCTCATTCAGCTTCCGCGTGGCCGCACTGGCCTGGCCTATCCTGATCGGACAACTCGCTGTGATCGCCAATGGCGTCATCGACACCATGATGACAGCGCGCTATTCGGCAACGGATCTCGCCGCACTGGGACTCGGCGCTTCGGTTTACATCAGCATCTTCGTCGGACTCTCGGGTGTGATGCAGGCACTCTCGCCAACGATCGGACAATTGTTTGGCGCACGCAAATTCGAAGCGATCGGTTTTGAAGTCCGGCAAGGTGTGTGGCTGACGTTTTTTCTCTCTGCTTTGGGCGCTGTCGCTCTATGTTTTCCCCACCCCTTGCTGTCGATTGCGCAGGCGCCGGTAGAACTCAACGAGAAAGTCGAACAGTACCTGCGGATACTCGCGCTTGCACTGCCAGCAACGCTGGGCCTGCGCGTTTATTCCTCACTCAATACCGCCATCTCGCGGCCGCGCAGAGTGATGGCGATCCAGCTTTCGGCATTGCTGCTGAAAATACCGCTCAATGCACTGTTCATTTTCGGTGGGCTGGGTCTGCCGGCTTTCGGCAGCCCCGGTTGTGCCATGGCGACGGCTGTTGCTGCGTGGATCGCGCTGCTCGCTGGCTGGCTGCTTTTGCGCCATGACAGATTCTATGAGCAATTCAAAATTTTCAATGGTGGTCTGGGCAAACCGGTGTGGGCGGCACAAGCTGCTTTGCTGCGTCTGGGTGTGCCGATGGGTTTGTCCTATCTGATCGAAGTGACGGCCTTTGCGTTCATGGCCTTGTTCATTGCGCGTCTGGGCAGCCATGCGATGGCAGCGCACCAGATCACCGCAAATTTCGGCACCGTGCTGTATATGCTGCCACTCTCCATGGCGAGTGCGACCGGTACGATCGTTGCGCAGGAAATCGGCGCCGGCCGCCTGCAGGCCGCGCGCCTCGCTGGCAAGGCCGGTGTGCGGCTCGGTACGTTGCTTGCGGTGGTCCTCGGTATCGTCGTCTGGATCATGCGCGCCGAAATCATCGGTATTTACACACCGGACATCAGCGTCGCTGCGGCAGCGATGCCGCTGTTTTTCTTCATCGCTTTTTATCAGCTCTTCGATGCGCTGCAAGTCGGCACCGCGTTTGTGCTGCGCGCTTACAAAATCGCAACCATTCCGACCATCATGTACGCCCTTGCCTTGTGGGGCGTGGGCCTCTCCAGTGGGTATCTGATGGGATTTAATGTACTCGGCAATACGCCGGAATTTTTACAAGGTGCAGCAGGCTTTTGGCTGGGGAACAGCCTCAGCCTCGCGCTGGTCGGTGCGGCGCTGGTCTGGTATCTGCGACGAATTCAGCGTGTGATCGAATTGGAAAATTCGGCATAGATCTCGGGATTCGGATCCGGCACCGGCTCTTCTTGTGGCACAGGCTGCGGAATATCGTCACCGAAAGGTTCATCATCTGGCAAAGGGACGGGCGCGCGATGCATGGCAAGTCCTCGTTAAGGTCGGTGACGCGGCTCGCCGCGGCGGAATGAACGTCGCTCGGTCGGATGCGAGAACGCACGAAATTCAATATTCATCACACCGACAGATCCCGCAGGACCCTGCACGAAATCGAATCCCGGCCGAACCGGAAAGAGCACGTTATCGAGCAGGACCACATCGGTACGACAGGTCGGATTCGCATTCCACAAATGCGGTCGCATTTCCTGCCAGATGCGATCGGTGATCCATCCCTCCAGGAACAACTGGTTGGGATAGGTGGAGTGGTCAGCGTCGAGATAGGCACGCTGCCTGTCGTGCACCATGAGATAGGCCGGGGCCTGATCGGCTATGACCAGATTGATCCAGCCATCGCCGACGGTGTGGGTTATCTCATCCCGATAACCCGGATAAGTGAGACCCAGCAGCCATTGACAGGACAAATCCAGCCGCTTGTCGAGTGCACTCTCTCCGGGCATGCCAGAACTATCAATTACCGTGAATTGCAGACTGGTCACCCGCGCCTGAAGCGTCGGCTCCATCGCGCGGATGTTGTCGAGATTTTCATGCAGATTCCAGAACAGCCATTTGCAACGCTCGCCATCCGACATCTCCGCCAGCTCGGCCACAGGGCGAGAACCGCAGTGCGCAATCGCCTGCATCAAATCGCGACGCTGGCGTTCATGCAGCGTCAGTTCAGGGGCTTCGGGATTTTTTGGTGACGTGACAAGCGGCATCGACTAACTCCGGGGTAAAGGCCCAACAATCACACCGGAAACAACTTCCGGCGACATTGTTACTTGGACTCCGGACCTGCTGATTAAATCCCGCTCAGGGTCTGATAACGCCACCGACGATCAACCGCGGGTTCGTTCAAACTCCTTCATATAGTCCACCAGCCTACGCACGCCTTCAATCGGCATGGCGTTATAGAGCGATGCACGCATGCCGCCAACGACGCGATGACCTTTGAGCTGGCGCATGCCCTGCTGCTCGGCACCGGCAAGAAAGGCGGCATCCAGCGCAGCCTCCTGCAAAAAGAAGGGTACGTTCATGCGGGAACGTGCGTCGGGCGACACTGGACTGATATAAAAATCGGTGCTATCCAGATAATCGTAGAGCAGCTTCGCTTTTTCGATATTTTTTGCCTCAATGCTGGCAAGGCCACCCTGTTCAAGCAGCCACTCGAACACCAACCCAGCGATGTAAATGCCGTAGGTGGGTGGCGTGTTCACCATGGAGGCGGCTTCTGCCTGTGCTTTCCATTCAAAAACGGCGGGTGTGATCGGCAAGGCTGCATCCAGCAAATCTTCTCGCACGATCACAAAGGTCAGACCTGCCGGACCGATATTTTTTTGAGCGCCACCATAAATGACCGCATAGTTCGACACATCGATTTCACGCGACAAAATATGCGAAGACATGTCAGCCACCAGCGGGACATCACCGGTATCCGGCACCCAGTGATACTCGACACCGCCGATGGTTTCGTTCGTGCAGATATGCACGTAAGCAGCACCCTGGTGAGACTTCCAGACCGATTGCGGCGGCACATAGCTGAACTGTCGGTCTTCGGCTGATGCGAGCACCTCAACCTGACCATATTTGCGGGCCTCACCAATCGATTTTTTCGACCACTCACCGGTATTCACATAGGCAGCGCGTGGATTATTTCCCAGCAGGTTCATCGGGATGATGGCATTCATCGCCATCGCTCCCCCTTGCAGAAACAAGACCTTGTAGTGATCCGGTATGCCGAGCAAATGGCGGAAATCCGCTTCGGCTTTTTGCGCAATGCCGGTGAATTCAGGGCCGCGATGGCTCATTTCCATGACCGACATACCGCTGCCGTGCCAGTCCAGCATCTCGCTGGCTGCACGGTGCAGCACGACCTCAGGCAATACCGCCGGACCGGCACTGAAATTGATGACTCGCATAGGGACAGAATCCACAAAAACGGTCGCAAAGACCGGATTTAACAACGACAAAGGTTCTGTTGAGAGACCCACAGTCGCTGCAATCAAAACCGTGATGATTATATTTCATGCGTCACATGGCCCGATGGCTGCCGAAGTAATCTTCTTGGCTTAGTGCGCTTCGGATACAATTCCCAACAACAACACCGCCGTCCGAGCGGGAGATAACCATAAAAACAAGGGGAGATCATGAGCGACGACGTCCGCGCATTCGAGGAATCAACTTACCGAAAAGTCAGCTGGCGACTGATACCGCTTTTAATGATCTGCTACGTCATCGCCTACCTGGATCGGGTGAATGTCGGATTCGCCAAGCTACAAATGCTGAACGATCTCGGTTTTTCGGATTTGATCTACGCTACGGGTGCGGGCATCTTTTTCATTGGTTACTTCTTTTTTGAAGTGCCCAGTAACATCATTCTGCATAAGGTCGGGGCGCGGGTCTGGATTGGTCGGATCATGATCACCTGGGGCATTCTGTCGGCGTGCATGATGTTCGTGACCACACCAACCAGCTTCTATGTGTTGCGCTTTCTGCTGGGGGTAGCGGAGGCCGGTTTCTTCCCGGGCATCATTCTCTACCTTACCTACTGGTATCCGTCGAATCGGCGGGGACACATCACCTCATTGTTCATGACTGGCATTCCATTGTCGGGGGTGATCGGCGGACCATTGTCTGGCGGGATCATGACTTTGTTTGACGGCTATAACGGCTGGGCCGGCTGGCAATGGATGTTCCTGCTAGAAGGTTTGCCCGCCGTTGCGCTCGGTGTGGTGGTCTTTGTATTTTTGGATGACCGTATCTCGCGCGCAAAATGGTTAACGGAAGAAGAGCGCGCGCTGCTTGAAAAAAATATCGCTTCGGAAGCCTCGGAAAAACAGGAAGAATCGATCCTGAAAATATTTTCCAGCGGCCGGGTGTGGCTGCTGGCCACCATTTATTTCAGCTTTGTCATGGGTATCTACGGCGTCAGTTTCTGGCTACCCACGATCATCAAAGCCATGGGCATTGGCGATCCACTGCAAGTCGGCATGATGTCGGCCATACCGTATGGTTTCGCCGTCTTTGCGATGATACTGGTCGGGCGCAGCGCCGATCGTCATCGCGAAAGGCGCTGGCACGTCGCGATACCGGCCATGCTTGGTGGCGTAGGTCTTGTTCTTTCTGTCATTTGGGCCGACAACACCCTACTGGCGATGGCGGCACTTACGCTGGCGACGTCGGGCATTTTGTGCACACTGCCCCTGTTCTGGAGTTTGCCAACTGCTTTCCTCGCAGGCACCGGTGCCGCTGCTGGTATTGCAATGATCAATTCGCTGGGCAACCTCTCCGGCTTCGTCAGTCCCTATGCCGTAGGCTGGCTCAAAGAGCTGACTTCTTCCACCAACGCCGGCATGTACCTGCTGTCCGGCGTGCTGGTGGTTGGCGCACTGCTGACACTGTTGGTGCCGGCGCGCATGGTCAATAAATAAGAGAACGGCAAATGAGACGTCAATTTTTACTGGTAATCATCGGGGTGTTGTCGCTGACTGGCACGACAGCAACTCGTGCGGCCGATACCAAAAATACGGCTGTCGAAAACGCTGCACTGCGCTGCTCTGCAATCACCCTCATGCATTCGACGCTGACCACACCCTCGCCGCAATTTGGCGAGGTCATGGGCGAGATTGCTGGACTTTTCGCGCAAATTTATGTCGTGCAGCAGGATGCCCGCACGAAGACCAAGCTCAATGCTGCAGAGATACGCAAGCGCCGCGATGTTGTACTCACCGAGATCAGCAAAGGCTGGCCCAAAAATAAAACGACGGTGATTCGCGAAGCGGCGATATGCAATCTCTGGCGCATCGAGTTTTTCAGCAAGCTTTCCGAGAAACCCAGCGAGAAAGAATTTCAGTCAGCACTCGCCACACTGGGCCCACCCCCGGCGACCGTGAGCAAGTCTGATATCGACAAGTGGACCGGCCTGACAACGCAGGCAATCGATATGTGGTCGAAAATTCAGCCACAGAAAAAATAAAACGTACGAACCTCCGAACCACCGACAACAAGCCCATAGTCAGGCGGGCCACGTTTTGGATAGCGCCCGCTTTCATGCACCGCGTTCGATCGCCTCCAGAGATCCTGCCTCTGCCCGCAGCGCGAACTTCTGAATTTTTCCTGTCGATGTCTTCGGCAGTTCTTTGAACACGATTTTTTTCGGCACCTTAAATCCTGCCAGCCGGGCTTTGCAGTGCGCGATGATGTCGTCGGCGCTGAGCGTCATCTCAGAGCGCAATTCAACGAAAGCACAAGGCACTTCGCCCCACTTAGGATCGGGTGCCGCGACCACCGCTACTGCGACTACTGCGGGGTGCTGATAAATCGCATCCTCAACTTCAATACTGGAGATATTCTCTCCGCCAGAAATGATGATGTCCTTGCTGCGATCCCGAATGCGTACATAGCCATCGGGCGACATCACCGCCAGATCCCCGGTATGGAACCACCCGCCGTCGAATGCCTTTTCGGTGGCTGATTCGTTTTTCAGATAACCCTTCATGCAGATATTCCCGCGAAACATGATCTCGCCCATGGTTTCGCCATCCGCGGGTACCGGCTGCATCGTCTCGGGATCGAGCACCGCAACGGCTGCCTGCAAGTGATACCGCACTCCCTGACGCGCATTTTTTTGCGCCTGTCCACCGGCGTCCAGCGAGGCCCAGTCTTCCTGCTTCGCGCAGACCGTCGCAGGACCATAGACTTCGGTGAGTCCGTAGACGTGCGTCAGATCGAAACCCATTGCTGCCATCTGCTCGATCATGGCAGCCGATGGTGGTGCGGCAGCGACCATCGTTGATACGCGATGCTTGATGTCGCGTCGCCATGCTTCCGGCGCCGCCACAAGCGCACTTTGCACAATGGGCGCGCCGCAATAATGCGTGACCCTCTCTTGTGCAATCAGCGCCAGCACGTGCTGCGCATCGAACTTGCGCAGACACACATTGACGCCAGCGCGCGCCGCCAGAGTCCAGGGGAAGCACCAGCCATTGCAGTGAAACATCGGCAAGGTCCACAGATACACCGCGTGTTTGGGCATATCCCATTCGAGAATATTGGAAATTGCATTGATCGCTGCACCGCGGTGATGGTAGACCACGCCTTTGGGATCACCGGTGGTACCTGAGGTGTAATTGAGTGCGATCGCATCCCATTCGTCCACAGGCATTTGCCACACAAATTCGGGATCACCGTCGGCAAGCAAGGCTTCGTATGCCAGCCATTCCGAGGGTACGGCCGGTGTATCTGCCTGCTGATCCTGCACACCGATGATGATCAGCGCAGGCATCGCTTGCTTGAGCTGATTCGCCAATGCCAGATATTCAGTGTCGATGATCAGCAGCTTCGCCTCGCCATGCTTGAGCATGAAATGCAGCGTCGGATAATCAAGACGGGTATTGAGCGTGTTCAGGACAGCGCCTGACATGGGGATGCCGAAATGTGCTTCAACCATCTCGGGCGTGTTCGGCAGCATGACCGCAACCGTGTCATTCTTGCCGATGCCCAGACGTGACAACGCACTGGCCAGTCGACGACAACGCTCTTCGGTGTCGCGCCAGTTACGACGCACGTTCCCGTACACCACCGCCGGCCGGTCGCCATAGACTTGCGCGGTGCGTCCGATGAAATCCAGTGGCGTGAGCGCCGCAAAGTTCACATCGCGGCGCTCCAGACCTTTATCGAAATCCGTCATGTTGATTTGCTTCCCGAGGTGACAATCGACTTATTTTAATAGAGCCGCCCTGCAAGCAAGGGATGGATTTCGCAATCTTTACTGTTTGGTCTGATTGATCGGTTGATCAGAGTTTTTCAGTGAGGCGAATCAGCCCTGCCCCAGCGCTTTGAGTAAATTGGCCTGCACGATCTCGATCCAGTAACCATCCGGATCCTTGATGAACGCCACATCGCGCATCTTGCCCTGCTCGGGACGCTTGACGTAGACCACCTTGTTCTCATCAAACCAGCTGATCGCAGCGGCCAGATCCGGCACCGAAAAGCAGATATGGCCAAAGCCCTGCGGCTGCGCATTGCCATCGTGGTATTTGAAATCCGGATCACTCTCGGTACCCCAGTTGTGAGTGAGCTCAAGAATGCCGTGCTGGCTGAAGGTCCAGGCGGTGCGCTCGCCCGTGTCCTCTGGAATGTCTGACGCATCATCCACGCGCGCCAGAAAATACAGACTGAATTTCATCTCGGGGAAATCAAGTTTGCGCAGCACGCGCATGCCCATGACACGCGAGTAAAAATCCAGCGCCACCGCAGGATCTTTCACGCGCAGCATCGTGTGATTCAAAACGAAACCGCGCGACGCAGCGGGCAGACTGTCTGCAACGCCGGGATAGGATTCAGTAGAAAACGCCATGACAAATTCCTTTCAATAGAAGCAGTAGAAAAAGTATAACCGATCAAATTTTCATGCCAAATTTATAATTTTTTACCCTTTTATTGTTCGGATGAGTCCATCAGCGATTTAAAACTATGGTGCTAGTATGGCGCGTCCTCGTTGGTTATATTTTCTGGAGCCGCGCATGAAACGACTTTTTATTTTTATATTTTTTCTGATGATGACGTTTCATGCAACCGCCGACGAAGTGGGTAACACCACCTTTGTCACGGAACCCAAAGCTGAGCCACTGTTTACCTCCCAAGGTGGTACTCGCTATTGGAGCTGTAACGGATTCGTGAATGCAAAGCTGATAAAAATTGTTTTCACGGAGATGGCGACGCTTGCCAAGGCTGAAAAAATAGCAGCCCCCACAGAATCCCTGTGCCTTTACAGCATCGGCAGTATCGCTCTTGGCGGGCAGGCGATTCCGATCTTTCAGATGGATTACTACGTGAATCAGGCCAGTATGGAGCAGTGTCTTTACAACGACAGCTGCCTGGATTTTCGTGCAATGACTTTTAAAATTTCTGATGGCAAGCTACATCGACAGTACATGCTGACCAGCGCGCAGAAAAAACAGATGCGCATGGCGTGCATCGAGATGACCGGCAAAGTAGCGGCGGCGAATGGTGGGTGTCCTTGAATTACTTTTGTTTCAGAGCCAGGTTTCAACACACAAACTGTGAAGGCCTCGGTAAAGGTCTTGCACTAGGCCGATTAGGCAAGCGCGGTCTAAATCGGCCAGCTTGGCTTTGGCGTCGCTCCAGCTGGGCGCGCTCTTCTTCGTAACCATCGGCTTATTCCTCGTCGCTGGCCGGGCCCTTGCCAACCTCAATCTGCTGCAGCAACCGGTCGAAATCACTCTCAAACAGCCTGTCTTGCACGATGCGATATTTTTCGAATTCGCTTTCGGCGTGGACCTTGGCGATTTCTGCCGTGACCTTGCCCGCGTCCTGCAAGACCTCGCGGTCAGTCGCCTCGATGAAGCGGTTCAGGCGAATTTCCCAATCTTGCATGGTCATCGGTATCTTGCGCAGCGCCATGTCCTCGGCAACGTCTAGATAAGCGCTGACCAACCGGGAAAGTTGCGCCATCTCAGCTTCCGTCAGGTAATTTTTCGCGACCACTACGTCGAATTTTTGAATCTTGCCAGTTGGCGCATCCTTCCAAGTGGTCAGCCCCATGCTCGTCTTTTGGGCATCGCACGGTGGTAAACCACCTCTGCCGCCGTCTGCCCGTGGATGGCCCAATGCAGCTTGTTTTGTACCGTCGCAAAAAACCGCTTGGTAGCTTGCGCCGTCACGTCATAGTCGATGGCGGTGACGTAAATATCTGTGATCTTCTGGTAAAACTTGCGCTCCGAAATCCGAATCTCACGGACGCGCTGCAGCTGCTCTTCAAAGTATTGGTCAGCAAGGATAGATCCACCGCTTTTCAGGCGCTCGTCATCCATCGTGTAGCCCTTGAGGGTGAATTCCTCAATGACGCCGGTGGCCCACTTGCGGAACTGCACCGCCCGTTCGGAGTTGACCTTGTAGCCCACAGCGATGATGGCCGCCAGGTTGTAGTGCTGGGTGTTGTAGCTTTTGCCGTCGGCGGCAGTTATCCGGAATTTCCGGATAACTGCATCTTCCTCAAGTTCGGCGTCGGAGAAGATATTCTTCAGATGCTCATTCACCGTTCGCACGTTCACGTCGTAGAGCTGGCCCATCATATTCTGGGTCAGCCAAACCATACCGTCCACGAAGACCGCCTCCACACCACCTTGGCCTGCGGCAGCGACAAAGGTCAGATACTCGGCCGCAGACGATCGGACAATCGACGCTTCGTGCGTTTTTTCAGTACGAACTGGCTTTCTCATGCCGACAGCCTCCCTTGATATGCTCCTGGGCCTCCATACATCTGTTCGCCGAAACATGTCAAAAAAATTTCGAAAGACGGAACAGACAACTCTCTGGTCCTCTCAAACAAAACAGCGGTCTCCGGCACTGATGCAGGGAATTGGAGAGTGGAAGGATGGTAGCGGCAAGCCGCCTCTCTTTTGAGAACCTGCGAAAGGCAGCAGCTGAGGTTTGGCCGGCCTTCCGACCCCTGGGCACTGTTGCGTGCGTGTGCATAGAGATGGGGGCAAAGGGCAAAGAAAAGTTTGCGAC
>CAZXDB010000058.1:0-115 GCA_964639465.1 uncultured Bifidobacterium sp. | reverse complement strand
AGACGGAACAGACAACTCTCTGGTCCTCTCAAACAAAACAGGGTCTCCGGCACTGATGCAGGGAATTGGAGGGTGGAAGGATGGTAGCGGTAAGCCGCCTCTCTTTTGAGAACCT
>CAZXDB010000057.1:0-15590 GCA_964639465.1 uncultured Bifidobacterium sp. | reverse complement strand
GCACGAGTCGCAAAGACAGCCTCAAAACATACGACGCAGCGATGTTTTTACGGAACTTGTTCATCACCAAGAGGGTCATGTCGTTTACGCAATCAGCACATTGCGTTTCTTATGACACGACCGACCGAGGAACACCATGGAACATCAGGAAAGAAGCGCATCACCAACGCATGCACTGGCGTCTCAGTCCAGCTACAACCCGAACAATCTTCTGGATACCTTGCGTGAGCGCATGAAACTCAAAAATGACGCAGCCCTGTCGCGCGCGCTCGAAGTGGCGCCACCGGTCATCAGTAAAATCCGGCATCGCACCCTGCCCGTCGGTGCTTCATTGCTGATTCGCATGCATGAAGTAACCGACATGAGCATTCGTGATTTGCGCGATCTGATGGGAGATCGTCGCACGAAGTATCGCTTGTCCGATGCGCAGGGCAAACCCAAGCCTGCGATGGAGGCGCAGAAGTAGGCTGCCGCAACGGCCGACTATCCGGGCACGACGCTCAGCACGATGGGTAGCGAACGGTGAGAGTCTTGCGTCAGAACACGACCAGATCACGCATGCTCTCACCCGCATCCAGTCGGTCAAACGCGGCATTGATATCGTCGAGCTTCATCCGCTCGCCCATCAGTTTATTGACCGGCAGTTTGCCCGCCTTGTACAGGCCGATATAACGCGGCACATCACGTGCCGGTACACAGGAACCGATGTAGCTGCCTTTGACCGTGCGCTCCTCCGCCACCAGACTCACCTGCTGCAGTGGCCAGTTATGTTGCGGATGCGGCAGGCTGGCCGTGACGGTGGTACCCCCCCGGCGCGTCATGCGATACGACATTTCCATCGCCTGTACGACACCGGCCATCTCGAACGCAAAGTCCACACCACCCTTGGTCGCATCCTTTACTTTAGCCACTGCATCCGGATCGCGTGCATTGACGGTGATGGTTGCGCCGAGTGATCGTGCGATCTCAAGTTTGCTGTCATGCAGATCCACCGCCACGATTTCCCGCGCGCCAGAAGCCACTGCACCCAGCAGCGAGCACAGGCCCACACCGCCCAGGCCTATCACCGCAGCAGTCTGACCCGGCTGAACCCGCGCGGTATTGACCACCGCGCCGACACCCGTCAGGACGGCACAGCCAAACAAGGCCGCTTCGACAGGATCGATATCGTGTTCCAGCTTAACGCAGGAACGGCGCGAGACCACGGCATGCTCGGCAAATGCCGATACACCCACATGATGATTCACGGCCTGCGCGCCCAGATGAAGACGGCGTTCACCCGACAGCAAGGTGCCCTTGCCATTCGCTTCCGCACCGGGCTCGCATAGCGCCGGACGACCTTCCATACACGGCATGCAATGGCCGCAGCTGGGCACGAAGACCAGCACCACCCGATCGCCGGGTTTCAGATCACTGACACCCTCACCCACCTGCATCACTTGCGCGGAAGCTTCGTGGCCGAGTGCCATGGGTACCGGACGCGGACGCACGCCACTGACCACCGACAGATCGGAGTGGCACAGGCCAGCGGCAATCATCTTGACCAGCACCTCACCCGGCCCCGGTGCATCAAGATCGATTTCTTCGATCTTCAGCGGCTTGCTCTGCGCGAAAGGCGCCGGATTGTCCATCGAATGCAAAACGGCTGCGCGGGTCTTCATCTCAGTCTCCGTCAAATACGCAAAAAATCAAATGGTACGACCACCGTCCACCGGCATTTCGAGGCCGGTCAGGAATTCTGCAGCGTCCGTACCGAGGAACACCGCCGCCGCCGCCATGTCTTTTGGATCGCAGAAACGTCCGAGCGGAATCGTCGAGACAAACTTTGCGCGGTTTTCCGGTGTGTCCGGCACGCCCATGAAATCACCGAGCAGACCTGTGGCACCCATCACCGGGCACAGCGCGTTGACGCGAATGCGATCCGGTGCGAGTTCGACTGCCATCGACTTCGAGAGCAGATTGACTGCGCCTTTGGATGCGTTGTACCAGGATAAACCCGGACGCGGACGGATGCCGGCCGTGGAACCAACGTTGATGATCACACCGCCCTTGCCACGCTCGCGCATGAGCGGCAGCACCGCGTGCGTCATGAAGTAAATCGATTTGACGTTGACATTAAAAACACGATCAAAGGTTTTTTCGTCCACATTCAGCATCGGCTGATTCTTGTGCGTAGTGCCGGCGTTGTTGATCACGATATCCGGCACGCCAAAGGTATCCACGCAGGCCTTGACCATCGCATTGACCGAGTCGGCATTCGCCACATCACAGCTCACCGCTTTGGCATTCGCGCCCAGTGCTTTGGCGACTCGCTCGCCAGCCTCAGCGTTGAGATCGGCAATGATGATCTTCGCGCCCTCGCGCACATAAGCGGCTGCCATACCCTCGCCAAAGCCGCTGCCGGCGCCAGTGATGATTGCGACCTTACCCTGAAGCTGTCCCATGATGTCTCCGTATCCCTGTAAAAAGCATTAACTGATAGTGTGAATCGAATGTGCGCACGCAGCCTGACCGCGGATGCGATCAGCGCAGGTCATTAACCGTGATGCAGCACCACCGTCTTGGTCGTGCTGAACTCTTCAAGCGCGAGGAAACCTTTTTCCCGACCATGGCCACTGCGTTTCATGCCACCGAAAGGCAGCTCCACGCCGCCGCCCGCGCCATAACAGTTGATGAACACTTGCCCACTGTGCAAACGCTTCGCCATACGCTGCTGACGGCTGCCGTTTTCTGTCCAGACGCCCGAGACCAGACCGAACTCGGTCGCATTCGCCAGTCGAACCGCGTCTTCCTCATCAGTGAAAGGCATCGCTGCCAGCACGGGGCCGAATACTTCCTTGCACGCGAGCTTGTGATCGCGTGGCACTGCGCCGAATAAAGCGGGCGCGACAAAATATCCATCCGCCGACACACCCTCGGCCAGCACACCGCGCGCCAGCAGTGGCACACCGGACGCCACTGCCTCATCAATAAAGCCCTTCACGCGCGCGAATTGTTTGCCGTTGACGATAGGTCCGCAATCCAGATCCATCTCTGGTGTACCGACTTTCACTTTTTTGAAAGCCTCGGCGACCAGTCCCACGAATTTTTCGTAGATATCCTGCTGTATCAGCAGGCGGCTGCCAGCTGAGCAGGTCTGACCCGCATTTTGCGTAATCGCTTTCACGATAATGGGCACGGCCTTGTCCATATCCACATCATTGAAAACAATCTGCGGCGATTTACCGCCTAGCTCCAGTACGCAGGGCACGGCATTTTTCGCGGTCGATTCCTGCACCATCACGCCCACCTCGGGCGAACCGGTGAAAGTCGCGAAATTGATGTCCGGATGTGCCGTCAGCGCCGCACCTGCCTCATGACCATAACCCGTCACCACATTCAGCGCGCCCGGTGGTAGACCGGCTTCCATCGCCAGCTCGGCCAGACGTATGCCGGACAAGCAAGCGTCTTCCGAAGGCTTGAGCACGGCCGCATTACCCATGGCGAGAGCCGGCGCGAGTGTGCGACCAAACATCTGCGCAGGATAATTCCACGGAATGATGTGCGCGGTCACCCCATGCGGCACGCGCACGACCTGTACATTGTAGCCATTCAGGTAGGGAATCTGCTGACCATGGATTTTGTCCGCAGCGCTGCCGTAAAACTCGAAGTAACGTGCAACAGCGATGATGTCATTGCGCGCCACCGTCATAGGCTTGCCGGTATCACGCGCTTCAATCAGTGCGATTTCTTCCGCGTTCTTGATGATCAGCTCGCCAAATTTCATGAGGATGCGACCGCGCTCGGTAGCCGTCATGCGTCCCCATGCGCCATCAAGTGCGCGCTGTGCAGCAGCGACTGCCAGGTCGATATCGGCTGAAGTACCGCGATCTATCGTTGTAAACGGCTTGCCATCACAGGGATTGAGAACGTCAATGGTCTGGCCGTTAACGGCCGAGCGCCACTGGCCATCAATGAGAAGGGTGGGCATGTTAAATCTCCTGAAAATTTTTTCGACTCAGTGAAAATCCAAACGATACTGGATCCCCCTTCGGGCCACGGTTTGGCTTGCAAGCCAAACCGCTTCGGCAGGTGCCACGCATGCGTTTCACACTACCTGCCTCCCTTGCAGGGCGCGCACTGGCTTGCAAGCCAGTGCCGTTGCGCGGGCATGCAGCATGCTGCACGAAACCCCCGCTACACCCCTGCGCCGGGATCCAGTGTCTTAACTTAAATGACTGCCACTCAAATCAAGCGGGATAACATAAAGCGCCTATCAACATACAGATCAGCCAGCCTCAGCCTCAACCAGCTCACCCCGCTCCAGCGTCAGCGTCGCATCCGGCAAATCACGCAGCAGACTGCGATTCGATTCCGTCACCACAATGCACAACTCCGGCGCGATCTGATGCAGCTTGCGCAGAGATTCCGCATACTGATTCGCCAGCACCGGCGCGAGTCCCTGAAACGGTTCATCCAGCAGCACTAGACGTGTGCCCACCATCAAAGCGCGACCGAGCGCTGCCATCTTGCCCTGACCACCCGACAGTGCCGAACCGGAGCGCGGCAACATCTCGCGCAGTTGCGGCACCACCTCGAGCACACGCGTCAGACGTCCGTCAGTTTCTGCAGCATCCAGGCCAAGCACATCGCAGGGCAATCGCAGATTTTCTTCTACCGTGAACGTTGGATACATCACCCGGTCTTCCGGCGCATAGCCGATACCGAGACTGCTGCGACGATGTGCTGGCACCCGAGCAAAATTCTCGCCATTCATCGTAATCGATCCTGCCGACAAGGGCAGCAAGCCCATGATCGCGCGCAGCAAGGTGGTCTTGCCGGCGCCATTGCGGCCAACGACGGCCAGCAGTTGCCCCGCGCTGAATTCGGTGGAGATGCCTCGCAATACCGTGTTGCCGGCAATGCTTGCACTGAGGTGATCGATTTTCAGCATCTCATTCCCCGATCACATTCTTGCGGATTTCCTGGTCGGCCAGCACCTGTTCGGGCGTTCCATCCGCTGCCACCCTGCCCGCGATCCACGCAGCGACGCGAGTCGCGTACTGCGACACAATATCCACATCATGCTCGACAAAAATTGCCGTAATTTTCTGCTCATCCAGTGCCGACATGATGGTACCCATCAGCGCATGTTTTTCGTCGCTCGACACACCGGAGGTGGGCTCATCCAGAATCAGCAAGCGCGGCCGCATCACTAGCGCCATTGCAATATCGAGCAGCTTGCGCTGACCTTCCGGCAGCGACCCGGACAATTCATCGGCACGCGCCGACAAACCCACCATCGTCAGCACATGGTCAACCTCGGACGCAGAGACGGCATCGGCGAGCGATGTCCAGATACCTAGCCCCCCTTTTTTACCGGCTGCCGCAATGCGTATGCAATCCCGCACCGTATGCTCAATGAACAACTGCGGCAGCTGAAATGATCGCACCATGCCGCGCAGTGAGATCTGTCGCGGTGACAGTTGGGTGACTTCTTTGCCCTCAAAAAATACCTGGCCTGCCTGCGGCCGTATCAGACCGGTACAAATATTGATGAACGTCGTCTTGCCTGCGCCATTCTGCCCAATCACGGCCAGACGTTCGCCCTCTTCCAGCGTGAAATCAATATGATCGGCCACCACCACCGCACCGAAGGCCAGTTGCAGATCACGCGTTTGCAGCAGCGGCGCGCTCATGATTTACCCCGGTCGGCCGATTTATCTTGTTCAAGCATGGCGCAGATGCCGCGCGGCGCAAGAAACACCATCGCGATCAGCACAATACCTAGCACCATTTGCCAGGCGCCAGTCAGATAAGCGGCAGCAAACAGCTTCACAAATTCAAAAATACCGGCGCCAATAAAAGCCCCCACCGGATGGCCCACGCCACCCAGAATCGTCACGAACACGATTTCACCAGAGCGTACCCAGTAGCCCATCTCCGGCGTCACCAGTCCCTGGGCAATCGCAAACATCGCGCCGGACAACCCACACAGCGTCGCCGAGATGATGTAACCGATCCACATCGCCTGATACGCCGAAATGCCGACATACTCCAGTCGTGTTTCATTCGTCTTCACCGCCGCCAACGCCTGGCCTGCGACCGAGCGCAAGTAACGCTGCACCAGCCAGCCCAGCAGCAGCGCCAGCACAACACAGGTGACCAGTAACGCGGTTTCGAACTGATCACGTTCCATGGCAACGCCAAAGAACGGCGTGCGCTCCAGTCGAAGACCATCCGTGCCGCCGGTGTAGTTGAAAAATTTTCCAAGCACTGCAAACAGCACCATCGACAACGCCAAATTCAGCATGCCAAAAAAAATGCCGCGGTAGCGCACCACGAACGAACCAATAATCAGACCCAGCACTGCACCGGTGACAGCACCAATCGTCAACAGCACCGCGCTGTCGAGAAAGGCCCATTCACGCACGGCAAAGGCAGCGACATAACCTCCGGCGCAGACATAGAGTGCGTGACCAAACGAAATCTGCCCCGAAATGATCAGTATGGAAATACCCAGCGCCGCAATGCCAAAGGCGGTTGCCATGATTAAGGGTGTTTTGATCCAGGGCAGCCCCAATGGCAGCAACAAGGCGGCCAGCGCGAGTGCAATCACCGCTATCTTTGCGCGCGCCATCAGACCCGCCTCGCCGTGGCAACGGAGAACAAACCCTGAGGGCGGAACAGCAAGACCAGCACCATGATCAGGAAAGGCGTCAGTACCTCGATCTCAGGCAGCAGATAAACAGCGAACGAGCGTGCCAGTCCGATCAGTATTGCAGCCACCAGCGCGCCTTCGATCTGCCCCAGACCTGCGGTCGCAACGACTGCAAAAGACAACACAATCATTTCGCCGCCAATACCCGGTACCCACGACACGGTCGGTGACGCCAATGCCCCGGCCAGCGCGCCCAGAATCGAACCCACCACAAAGGTCAACAGCGAGACGCGCTTCACATTGATACCCAGCGCCGTCGAAACTTCACGATGATGCGACACCGCGACGATCTGTCGTCCCACACTGCTGTACTTCAAGAAGCTGCGCAAAGCGACGAAAACCGTCAATGCCACGCCGGGCAGCAGAAACAGCTGGTAGCGGGTGTAAGTGATACCGAGCACCTCCGCCGTGCCGAGGTAATTAACGATATCCGATACGAAGTAAGGTTGCGTGCCCCAGACTAGACGCTGCAAATCTTCAAAGATCATGAACGCGGAGAAGGTCACCAGCAATTGCAATATGGGATCTTTGGTGTAAATGCGCTGCATCAGTGTGGTTTCCATCAGCGCACCGAACACGCAGCCAATGATGACCGCTGCCAGTGGGAGGATCAGCAGCGACCATGCAGGCGAGGCGCCCATGGAAGTGGCCAGCAAGCCCAGACTGGCAGCCATGTAGCCACCCAGAGCATAAAAACTGCCATGGGCCATATTGATAATGTTCATCACGCCGAAAACCAGAGTCATCCCCAGCGCAACGAGGAATAACACGGCGGCATAAGACAGGCCATCCAGCATGGCCAGTAGGTAAAGCTCCTGCGGCATTGACGACTTTCTTCGGTCCGTGGCTTACTGCGAGGCTCGCCGTTGCGAGCCTCGCGAATCATTAGTACTGCTTGAAGCTGGGATGGTTGATCAGCTCTGGCTTGAGGGTTTTCACCCACTCAGGCGATTTTTTACCCACGGGTGTCGTGATCAAATCAGCAGGATAGACGACGATTTTTTCCAGCGTCTGGAAATCGTAGGCCGATGTTTTGCGCGTAATACCCAGCAACTGGTCTTCCAGTCCCTGGCCGTCTTCGCGGATTTTCACCGTGTTGGTCAGGCCACGGAACTCCAGACCACGCATCGCATCAGTAACCTGCTCCGTGGTTGGCCACCGACCTTTGTTGGCTTTGATCGCCTTTTGATATCCGGCCACCAGCCCATCCAGTGCCTGCACCATGTGATACACCGCATAGATCGGATACGAACCCGTTTTTTCGCGGTACTTCTTCACGAAGCCTTTCAGCTTCGGATTGCCCGGATGCTGCGGATGCAGAAAATAATGATCGCCGCGCGCGCCGACAATCACGCCATCGGGCAGCGCATTACCCACGCGCTCGAGCGAGCTTTCGGCCAGCGGCAGAATGAATTGCGAACTCTT
The DNA here is from genome assembly GCA_964639465.1 of uncultured Bifidobacterium sp. Lineage (GTDB taxonomy): Bacteria > Pseudomonadota > Gammaproteobacteria > Burkholderiales > Burkholderiaceae_D > Pernthalerella. The sequence continues at coordinate 7,465 of CAZXDB010000057.1, read as the reverse complement.
GAACAAACCGCGCTGGGCGGACTGGCGGATCAGCGTATCAAGGTCACCGCCCCACGCAGTCGACAGAATCACTTCCGGACGCAATGCCTGCAGCCGGCTGATCTCGGTAGAGTAATCCGTCGCACCGAATTTCGGGAACAGCTCGGCCACAATCTTCACATCGGGCTTCAGCGCCAGCAGCGTATTGCGGAACAGCTCCCAGGAATCGCGACCCCAAGCGTAGTCCTGATTAACGACGGCGATGGATTTGATATCAGGCTTGACACGCAAGAGATACAGCACCGAAGCCACCATTTCAGTCGTCGCATTGGCCTGCGTGCGGGTCACGTAACGATAACGGCGGTCTTCCAGCACCTTTTCGGTGCCGCAATCCCACATGATGTTAAGTACCTTCAGGTCTTCTGCCACCGGCGCCAGCGTGTTGCAGTTGCCGCTGGAAATCGCCGACAGCATCACCTTCGTGCCACCTTCTTGCACCACCCGGCGGTACTCGGAAAGCAGCTTGTCAGGCCCAATACCTTCGTCAATGAAGGTCGGCACGAGCTTCACGCCATCGATACCACCGGCCGCGTTGATCTGTTCGATATAGAGCTCAGCGGCCGACTTGCCGGGCACACCAAATACCGAGGCTGGACCAGACAGAAAGGTCGTGATGCCGACCTTAAGCTCCGTGGGCTTGCTCTGTGCAAAGGCGACAGGCTGGACCAGCGATAGTGCCAGTGTGGCCATCGTGCCCATTAGCAGGCGGGGTAGCAGATGCTTCTTCATATGTGGTCTCCGGCAAAGAAGGCAGTTGGTTTTTTTATAAGTCAGCGGGTGCAATACTCACAAGTTTGATGCTTAACATCAGTTTATGAGGCCCTCAAACATCGCACCACTATTGCCTATTTTACTTTTGGCACCGCCAGCAATAGTCTGACGGAGCCAGCTTTGGCGAACAAGCCGCGTTTTTTAAAGTCTGCATTTTGAATAAACGAATGCCGGGCGAAAAATCTTTTTTCCGCAGCGCAGCAAAATCTCATCCAGACTCAGGGTCCTTTGAAGCGTTCTTTTGTCAGTCAATCTTAACTTGGTGTTGACATGAAGAAAAGTCCCGTGCAAGATCAAGCCCGTGCCGTACCGATAATTGAGAGATTACCGGTATTGCTGCAGATGAGATGCAATCATGCAGGAACCAGCACAACGCCCCGGCGTGTGCGACTCGAAGCAAGTGCTGCGCTGACTCAGAGCAGCTACCAATGAACCTATGGAGGAGACACATGAAAAAAACCGGTCTGCTGGCGTCGCTGATGGCGGCACTGTGCATTACGACTGCACCATCCGCACAATCTCAGGAACTCTACTGGGCGACCAGTGGCATGTTTGGTCCTTTCAATATTCAAGGCCTGATCCCGACCTTCCCAAAAGCTAAGGACATAACCATCCCGGTGTCGATGTGGGTGCTGAAGCATCCGAAAGGCATCGTCGTTTTCGATACGGGTAACAACGTCGCAATCTCTGATAGCGCTGAAAACTGCAAAGCTTACTGGGCCGCAGGCTCCTGTGACTTCCTCAAGCCAAACCAGAAGCGCTCGGACGTGATTGACATGCAGCTCAAAAAGCTGGGCATCTCGACTGACGATGTTAAAGCCGTCGTGACGTCCCACACCCACCTGGATCACGCCGGCAACATGGGCATGTTCCCGAAAGCGATCCACATCCTGCAGAAAAAAGAACTGTATCAAGGCTGGTGGCCAGAAAAGTTCCAGGGCCGCGCTGTGAACGGAACTTTCGTCATGGGTGATATCGCCGCTGCTCGCGATTTCACTTACTATGAAATCGATGGAGAACTCGATCTGTTCGGCGATGGCACCGTCAAAATTATCCCGACACCAGGCCACACCATCGGCCATCAGTCGATGAAGATCAAACTGCCCAAGACAGGCACCGTGGTGGTCACTCAGGATGCGGTCTGGATGCAGGAAAACTTGGATGGCTACGTGGCTGGCTTGAATTTCAGCGTACAGGCGTATACTGACTCTGTGACGAAAATCAAGATGATGCGTGACTTGGAAGGCGCGCAAATCCTGATGTCGCATGACGCAGGTCAATTCGCGAAGATGGGCGATCGCTGGCACAAGTAAGCAGCCTCCTGCTGCGAAAAAAGCCCCCGCATCGGGGGCTTTTTTTCGGGCCTGTATTTCTTAACAGTTCAAACAGTCTTTCTGCAAGAACGACAACACGGCATCTGTGAGCATCCATGATCGACATTGAGCACGTCACCAAACGGTACGGATCGAAAACCATACTTCACGACATTTCGTTCAATGTAAAAAAAGGCGAAATCGTTGGCTTCCTGGGTCCGAATGGCGCGGGCAAGACCACCACCATGCGGATGATTGCGGGCTTCACGGCCGCCACCAGCGGTACGGTTCGCGTGGCCGGCTTCGACATGGCCACGGAAAACCAGCAAGCCGCTGAACATATCGGCTATCTGCCAGAGCAGCCACCGCTGTATGACGTACTGGAAGTCATTGATTACCTGACCTTCGTCGCACGCGCCAAGCGCATACCGTCAGCCATCCGCACTTCGCAGCTGGACCGCGTGATCCACGCCTGCCGTCTGGAGACCGTCACCCGCAAGGAAATCTACAAACTGTCCAAGGGCTTTCGCCAGCGCGTCGGGCTTGCGCAAGCACTGCTGGGCGATCCGAAAGTGCTGCTGCTCGATGAGCCAACCGCCGGACTCGACCCAGGACAGATTCAGGAAACACGTGAAGTCATTCGCGAAGTGGGCAAACATCATGCAGTCTTGCTATCAACGCATATTCTTCCCGAGGTCACGCTGATTTGTCAGCGCGTGGCCATCATCAACCACGGACGCATTCTGGCTACGGGCTCCCCAGAAGGACTACAACGCGCTGCGGAAGAAACCAGTTCCGTGATGCTTGAAGCGTCAGGTGATCCGGTCATGCTCAAGCGCAGCCTGTCTGAGACACAAGGCGTGATCGCCGTGAGTCTTCGGCCTGTCGCTGCGCGTTCCGGCCTCTACAGCATTGACTGTCAGGTCGATGCACAAGAGCAAGTGGAAACGCGCATCGCACGCACGGTGACCAGCTGCGGCGAACTATTTCGACTCGAGCGCCAGCAACCGACGCTCGAAAACGTCTTTCTGCGCTATATCGGGCACACAAGAGACACAAGTAATACAGCCAACTCAGTCAATGCGACCAACACCAGCGGAGCCTCAGCATGAATGCCTGGATCGGTCTTAAGGCCGTGTACGACAAGGAAATGCTCACCTATTTCCGCTCGCCGATTGCCTATTTCGTGATTGCCGTCTTCTTGCTCGGCACCGGTTATTTTTTCACTTACAACATCTTCCTCACGGGTCTCGGAACGATGGATCAGACGCTGCAGAACATGGGTATTCTGCTAATCACGCTCAGCCCTGTGCTGACGATGCGTCTTTTCTCCGCCGAGTACAACGGCCGCACGATGGAATTACTGATGACGCTGCCACTGCGCACCTGGCAAGTTGTGCTGGGAAAGTATATGGGCGCAGTGACGATGCTGCTGCTAATGACAGCGGCGTCCTGCATCAACCTGATTCCACTTTACCTGTACGGTAATCCGCAGACGCTCAATATCTTGGCTGGTTACATCGGCTTTCTGTTGCTGGGTATGTCGTGTATCGCCATCGGACAGTTTTTTTCTGCGCTGACCGAGAATCAGATCGTTGCCGCCTTGATCACCATCCCCACCCTACTGGGTTTCTGGTTTGTCGGTCATTTGCAAAGCCTGCAGTCGTCCGTACTGTTGCGGGATCTGTTCTCGCATCTGTCCTTCGCGCTGCACTACGCTGATTTCATTCACGGTCTGCTTCGCTCTGAAGCCATCGCGTATTTCCTAGCCGTGGCCGCGATCGCGCTCACCCTGAACAACAGTTATCTGCAATGGCGTCGCTGACATGAACTCATTTCGTTCCGGACTGGTACTAATCGCGGGGCTGATGCTGCTGGCGGGATCGCTGATCGCCAGCTCACTCTCCGTCAATTCTCAACTGGCGTCCAACCTGCTGCTGGCCGCCGGCCTGCTCGCCTCGGGGTGGGCCTTGTTCTCGCTCCGCGAAGATCTCGGGCAGCTGTTCCGGGAAAGTCGGCGTGAACTGCTGCTCATCACGGTCGGTCTGATCGGTGTGCTGGTCGCCATCGTCTGGGTGACTGCGCTGCATCCCCTGCGGCTAGATCTAACTGAAAACCGCGAATACTCGCTCTCGCCGCAAACAGTGAAAATGATGAAGGCCATCGACAAGCCAGTCCACATCACCTTCTTCCATGATCGCGGCATGCGCGAAACCGTCGAGTTGTATGAACTGTTTACCGCTCAGAACGACAAGATCACGATCGATTTTTATGACCCCATGATCAATCCGGCGCAGGCCAAGCTGCGGGGCGTCGAGTTCGCGGGAACCGCCTTGTATGAGAGCGAAGGACGCAAGCTGACGGTCAATGGCCACACCGAAACCGATATCGCCAATAGTGTTCTGCGCATTGCCCAGGCAAAACAGCAGATCGCCTGCTTCGTTGATGGTCATGGTGAACCGGATCCTTTCAGCTTTGAGTCGCACGACCACATGGAGGGTGACACGGGGCACGCGCATGGTCTGGAGACAAAAGTCGTTCAACACGAGCGACACGGCATGGCTAAAGCGCGCAGCGGTCTGGAGGCGATGAACTACGTTGTCGAGAAAGTCTCGTTGATGAAGGCCGATGCCGCATTGTCGCGTTGCGCGGTGCTGATCATCGCCGGTCCGCAATCGCCTTTTCTTGAATCTGAAATCCGCAACGTTGATCGCTACCTTGATGAAGGCGGCAATGCGATGTTCATGATCGATCCTTTTGTCAAAACGGGACTGGAGCCGGTGATACGAAAATTCGGTATTGAACTCGGTCAGGGCATGGTTATTGATGAAGCTAGCCACTTCTGGGCTGACCCCTCCACTCCCGCCGTGACCGATTACAACCGTCATGAAATCACCAGCAAGCTGCCGCTGTCTTTTTTCCCCGGCGTGCGACCGCTAATGCCGACCATAGACCCGGTGCCTGGCGTCTCCGTGCGACCGCTGGTGAATTCATCGCTGAAAAGCTTCGCCAATCCCGACAAGATGCGCGTCGATCGCAAGGCCGCGAAAGCTGGCTACGAGCCGCAGACGCTGATGGCTACCTCGCGCATCAATCCGAAAACGGTCGAGTCGGGTGAAACCCTACTCAAGCGCTTGCGCGGCGAGGAGACGGCCGCTGCAGCGGCTGCGCCCGTCGCTGCACCCGTCGCACGCAAGGAAGCACGCATTGTGGTCGCGGGCGATTCAGATTTTGCGACCAACTCTTTTTATCATGTGCTGGGTAACGGCGCGCTGTTCCTGAATGCGATCAACTTCCTCGCCTCGCGTGAAAACCTGATCGGGCTCGAACCCCGCACCTATGATCTGCCTTACGTGAACATGACGAATACGCAGATGAAGGGTACCTTCATCCTGTCCATCATACTGATTCCCCTGATGATGGCCGCGGTCGGTGTTGCTGTCTGGTGGAGACGGCGATGAAATCCGGCAGCAAGCGGCTGATTATTATCTGGACCGTACTGTCCGCGCTGGCTGTCGTAATTTACATTGGCGAGCGCCAGCGCAGCGAAGAACTGGGCGTCGCCAATCAACGTATTGTGCATTGGATGTTGCCGGCACCGATACAAGAGTTGGGCGCGGTGGAAATCATGGTCAAGGGCAGCATGCACCGATTCGAGCGCGATGCTGAGGGTCTCTGGTTTTATCACGGCATGCATGACGCCAGCAAAGCGGAACATGGTCATCGCACCGATCCGCAGCTGGCGGCGGTAATTGATAAAGCGATGATTTCTTTTGGTCGTATTCAGCGCGAACAGAAAATTGCAGTCAAGGCAGGTGAGGATGAATACGGTGTTACGCGCCCCGAGATCTTCATCATGGTCTACCGCCACAAGGCCGAGGAGCCACTGGCACGCTATGCAGTCGGTACCGTGGCCACTGACCGAGTCAGTCGCTACATTCTTCCCGTTGGCGCCGCCGACATCGTGACCATTCCAGATTTCCACATCCAGAACCTGCTGGCGCTGATTGACGCAGTCAAGATCGCAGGCACAACTCAGAAGTGATCGGCGCTATGGCGCACAGGCAGTTTTACATGAAGCTTGCGGCAAGTCTCGCTGCAATCCTCATCGTGAACCTCATCTTGCCTTCATTGGCCCATGCGCATGCCGGTGATGCGACAGGCTTCGCCAGCGTGATCATTGACCGTTCCACCATTCGCTACAACTACACGCCCACCGCCACCTCCTCCGCTGATCCGGGCAAGCTGCCCGCGATGCTGCGCCAGTATCTGCAAGTCACTGCGGACGGAAAGCGCTGCATGGCAGATCAGGATGATGCTCTCGTTATTGTGTTTCACTGTGACTCTGTCGATAAGCAAATCAGTGTCGAAGATCATCTTGGTCAGGTAGTTGGCGACACCCACCATGTGATTGCACTCTTCACCTGGAACGGAGGCAGTCAGTCGCATTCGTTTTCCGCGAAGACTCCGACAGCAGTGGTGAAGCTCGCAGCTGTCCCGACCCATTCGGCATCGAGTGCGGCAAGTTTTTTCCCGCTGGGTGTTGAACACATCGCCACAGGCTACGATCACCTGCTGTTTCTGCTCGCGCTGATTCTGTGCGGCGGGAATCTGAAGTCGCTGGTCAAGATCATCACCGCGTTTACCGTCGCGCACAGCATTACTCTGGGAGCTGCGGCGCTTGAACTGGTAAGCCTTCCTTCGGTGCTGGTCGAGTCGGTGATTGCGCTGTCAATCGCCTATGTCGCGTTTGAAAATCTGTTCCCGCGCTTTGCGCTATCGCGCCGCTGGACCATCAGCTTTGCGTTTGGTCTGGTGCATGGCTTCGGCTTTTCTTCCGTGCTGCAAGAGACCGGGCTGCCGCGAGACAATCTGGTGTGGGCGCTACTGAATTTCAATCTGGGGGTGGAAGCCGGTCAGTTGGTGGCAGTGCTGATAGCCGTGCCGGCGTTGCTCTGGCTGAAGAAGCAAAGTTACGAGCAACGCGTGATCAGAGGCCTGTCCTGGCTGGTCATGCTGGCAGGCTTGGGCTGGTTCATTGAGCGCCTGATGGGGTAAGGAGCGCCGAGGGCTTGGTAGGCACCGATGACTTAAGCCGCTTCGTATTTTTCATTATTAAATTCAGTCGATAAACAATGAAAGACGCTGGATCCCCCTTCGGGCCACGGTTTGGCTTGCAAGCCAAACCGCCTCAGCAGGCGCATCGCATACGATGCGAATTCCTTGCCTCGCCCTGCGCCGGGATCCAGTGGCTTTCGTCGTGTTCCTGAAAAAATTCCTAATCGTTAACCTAAACTAAAGCATTCACGAATCAATTCGAATCCAGTACCCTTACTTCAAAA
>CAZXDB010000056.1:2767-15846 GCA_964639465.1 uncultured Bifidobacterium sp. | reverse complement strand
GTTGTTCCCAGCGATGAAACCACCACTGCCTTGGAATTTCATTGTTTCGCCAGTCGAACGAGCGAGGCCAGCGTCGAGCGCACCGTAAATTTTCACGCCATCGGCCAAAACTGCAGTCGATGCCACCAGAGCCAGAGCGGCCAGAGCAACTTGAGTCTTTTTCATTGAATAATCTCCAAAATGTTGTAATGCAAAGAATTCCACCCAGCTGTTCGTCCGATTTTCATCAGTTCGAACGGCAAAATGAAGGCTCCAAGACCACCGGATCTAGAGTCAGCATGCATTGAAGCAAAACTTAGGCACAGGGGCAAAGTTAATTTTTTATTCTTGGAAATTTTGATAATATTCTGTGGCTTCTTTACAACGTTATTCCATAAAAATTAGTAGGATTACAACAAATGACCGGATTCGACCAGCTTATCTGCGCTTTTGATCGGAGCTTGCGTGTGATCACCGGAGCATCGGTCGCTCAGCGGCCAAACCCGGCCGACAAAGTGCCCGAGCAACCCTTGAGCGAACAGGAGCGTCGCCAGAGCGCGGGACTGATGCGGGTGAATCATGTGGGTGAGGTATGCGCCCAGGCTTTATATGAGGCGCAGTCGCGGTTCGCGCGCGATGCAAAGACGAAGGCGCAACTCCGGCATGCGGGTGAGGAGGAGCTGGACCATCTCGCATGGACCGCCGGGCGTCTGAAGGAGCTGGGCTCGCGGCCGAGTTTGCTCAACCCGCTGTGGTATGCCGGTTCTTATGCATTGGGTACGATCGCCGCTCGCATGGGCGACGCCCACAGCCTGGGTTTTGTGGTTGAAACCGAGCGTCAAGTGGAGGCCCACCTGAATGGTCATCTTTCAGCGCTGCCCGCCTCGGATCAGCGGTCGCGGGCGATTGTGGTCCAGATGCGCGACGATGAGGTCGCCCACGGTGCGTCAGCCCAGGCGATGGGGGCCAGTGAGTTGCCGCTGCCGGTACGCACTGCAATGCGGGGCATGGCAAAGCTGATGACCGGTACGGCCTACTATATATAGCGGTGAGGCTTGCGGGTTGTCGGTTTGTGAATCGACCGCGGCGCCGGTCGACTGCCGAGCCGGGTGGCCCGGCGCTATTGAATCAGGTCGACGGCGGCGGGGCGGGCTGATCGCTCAGATCATCAATGATCTCGAATGAATGCGTCAGCACCGCAGTTTTTTCCATCATGATCGAGGCCGAGCAGTATTTTTCATGCGAGAGCTTGATCGCCCGCTCGACCAGATTGGCTTTGAGATTGCGACCTCGCACGGTGAAATGAAAGTGCACCTTGGTAAACACTTTGGGGTCTTTCTCGGCGCGCTCGGAGCGCAGGGTGAGGTCACAGCCGCGAATATCCTGGCCGCTCTTGCGCAGAATGACCACCACGTCATAGGCGGTGCAGCCGCCGGTGCCCGCCAGCACGACTTCCATCGGGCGGGGGGCAAGATTACGGCCGCCACCTTCGGGCGCGCCATCCATCGTGACCAGATGACCGGAACCGGTCTCTGCAACAAAACTCATGCCCGACAGGCCGGTCCAGCGTACTGTGCATTCCATGCGTGTATTCCTGCGAAAAAAGATCAATATTGTAGGCCCGGATGCCCTGGTGTATGGCGATGGCTCTCAGGTCAGCCGCAGCAACCGTGCCAAAAAAGCAGGAATTTGGCCGTTCATCCGGGGCGACGCGCTGATTTGGTCGTTGGAATTGACGCCAAGTCATTGAAAACACTATAATCGCCGGTTCTCCAGATTGCTCGAGGAGAAAATATAACAAGGGCGCGTCTGCTGATCCTGGCAGAACCACCACAGCGAGCACGACATCTTTTTTTAGGAACATCATGAAAACCTTTTCCGCAAAAGGACACGAAGTCCAGCGCGACTGGTTTGTGATCGACGCCACGGATAAAATCCTCGGACGTGTTGCCAGCGAAGTGGCACGCCGACTGCGCGGCAAGCACAAGCCAGAATTCACCCCTCATGTAGACACGGGTGACTACATCATCATCGTTAACGCCGGCAAGCTGCGCGTGACCGGTGCGAAATCCACCGACAAGATTTACTACCGCCACACCGGTTATCCGGGCGGTATCTATGCGACCAAATTCCGCGACATGCAGGAAAAATTTCCTGGCCGTGCGCTCGAAAAAGCGGTCAAGGGCATGCTGCCCAAAGGTCCGCTGGGTTACGCCATGATCAAGAAGCTGAAGGTCTATGCCGAAGGCACGCACCCGCACAGCGCCCAGCAACCCAAGTCACTCGATATCTAAGGAACAGACATGATCGGTAACTACAATTACGGAACCGGCCGTCGCAAGAGTGCAGTGGCGCGTGTATTCATCAAGACAGGTACAGGCAAGATCACCGTCAATGGCAAGGCCGCTGCAGAGTATTTCTCGCGCGAGACCGGTCTGATGGTCATTCGTCAACCGCTCGAGCTAACCAATAATGTCGAGCGATTCGACATCATGGTCAATGTGCATGGTGGTGGCGAATCCGGTCAGGCCGGCGCTGTTCGTCATGGCATTACTCGCGCACTGATCGATTACGATGCAACGCTCAAGCCTGAGCTTTCGAAAGCCGGTTTCGTTACGCGTGATGCGCGTGAAGTCGAACGTAAGAAAGTCGGTCTGCGCAAAGCACGTCGCGCAAAGCAGTTCTCCAAGCGCTAACCCGCTGGTGTGGCTGGACAGAGAGCCGCTGGGTTTGCGCCCGGCGGCTTTTTTCTTTTGCCAAACCTTTCTCAGGAATTTCTTTATTAAACGGGTATCGCATCGGGCGATGGCCTCAGGGAGTCAGTCATGATCAAGATCGGTATTGTCGGTGGCACGGGCTACACGGGCGTCGAACTGCTGCGTATTCTTGCCGCGCATCCGCAAGCAGCGCTGACCGCGATCACCTCGCGCAAGGAAGATGGTATGCCGGTGGCTGATATGTTCCCGTCGCTGCGCGGTCATGTGTCGCTGGCGTTTTCGGCGCCGGAAAAAGCGCGCCTCGATCAGTGCGATGTGGTGTTCTTTGCCACGCCGCATGGGGTCGCGATGGCGCAGGCCCGTGCGCTGCTGGCAGCCGGTGTGAAGGTGATCGATCTCGCTGCCGATTTTCGATTGAAAGACACGGCTGTGTTCGAGCAGTGGTACGGCATGCCGCACAGTTGCCCTGACATTCTGGCCGAGGCCGTCTACGGTCTGCCCGAAGTCAATCGCGAGGCCATTCGTAACGCGCGCCTGATTGGTCTGCCAGGCTGCTACCCGACGTCCATGCAGCTGGGTTTTGCGCCGCTGCTCACGCAGGGCAAACCGCTGGTGAATGAGGGCGCGCTGATTGCGGATTGCAAATCCGGCGTCTCCGGCGCCGGGCGCAAGGCCGAGGTGCACACCCTGCTCGCGGAAGCCGCCGACAATTTCAAGGCCTATGGTGTGAAGGGCCATCGGCATCTGCCCGAGACGGTGCAAGGACTGGAAGCCATCGCGGGTCGCAAGATCGGTCTGACCTTCGTGCCGCACCTGGTGCCCATGATTCGCGGCATTCATTCAACGCTGTATGCGACGCTGCTGCCTGAGGCTCGCGATACCGATTTTCAGGCCTTGTATGAGGCGCATTTCCGCGACGATCCCTTCGTCGATGTGCTGCCGGCGGGCAGTCATCCCGAAACGCGTTCAGTGCGGGCATCGAATATGTTGCGCATCGCCGTGCATCGTCCTGGTGGCGGCGACTTGTTGGTGATTCTGGTCGTCGAGGACAATCTGGTCAAAGGTGCGGCCGGGCAGGGCGTGCAATGCATGAATCTCATGTTTGGGCTGGATGAAACCACGGGCTTGCGTCACGTACCCATCCTTCCCTGAGCTGCTTGTGTGCCCGCAAGCGCGGGCCAGATGCGCCACTCACTGCGGGCGTTTCGCGGGCACAATCCTGTGTCGTGCGAGCCGGACGGAGTCCAAAGTTCACGGTCGCACCGGCTTTGTGAGACGGTATCTGCTCAGTCGAGGGGGGATGATGCGGGACAAGCGCAGTGAAAATGGACGAGAAGGTATCGAAACGCTGATCGGGCAGGGTTGCCGCATCGAGGGCAATGTCGTGTTTCAGGGTGGTTTGCGGGTCGACGGTCACATCATCGGCGATGTGCGGGCAGAACCGCAGGGGACGGGTTATGTCATCGTGCCGCCGCAGGGGCGCATCGAGGGAGATGTTCAGGCGGCACATATCGTCGTCAGCGGTCAGGTCGTCGGCAATCTCCATGCCGGCGACAGGGTTGAATTGCTGGCGCGGGCGAGCATAATTGGTGACATCGCCTACGCGGCCATGACCATGCAGGCGGGTTGCAGAGTGAGTGGTAAGCTCTGGCAGGCTGATGAGCCGAATATCCCTGCAGAACATGCGCCATTGGCTGCAGCGTCTGGCGCCCGGGGCTATAATCCCAAGTTATTGATTCATAAGGCAGGAGCATTCACATGAACGCAGTCACCGAAATGCCGGCACCCATTAACTTTACCGACAGCGCGGCCAGCAAAGTGGCGCAGCTGATCGAAGAAGAAGGCAATCCCGATCTCAAACTGCGCGTCTTCGTTCAGGGCGGCGGCTGCTCGGGTTTTCAGTACGGTTTCACCTTTGATGAGATCGTGAACGAAGACGACACCGCCATGCTGAAAAACGGCGTGCAGCTGCTGATCGACTCGATGAGCTACCAGTATCTGGTCGGCGCTGAAATTGATTACAAAGATGACCTCGAAGGTGCACAGTTCGTGATCAAGAATCCGAACGCGACCACCACGTGCGGCTGCGGTTCATCGTTCTCTGCCTGAGTATTTTTTTCTTCAGTAAAAAGCGCGGCTTGGTCCGCGCTTTTTTTATTGTCAGGCCGGGTAAAGTGCGCCGAGTACACGCAGACCGCGCGCACCCGTCACCGATGGCAGGTTGCCGGGTAAGCGCTTGCAGAAGCGCTCGGCAAGCCAGGCAAAAGCCAGTGCTTCCACATGCTGAGGCGATACCCCCAGCGCTGACGTCTCTGACACCGGGCACGCCAGCTGCGCCTGCAACAAGCGCATCAGCTGCGCATTCATCGCACCGCCACCGCACACATACACGACCTCAGCGTCCGGGGCATCGCGCCGTATCGCATCGGCCAGTGTGCGCGCGGTCAATGCTGTCAGCGTCGCCTGCACATCGGCGGGCGCTGCTCCGGCAAAGTGATTCAGATGCTGCGCTAGCCATTCGGTGTTGAACAAATCGCGCCCGGTACTTTTGGGCGCGGGTAGCGCGAGATAAGGTTCGCTCAGTAAAGCGTCGAGCAGGTCCGGCATCACGGTGCCCGAGGCGGCCCATTCACCGGCCGCGTCATAGCGCTGGCCGCGGTGCGCGTGTATCCATCCGTCGATCAGCATATTGCCGGGGCCGGTGTCGTAGCCACTGGCGCTGCCGTCCGGTCTGAGTACGCTGATATTGCTGATGCCGCCGATATTGGCCACCACCCGCGTCTGTGTTTCGCTGCCAAAGACGGCCTGGTGAAAGGCCGGCACCAGTGGCGCGCCCTGACCGCCGGCTGCAATGTCACGATGGCGAAAGTCAGCGATCACATCCATGCCGGTCAGCTCGGCCAGCAGCGCAGGATTAATGATCTGTTGGGTGTAACCCAGTTCAGGCCGGTGGCGTAGGGTCTGCCCGTGGGCACCGATCGCAGTCACCTGCCCGGCGCTGATACCCGCGTCGGCCGCTAATTGCTGCACGCACTGTGCGTACAGCAGGGTCAATTCGTTGGCGGCGATCGCTGCGCGATGCAGTTCATTGTCCCCCGCGGATTGCAGAGCGTGCAGCTCCGCTCGGAGGGTATCGGGAAAAGCAACGAACGCTGCGTGCAGTACTTCATTGGATGCACTCAAAACGCCATCAATGCCATCCAGGCTGGTGCCTGACATCAGGCCGATGTAAAGATGTTCAGACGGTTGCAGAGGGACGGTTACCATCGTGGTATCGGGCCGATGGAGTGATCGCTGTTCAGCGCGCAGCAAGCGTTACGGGATTGGGCGCCATCATCGCAAAGCGATGCGTCATATCGGCAGCCTGCTCGGTGAAGCGCGACAACTCCGCAGCTGACAGTGCTGCTGTCTGCGGCAAGGCGATGGAGGCCGGATCACGCGCGTGATTATTGACGCGGAATTCATAGTGCAAATGCGGTCCACTGGACCACCCGGTGCTGCCGACATAACCAATCAACTCACCCTGCGCGATACGTGTGCCGCGCCGCATGCCGGGGGCGATACGACTCATGTGGGCATACGCAGTCGAATACACCGGGCCATGCCGTATGACCACCAGTTTGCCGTAGCCACCCTGCATGCCGGCAAAATCCACCACGCCGTCACCGGTCGCCCGTACAGGCGTGCCTTCAGGCGCTGCAAAATCAATGCCCTTGTGTTGTTTCCATTCGCCGGAAATCGGGTGCACGCGCATCGAAAAGCCCGAGGTGATGCGCGAAAACGGCAGTGGCGATTTCAGGAAGGCTTTTTTCAGCGGCTTGCCTGACGCATCGTAATAATTACCCTGGCGGCCATCAGCGCTGCCAAACCAGATCGCCTGTCGATGCTTGCCGCCGAAATGCAACTGTGCAGCGAGCACGCGACCGCTGCGGACAAATTCGCTGCCATGCCACAGCGACTCATAAATCACCTGAAAATGATCGCCTTTGCGAAGGTCGGCAGCGAAATCAATATCGCCTGCGAAAATTTCGACCAGCTGCTCGGTGACGGTATCGGGTAACTGCGCACGATCAGTGGCGGCAAAAAACGTCGAGCGAATCTGGCCTGAGCGCATCTCAACCCTCGGCTCCAACGGGACCTCGGCGAGTGTGCTGATGAATCCCTCGGTGCTGCGCTCCACCATCAGATGGGTTGCGCTCTCGTGACTCTGTGTGCCCAGCAGGGTTTGCATTGAGAGTAATTTGCCCTCGGGACTCACGCTGGCCTGCAGACGTGTACCGGAGCGTAGACTGACCAACGCGCGCGCTTGCGTATCTGCGCGAATGAACTTCGTCACGCCAGGATCGTTGACGCCCATGCGATTGAGCAATGCCCACAAACTGTCGCCGGGGCGCACGCGTTCTTCCACGATGAACGGCGCCGAGGTCTCGCGTAAGGCGCTGATCTGGGTAGATAAATCGGGCAGCGCCAATTCTTCAGCTATGGTCGCCACCGGCAGATCAGCGGCATCCGGCGCCAGTGGCGCGACACCCGCTGCTCCAAAGGCCATCAGCGCCAGACCCACGGCACCGAAAGACGCCTTGCGACTGGCCGGCAACAAAGCCAGCTTGTGCCAGAGGTCAGTGAGTGCTTGCCGGGGTTTGTCGGTCAGACGCATGCGATAGGATAAAATTTGCTGTTTTGAAGAAAAAACAGAACCCGAATTATAGCAAACGCAACACCTGATTTTTTGACCCGGTACAAGCCCTCATGAATGCAAAAACTCAGCCAGACGCAGCATTTCCATCTGGCAACGCTGCGCCGCCGACTCTGCCGCTGTCCGACGCTGTCAGGGACGCGCTGGCGATCGTCAAACGCGGCGTTGACGAATTGCTGATCGAATCCGAATTCGCACAAAAACTGGCCGCCTCCGAAAAAAATGGTAAACCCCTGCGCATCAAGCTCGGACTGGATCCGACCGCACCGGATTTGCATCTGGGTCATACCGTCGTACTCAATAAAATGCGCCAGCTCCAGGATCTGGGGCACACGGTCATTTTTCTGATTGGCGATTTCACGTCAATGATCGGCGATCCATCGGGGCGCAATGTCACCCGACCACCTCTGACGCGCGAGCAGATCGAACAAAACGCGAAGACGTATTTTGCGCAAGCCAGTCTCGTGCTGGATCCTGCGCGCACTGAAATTCGCTACAACTCGGAATGGTGTGATCCGCTGGGTGCCCGTGGCATGATTGAATTGTCCGCACGGTATACCGTCGCACGCATTCTCGAAAGAGAAGATTTCACCAAGCGATTCAAGGCCGGCACCCCGATATCGGTGCACGAGCTGCTGTATCCGCTGATGCAGGGTTATGACTCGGTCGCGCTGCGCTCGGATCTGGAAATCGGCGGCACCGATCAGAAATTCAACTTGCTTGTCGGGCGCGAGCTGCAAAAAGATTACGGCCAGACCCCGCAATGCATACTCACCATGCCGTTGCTGGAAGGTCTGGATGGCGTGGAAAAAATGTCCAAGTCCAAGGGTAATTACATTGGTATTACCGAGCCCGGGAACACGATGTTCGCCAAGGTCATGAGCATTTCCGACGTGATGATGTGGCGTTATTACGAGCTGCTGTCCTTCCGCTCGATTGCCGAGATTGCGCAATTCAAAACCGATGTCGAGGGCGGACGCAACCCGCGCGACATCAAAGTCCTGCTTGCGCAGGAAATCGTCGAGCGTTTTCATTCGCGGCAGGCAGCCGAAGATGCGCTGGCCGATTTCAATCATCGTGCCCGTGGTGGTATTCCGGATGAAGTGCCTGAGCTTGCCTTGTCCGGCGCGCCGATCGGCATAGGTCAGCTGCTCAAGCAGGCGAACCTGTGCGCGTCTTCATCGGAGGCCTTGCGCATGGTCGAGCAGGGTGGTGTGCGCATTGATGGCGCAGCCATCAGCGACAAGGCGCTCAAAGTCGATGCCGGTACCTTCGTCGTGCAAGTTGGCAAGCGCAAATTCGCCCGGGTCACACTGTCTTGATCGCCCTGCTGCAACGCGTTGCTGAAGCCAGTGTCAGCGTGGAGGGGCAGTGCATCGGGCGCATTGCGCGCGGACTGTTGGTGTTGCTCTGCGCCGAGCGCGGCGACAGCGAAAAAGAAGCCGAGGCCTTGCTTAACAAATTGCTCGGCTACCGCGTGTTTGCGGATGCGGACGGCAAAATGAATCTCAGTCTGGCGCAAACACAAGGCGGGCTTTTGCTGGTGCCGCAGTTCACGCTCGCGGCGGATACCCGCTCTGGCACCCGACCTTCTTTTACACCTGCGGCGCCACCGGCAGAGGCGAGCCGCTTGTTCGATTACACCCTCTCGCGAGCACGTGTCGTGCATTCACCGGTCGAGGCTGGCCGTTTTGGCGCTGACATGCAAGTCGCGCTGGTCAATGATGGTCCGGTGACCTTCTGGCTGCAGGTGTCACCTGCGAGCGCCGCATGAGCGTTTGGTTGATTCAGTATTTCTGCACACGGTCAAAACGGAGTGGGCGCCGATGACGGATCTTCTTCTGATACGGCATGGCGAAACCGCATGGAACCGGGTGCGGCGTATGCAAGGGCACATCGATATTCCCCTGAACGATGAAGGGCAGCGACAGGCACGTTCACTGGCGCGTGCGTTGCAGGGTGAGCCGCCGGCAGCGATTTATGCGAGCGATTTGCAAAGAGCGCGCGATACCGCGCAGGCCGTCGCTGACCTGCATCAGATGCCGGTACACATTGATCGTGCGTTGCGTGAACGATGCTATGGCGCCTTCGAAGGCTTGATGTACGATGAAATCAGCCATCACTACCCCGAGGCGTTTGCGCTCTGGCAGGCACGTGATCCTCATGCGCGCTTTCCCGCTGGCGAGCGCGACGCTGAAACAGGCGAGGAGTTTCATCAGAGATCAGTCGATGCCGTTACTCGCCTCGCCCGGCAACATGCCGGTCAGCGTATCGTGGTTGTCACGCATGGTGGGGTACTCGATTGCCTGTATCGCGCCGCGCATGCATTGCCAATTACCTCGCCGCGCGATTTCGCGATCCTCAATGCCGCGATCAACCGGCTGCAGTGGGATGGCCGTCAATTCCGCGTACTGCAATGGGCGGATGCCACGCATCTCGAAGCGGATGGTTTGGACGAGATCGACCGGTCTCACCCTGCTGCATGACGCCGTCCTGACGCATCTGGCGGCCGGGTAGCAACACCGGCCATCCAATCAGGCAATTTGCGCCGGCATTCAGCCTTGCTGCGTATAAAATAGGCACCCCTTTGCGAAACCCCTTTGCAGCGCCCCCACTGGAATCCCATGCAGCTAGGCCCATATCAGCTTCGCAATAATGTCTTCGTCGCCCCGATGGCGGGCGTCACGGACCGGCCTTTCCGGCAATTGTGCAAAGAGCTGGGCGCGGGCTACGCGGTATCGGAAATGGCGGCTTCCAATCCGCGCGTCTGGGCCAGCGAAAAAACGGCGCGGCGCATCAATCACGAAGGCGAGATGGAACCCAAGTCGGTACAGATTGCCGGGGCCGATCCCGTGCTGCTGGCTGAGGCCGCGCGCTTCAATGTCGATCGCGGCGCGCAGATCATTGATATCAACATGGGCTGCCCGGTTAAAAAGGTGTGTAACAACTGGTGCGGCTCGGCGCTGTTGCGCGATGAGCCGCTGGTCGCGCGCTTGCTGGAAGCCGTGGTGGCCGCTGTGGATGTGCCGGTGACCTTGAAATTTCGTACCGGTTGGGACCGTCAGCACAAAAATGCGCTGACGATTGCACACATGGCCGAGCAGGCGGGCATCGCTATGCTGACCTTGCATGGCAGAACACGCGCCGATGGCTACAGCGGCGAGGCCGAATACGACACCATCGCAGCCGTCAAAGCGGCGGTCGGCATCCCGGTCGTTGCCAATGGCGATATCGACACGCCGGAGAAAGCTGCATACGTGCTCAAAAAGACAGGCGCCGATGCGGTCATGATCGGTCGTGCTGCGCAGGGGCGTCCGTGGATTTTCCGGGAGATCGATCATTTTTTGCGCACCGGCCAGCATCGGTTGCCGCCGACTGTAGAAGAGGTTCGTACGCTGATGTCCCGGCATTTGCTCGCCCACTATGCGTTTTATGGTGATTATCTGGGTGTGCGTACTGCGCGCAAGCACATTGGCTGGTATGTCAAATCGCTGGAGGGCGGTGAGCTCTTCCGGCAGCAGATGAACCGCATCGAGGATTGCGACACACAGCGTGCGGCAGTCGATGCATTTTTTCAGTCGCAGCTTGCGTTGGGCGAGCGGTTACAATATGCGCCCGCTTCGCACAGGCTGGCCGCATGAGTTTGCCGATCTGCGCCTGCCTCAACAAGTTGCACCATCCCGCACCCTTGGTATCGAACGATTCAGTATGAGCAAAGACAATATTCAGGATGTCGTCAAGAAAAGTCTTGAAAAGTACTTCCGTGACCTGGGGGAGATGCAGCCCCATAACGTGTACGAGATGGTGGTATTCACCGTTGAAAAACCGATGCTGGAGGCGGTGATGGCGCGTGCCAACGGCAATCAGTCGCATGCGGCCGAGATGCTGGGCATCAATCGCAACACGCTGCGTAAAAAATTACAGCAACACGGTTTGCTCTAGAGGCTTTAACAAAATGTCGATGGCAAGACGGTCCAACGGCGCTGGCGGCTTTTTGTCAGAGCCTCTCAATACCTCAGACTCACCGGCAGTCTGAGGGCTTCATTCAAATTTTGATAATTTCCTCATGATCCGACAAGCGCTGATTTCCGTCTCCGACAAAACCGGTGTGCTCGATTTCGCCCGAGCGCTGGCCTCTTTGAACATCCGACTCCTGTCGACAGGCGGCACTGCCCGGCTGCTGGCTGATCACGGTCTGGAGGTCACCGAGGTCGCTGATTACACGGGTTTCCCTGAAATGCTTGACGGGCGTGTGAAGACCTTGCATCCCAAAGTCCACGGCGGCATCCTCGCGCGCCGGGATTTTCCCGCGCATACCGAAGCGCTGGCGGTACACGACATACCCACGATTGATATGGTGGTGGTCAATCTCTATCCGTTTCAGCAAACTGTCGCACAAGACCAGTGTTCCCTCGAGGATGCGATTGAAAATATCGATATCGGCGGTCCTGCGATGCTGCGTTCTTCGGCAAAGAATCACAAAGACGTGGTTGTGATCTGCGACCCTGCCGATTACGACAAAGTGCTGAATGAAATGCGTACCGGGCAGGGCGATGTCAGTTACGAAACCCGTTTTTCGCTCGCTAAAAAAGTGTTTGCGCATACCGCGCAATATGACGGGGCGATCACGAATTACCTGAGTTCGCTCGGAGCTGATCACCAGCACGCAACGCGCTCGGCCTATCCTGATACGCTGAACCTGCAATTCACCAAAGTGCAGGACATGCGCTATGGCGAAAATCCGCATCAGTCCGCCGCCTTTTATCGCGATACAGCTACGGTCGCTGGTGCGCTGGCGAATTACCGTCAGCTGCAGGGCAAGGAACTGTCATACAACAATATCGCCGATGCCGATGCGGCATGGGAGTGTGTGAAAAGCCTGGACGGTAGTGCCTGCGTCATCATCAAACATGCCAACCCCTGTGGTGTGGCGTTGGGTGCCAATGCTGCGGAAGCCTACGCAAAAGCCCTCCAGACGGATCCCACCTCTGCCTTCGGCGGCATCATCGCCCTGAATGTCGAAGTCGATGGCAAGGCAGCCGAAGCCATTGCAAAGCAATTCGTTGAAGTGCTGATCGCACCGGCATTCACGGCGGAAGCGCACAAGATTTTCGAAGCCAAACAAAATGTGCGCCTGCTGGAAATCCCGCTGGGTAATGGCAGCAATGCGTTTGATATCAAACGCGTGGGTGGCGGGCTATTGTTACAAGCGCCCGATGCGAAGCACGTTATGGCGAATGAGTTCACTATCGTCAGTAAAAAACAGCCAACGCCACAGCAACTGCAAGACATGATGTTTGCCTGGCGTGTTGCCAAATTCGTCAAATCAAATGCCATTGTTTTCTGCGGTAATGGCATGACGCTCGGCGTCGGCGCCGGACAAATGAGTCGCGTGGATTCGGCGCGAATCGCTTCGATCAAAGCGCAAAACGCCAGTCTGTCGCTCACCGGTTCTGCGGTAGCGTCGGATGCGTTCTTCCCGTTCCGCGACGGACTGGACGTCGTGGTCGGTGCAGGTGCCACAGCCGTCGTACAGCCGGGTGGATCGATGCGTGATCAGGAAGTGATCGATGCAGCGGATGAGCAGGGCATTGTGATGGCTTTCACGGGTGTGCGGCATTTCAGGCATTGACAGGGCTGATGCGAAAGACACTGGATCCCGGCCTTCGCCGGGATGACAGTTTTAA
>CAZXDB010000056.1:0-2667 GCA_964639465.1 uncultured Bifidobacterium sp. | reverse complement strand
TAAAGCGATCACCTCAAATAACGTCACCCCGGCGAAGGCCGGGGTCCAGTGTCGTTGACGTTTTCCAATGCCGTTCGTATACATCATGGCCAGTGAGCGAAATGGCATCCTCTACATCGGTGTGACCAGGGATCTGATTCGACGAGTTTACGAACACAAGGCAGATGCCGTACCTGGCTTCACTTCGCGTTATCAAGCGCATAACCTGGTTTGGTATGAACACACCCCTGAAATGCTATCGGCGATCCAGCGAGAAAAACAGCTAAAAAACTGGCGGCGAGCCTGGAAGATCGGCCTGATCGAGGAAGCCAACCCCTACTGGAACGACCTATACCCCGCCCTCCTGTCATAATCTTGGCATGAAAATCCTAGGTATCGACCCCGGCCTGCGGGTCACCGGTTTTGGCGTCATACACAAAGAAGGTAACCGGCTAGCCTACGTCGCCTCCGGTACCATCCGTATACCCGATGGCGATTTGCCTTCGCGTCTGAAAGTCATCCTGGATGGCGTGGCGGAAGTCATTGATGCCTACCAGCCCGACTGCGCGGCCATCGAGATCGTTTTTTCCAACGTCAATCCGCAATCCACGCTGCTGCTTGGACAGGCGCGCGGTGCGGCCATTTGCGGGTTGGTCGGCGCAT
Organism: uncultured Bifidobacterium sp.; assembly: GCA_964639465.1. Classification (GTDB taxonomy): domain Bacteria; phylum Pseudomonadota; class Gammaproteobacteria; order Burkholderiales; family Burkholderiaceae_D; genus Pernthalerella. Next base: position 2,025 of record CAZXDB010000056.1, on the reverse strand, counting down.
CTCTCCCGGTGGCCGAGTACACCGCGCTGCAAGTCAAAAAGGCCGTGGTCGGGCAGGGCAAGGCGCAGAAATCTCAGGTGCAGGCGATGGTGCAGCGATTACTCAAGCTCGATGGCCTGCCCGGTACCGATGCCGCCGATGCGCTGGGTGTGGCCATCTGTCATGCGCATGCGGGTGCAGGTCTGGCCACCCTGAGCGGACTGGCGCCTGAGCTGGCGCGCAAGGGGCTGCGCATTCGCGGCGGTCGCTTGGTTGGCTGAGCGCCGATTTCATCGGTCGCTGCCTGCATTGGCACGTCACGCTAACGACTGATGAAACCGGCACTGAACACCAGAGGCGCTGCGCTATCATGCGGCTTTGTCATTAAACAGCAGGGTGCTCGGTTACGCGGCTTTCGTGACCGGTGCGCCTAAATTTGATGTTGTATTCAGTACCTATCCAAGAGATTCCAAATGATCGGTCGCCTCTGCGGCATTCTGCTCGATAAAAATCCCCTGCACTTACTCGTCGATTGCCAGGGTGTCGGCTATGAAGTCAGCGTCCCCATGAGCACCTTCTATCAATTGCCCTCAGTCGGCGAGAAGGTGGTTTTGCTGACGCACTTCGTGGTGCGTGAAGACGCGCAATTGCTCTTTGGTTTTGGCACTGCGCAGGAGCGCGAGCTGTTTCGCGAGTTGATCAAGATCAGTGGCGTGGGCGCCCGCACAGCGCTGGCCTTGTTATCCGGGATGTCGGCAGCTGATTTGGCGCAGGCAGTCACATTGCAGGAAACAGGGCGGCTGACTAAAATTCCCGGCATCGGTAAAAAAACCGCCGAGCGTCTGTTGCTCGAATTAAAAGGCAAACTTGGTGCGGACCTGGGTAGCACGGGTGCGGCGGCTCAGGACAGCAACAGCGACATATTGAATGCGCTGCTCGCACTCGGCTATTCCGACAAGGAAGCCACGCTCGCCCTCAAGCAAGTACCGGCCGGCAGTAGCGTCTCTGACGGCATACGTCACGCTCTCAAGGCCCTCTCCAAAGCTTGAGCCAGCCAGCCTCAGGCTACAATGCAGCGATGAGCATACAGACCGACGATTTCAGCGAGCAGCGTATTATTGCCGCCACCCCGGTGTCGCCCAACGAAGAGGCGATCGAGCGCGCACTTCGTCCTCACAAGCTCGACGACTATGTGGGTCAGGAAAAAATTCGCGAGCAGCTGGAGATTTTCATCACGGCAGCGCGCAATCGTGGTGAAGCGCTGGACCATACCCTGTTGTTTGGTCCACCCGGCTTAGGCAAGACAACGCTGGCGCACATTATTGCGCGTGAAATGGGCGTGAATCTGCGTCAGACCTCAGGCCCTGTGCTTGAGCGTGCTGGAGACTTGGCCGCCCTGCTGACCAATCTCGAAGCCAATGACGTGCTGTTTATTGATGAGATTCATCGGCTCTCACCGGTGGTTGAGGAAATTCTTTATCCGGCACTCGAGGATTACCAGATCGATATCATGATCGGTGAAGGTCCGGCCGCCCGTTCGGTGCGATTGGATTTGCAACCCTTCACGCTGGTCGGCGCCACGACTCGTGCGGGCATGCTCACCAATCCGTTACGAGACCGCTTCGGCATCGTGTCGCGACTGGAGTTTTATACCCCGGAAGAATTGGCGCGCATCGTCACGCGCAGTGCATCCTTGCTCAATGCCGTGATCGTCGGCGATGGTGCGATAGAAATTGCCCGCCGCAGTCGCGGCACGCCGCGTATCGCTAACCGCCTTCTGCGTCGTGTGCGTGATTACGCGGAAGTCAAAGGCAAGGGCGAAATCACCAGCGCGATCGCTGATGCGGCGCTGAGGATGCTGGATGTCGATCCGGTGGGGTTTGATCTGATGGACCGAAAGCTACTCGAAGCGGTGCTATTTAAATTCAGCGGCGGACCCGTCGGTCTAGACAATCTCGCCGCAGCGATCGGCGAGGAGCGCGACACCATCGAGGATGTGCTTGAGCCTTATCTCATCCAGCAGGGGTATTTGCAGCGCACGCCGCG
>CAZXDB010000055.1:4751-15875 GCA_964639465.1 uncultured Bifidobacterium sp. | reverse complement strand
GCGGGGCATGCCAATCATCGTCATGGAAAATTGATCGCCTGAAGAATCTTAGAGGGTGTCAACACTCTCTAAAGACAGGATTTCACCTGCAAGGTTCAGGCGGCGGGGGTTTTGACGCTCAGACGCTGATATTTTGCTTCGAGTACTTCACGACCCTCGATGCGGAAGGGATCCACGGGAATGCAGGCCACGGGACAAACCTGCTGACATTGCGGCTCATTGAAATGACCGACACATTCGGTGCACTTGTCCGAGTCGATCTGATAGATCAGCGGCCCCATGAAAATCGCCTCATTGGGGCATTCCGGTTCACAGACGTCGCAGTTGATGCAATCGTCGGTAATCATCAGTGCCATGATCTTCTCTCGGGCTCTATGAACTCAGGACTGAGCAGCCTTGTCGGCTTCGATTTTTTTCAACAGCCATTTTTCCACGGATGGAAAAACAAACTTTGAAACATCACCGCCCAACACGGCGATTTCGCGAACGATCGTGCCGGAGATAAACTGATACTGATCCGACGGCGTCAGGAACAACGTTTCTACGTCCGGTAACAGGTAGCGGTTCATGCCGGCCATCTGAAATTCATATTCAAAGTCAGATACCGCGCGCAAGCCGCGAACAATCACACGGGCATCATGCCGACGAACAAAATCCTTCAACAAGCCCGAAAAACCTTCAACCACGACATTCGGATAATGGCCCAGCACCTCTCTGGCGATATCCAGCCGCTCTTCGAGTGAAAAGAAGGGCCGTTTAGCTTTACTGTCAGCGACACCGACAACCAGACGGTCGAACAGCCCGGAGGCGCGGCGCACCAGATCTTCATGGCCCCGCGTGAGCGGATCAAAAGTTCCGGGATAAACAGCTGCAACCATGAAGAAGTCCTCTTACGGTAAAGGCAGGAGCAAATTTATTGCTCGGTGGAATACAAAGAACGCGAATTATGCCCTAATTCAATCCCGCATCCTCGGGGGCGAAGAGACCAAAATGAACCATTCCCGCCTTGTCCATGCGTGTCGCTGTCCAGCCAGCCAGTCCGTTTTCCGTACACAGATCGGTAAACGGCTGGGCAGATTCAGCATAGACCAGTCCGCCGGACACAAGCAAGTCCCGGCACTGCGGCAACAACTCAGGGAGTCGCTGTTGCGCATACGGCGGGTCAAGAAAAATCAGATGGAATTTTTCCGTGGCGCGTTTCAGCCAATGCAGGGCATCAGCCCGCACGATGCGCACGTTACCTGCTTGCAGCTTGTCACGCGTCGCCTCCAAACGCCGGACTGCGCCAGCATCCGATTCCACCAGCACGACATTTTCTGCACCACGACTGGCCGCTTCCCAGCCCAGTGCACCCGTGCCGGCAAACAAATCCAGACAATGCCGGCCGCGCCAACTGCGCTGCTGCAGATGTTCCAGCCAGTTGAATACGGTTTCACGTACCCGATCCGGCGTGGGCCGCAATCCTTCCGCGTCAGGTACCGGCAGAGGGGTGCGCTTCCATTGCCCGCCAATGATGCGCACTTGCCGGGGAACAGTGGGCCGGCGATTCATCAGGACTTATTTCTCGGCGCCGACCACGACAGTCACTAGACCGTCCATCGACAGCTTGCGGGCGAAAGCCGCGCGAATGTCTGCGACCGTGACTTTTTCGACCCGTGTGGTCCAGGTATCGAGGTAATCCAGTGGCAGCTGATGAAAACCGATCGCCGCTATGTTGTCGAGAATTTTGCGGTTATTGTCGATACGAAGCGGAAAACCGCCCACGAGATTGGCTTTCGCCGCCTTGAGTTCGGCTTCCGTCGGGCCATCGCGCAAATAGGTCGCGATGGTATCGCGCACGACCTTCAGTGCTTCTTCCGCCTGGTCCTTGCGCGTCTGTAGCCCCGCCTGATAGGGACCGGGCTGCGCCATCGCACTAAAGTAACTGTAGGCGCTGTAGGCGAGGCCACGCTTTTCACGCACCTCACTCGTGAGGCGCGATACAAATCCGCCGCCACCAAGAATGTAATTACCCACCGTCAGCGCAAAAAAATCCGGATCACTGCGTGCCAGCGTGGGGGCTCCGACCAGAATATGGGCCTGTGATGCAGCATGTGGAATGCGTTGCTCACTACCCACCGGCTTAGCCACGACAGGCATCTCGGGCAAGGCCTCGCCCTGGGGCAGCCGGCGTGTCAGCTCGATGGCAATGGCATTGGCTTCTTCGCGACTGATGTCGCCAATCATGGCGATGACGGCACGATTGGCGACGTAGTGTTTCGCATGAAAATCAAGCAAGTCCTCGCGGGTGATGGCCTCGATGGATTCAACTGTCGCCTCCACACCATAAGGATGGTCGCCATAGGCAAGACGCCAGAAGGCTTTGCTGGCAATCGATTCCGGCTTGGTCAGTGCCTCACGTATGCCGGCAATCGTGCGCGCCTTGTCGCGCGCAAGAAACTCCGCTGGCATGGCCGGTTGCGACAGCAAACGGGCCAGCAGAAAAATCGCTTGATCGCGCTCAGCTTTGGAAGCGAGCGTGCGTATGGCCATGCCTGATCGGTCGGTGCCAGCGCCGCCACCCCGTTGCGCCGCAATATCAGCGATCGCATCGGAAATCTGCGCTTCGGTCATTGCGGGTTCGGTACGGCCATCGGCCAGCGTGGACGCCGCGATGCCACGAGCCAGCATCGCATTGGTCAACGACGCGGTACCGGATTTACCAGCCGGATCACGTCGCCCGCCCGCATCGAAATCCACATTCACATCCAGAATCGGAATCGTATGGTTCTCAACGAAATAAACGCGTGTGCCATTGGGCAGCGTCCAGTGCTGAATATTGAGCGCCGCATGTGCGGTGCTGGCGACGCACAGAAACGCAATGATCCAGATTTTTTTCAACATCGTATTTATTTCCTTGTGTAGAACCTGCCTCGTCAGGTCGACGGCAAGGCACTGCCAACGCCGCACGCGGCCTGATGAGACAACAAATTAATGCCTGAGGCCGGAGACGTCAGGTTTACGCTCTGCCTGCGCTGACACTGGCAGGGGTTCGAGTGTGGCGACTGTCAGCTGATCATCCGAAAAATATTTTTGGGCTACTGCCTGCACCTGAACTGGTGTGACCGCAGCCAGTTTTTCGATGATGCGATTGATCTGACGAAACGAGATCCCCGACATTTCCATCACGCCGATTTCCATCGCCTGCCCGAAAACGGAATCGCGTTTGTAGATCTGGCTGGCAATCAGCTGCGCTTTGACGCGCTTGAGCTCATCGGTCGACACACCTTCTTTGGCAATACGCTCGACCTCAGCGCGCAAGGCCTGCTCCAGCTGGGCAACGCTGGTGCCTTTGGCGGGCACGCCGGACAACGTGAACATCACCGGCCCGCGCGCGGTACCCTGATAACTGGCATCGACCGAGTTGGCGAGTCGTTCGGTACGCACCAGTTTGGCGGGCAGGCGCGCATTGTCGTAGCCATCCAGCACGGCGGCCAGCACATCAAGCGCGTGCGACTCGTCATCTTTTTCGACATCGACCAGCTTGGGCACTTTGTATGCCATGACAAGGTAAGGATTTTCAGCGGGCGCTTTGACGACAACACGCTTGATACCGGTCTGCGGTGGCTCTTGCTGTGGCTTGGTTTTCGGTAGCGTCTTTGGTGGAATGTTGCCGAAATATTTTTGCGCAAGTGCATGAACCTGCTTTGCATCGACATCGCCTGTCACAACCATGGTGGCGTTGTTCGGCGCATACCATCGCTGATACCAGGCCAGCGCATCGGCGGCGGTCATATTCTTCAGGTCATCCATCCAGCCAACGACAGGATTTTTGTACGGGTGTGCGACATAGGCCGTTGCATTGAGTGCCTCGAAAAGCAAGGCAATCGGCTGATCATCGGTGCGCAAGCGGCGCTCTTCCATGACAACCCGGATTTCCTTGCCGAACTCAGCCTTGTCCATCCGGAGGTTTTGCATGCGATCTGCTTCCAGCGCCATGACTTGCTCAAGGCGGGATTTCTCGACCTGCTGATGGTAGGCGGTGTAATCCTTGCCGGTGAAGGCATTGTCACGTCCACCGAGCTCGGCGACTTTTTTGCTGAATTCGCCAGGCTTGAGTTTGGCCGTTCCCTTGAACATCATGTGCTCAAGTACGTGGGCCACGCCGGTGGTGCCGTTTTGTTCATCGATGCTGCCCGCGCGGTACCAGACCATGTGCGCCACGGTCGGGGCGCGACGGTCTTCCTGAACGATGATTCGCATGCCGTTAGCGAGTTTGAATTCTTGTGCGGCAGGTCCTGCCCACGCGAGGCCCGCACTAAGACCAAGCACCTCGATCAGGAGTACGACAAAAGCCAGCCATAACGGGCGAAATTTCATGGTCTTTGCTCTGCTAAAATAGGAGTCGATTGGGGCAGAAATGCGCCGGAAGTGCCCGATTGTATCTGCTTGTCTTTTTCCCCGCTGCGCACCACCCCGGATACCGATGTTCAAGTTTTTCAGGAAAAAAACACATGAAGCCGACGCCGCATCCACGACGGCAATTGTCGACGCTGATGCGCCTGCTTCCGCCTCTTCCGATGCATTGTCGAGCGCTCCGAACGATCAAAATGTAAACAACGCGTCAAACGCAGCTGATGCAGTGGTTACAGCGACTGCAGCGACCACGCCGGCAGCAAAGCCGGCCAGTTCGTGGATGCAGCGGCTCAAATCCGGTTTATCTCGTACCTCATCCAATCTTTCGACGCTGTTTATCGGCACCCGGATTGATGAGGCCTTGTATGAAGAGCTGGAGTCTGCGCTGCTGATGGCCGATGCTGGCGTGAGTGCAACGACGCAGTTGCTGGATGCGCTGAAAACTCGTGTCAAGCAGGACAAGCTGACCGAGGCCGCGCAGGTGAAATCGGCACTGCGCGCACTCATGATCGATTTTCTCAGACCACTGGAAAAGCCGCTGGTACTGAACCGCGAGCAGCCGCTGGTGCTGATGATTGCCGGCGTCAATGGCGCAGGCAAAACGACCACCATCGGCAAGCTGGCCAAGCACATGCAGCAGCACGATCAGAAAGTCCTGCTGGCTGCTGGTGATACGTTTCGTGCGGCCGCCCGAGAGCAACTGATGGTCTGGGGTCAGCGTAATGATGTGGCAGTGATTGCGCAGGAATCCGGTGATCCTGCCGCCGTTGCGTTTGATGCCGTGCAGGCGGGCAGGGCACGGGGCGTGGATGTGGTCATGGTAGACACGGCGGGTCGCTTGCCGACCCAGCTGCATCTAATGGATGAGCTGAAAAAAATCCAGCGTGTGATCGGCAAGGGCATGGAAGGTGCGCCACACGAAGTGCTGCTCGTCATTGACGGCAATACCGGGCAAAATGCGCTGGCGCAGGTGAAGGCTTTTGATGATGCGCTGTCGCTGACCGGGCTGATCGTCACCAAGCTGGACGGCACAGCCAAGGGTGGCGTGCTGGCGGCCATCGTCACGCAGCGCGCGATCCCGGTCTATTTCATTGGCGTTGGCGAAGCGATCGATGATTTACAGCCCTTTGTGGCTGCTGAATTTGTTGATGCGCTGCTGGGCTGACAGTCATCGCGCCCGCGACGCCGAACCGCTGTCCTTTAAAATAGCGTCATCCACTGCGTCATAAGCCGCGTGATAAGCAGCGCCATAACATCCCCGACAAAACGACCATAAAACCATCGATGTCCATCATCTCGTTTTCCCACGTCACAAAAAAATATCCGGGCGATGTTTTCGCGCTGTCCGACCTCACGCTCTCGGTGAACGAGGGTGAACTGGTTTTTCTGACAGGTCCCTCCGGTGCAGGTAAGTCGACCCTGCTTAAACTGATTGCCGGTATCGAGCGCCCCACCGGTGGCGTCTTGCTGGTCAGTGGTCAGGATATGCGTAAACTCAATCGAACCACGCTGCCCTTTCTTCGCCGCAAACTCGGTCTGATTCTGCAGCAACACCGGCTGCTGCATGATCGCAGCGTCCTCGACAACGTGATGCTGCCGCTGGTGGTCGCCGGCGCATCGGCGCCGGAATCACGGCAACGCGCCATGGTTGCACTGGAGCGGGTGGGACTGGACAACAAGGCAGCAGCAGCGCCAATGTCACTATCGGGTGGCGAACAGCAGCGCGTCTCGATCGCGCGCGCCATCGTGCACAAGCCTCGCATCATTTTGGCTGACGAACCCACGGCCAATCTGGATCGCGCCAGCGCAAATGGTGTGATGGATATGCTGCAGACCTTTAATACAGCCGGCGTCACCTGCATCATTTCGACCCATGACGAACGCCTGCTGCAGGGCGCAGACCGGGTCTTTGAACTGGCACACGGCAAGGTCGCCGCAACGCATGATGCCGGCAGCGAGGTGGGCGCATGAGACTCTTCAGAGAACATGGCTTTGCATTACGCGCGGCGTTCACGCGAATGACTGCCGCACCGGGTAGTTTTATTTTCAATGTCCTGGTCATTGCACTGGCACTGATGTTGCCACTGGCAGGACTCACGGTGCTCGACAATGTACGGCCGGTATCGCAAGGCATCGCGGTTGAGCCGGAAATCAGCGTATTCCTGTCCACCGAGATCCCCGGCGACCGGATTCAGACAATCGGCGATGAAATTCGAACGCGCGTACGGCAGGCACAACTGACGGCAAAGATTGAATTCGTCTCGCGCGACAAGGCACTCGAATCGCTCAGACAGCGTTCCGGCGTCACGGATGTGGTGGCAACGCTGGGCAATAACCCACTGCCGGATGCTTATGTACTGAAACTGACGAGCGCAGAAGACGTGGCAGGCGCGTCCCGCATTGAGAAACTCGCAGCGAGTCTGCGCAAATTGTCGGGCGTGGACACCGTGCAGCTGGACTCAGCCTGGGTCAAGCGTCTGGCTGCGCTGATGACACTGGCGACCTCGGTGCTCTGGCTGCTGGCTGCCACACTCTGCGGCGTGGTGCTTGCCGTGGTATTCAACACCATCCGCCTGCAAGTGGTGACGCAGTCCGAAGAAATCGCTGTCCTGCGCTTGCTGGGTGCAACAGATGGCTTTGTCTCCCGCCCCTTTTATTACACCGGCGCCCTGCTCGGACTGGCTGCCGGTGCGCTGGCCATGGCCGGCGTGCTGATGGCCTTGTGGCTGCTGAATGCGTCGGTGATGCAGCTGGCCCAACTGTATGGTTCGGCTTTCCGGCTTGCCCCGCTGCCTGCAGGCACTACGGCCATGCTGCTGGCGGGCAGTGCAGCGCTGGGGGTGATCGGGGCCGCGCTTTCGGTACGGCGTTCGCTGCGTCAACCGGGATAGCCGAGCTGCCAGACCGTCGCCCACACACCAACGCTTGCCATCATGCGTTGCCTACCCCGGTATGAGGCTAATCACCCAGCGGGTAGCGCCGGCCTCCGTCGCCCCCCCCGCAGACGTGCCACAGGAAGGCTTACCGCGGAAGGCCCGAGGATGATTCTTTTTTAATAAACATCCCTCACCGAAATCCAGACCCCGCCCTTAGCACTCGACTGAGGAGAGTGCTAATATTAGGGCTGCAAGGGCAGAAATTGCCCCTCACAGCAGCGTTTTGGGACAGAACCCCTCAAGGAGAAACAATGACAGCTATGTCCGCATCGTCCGCCCTGGTGCCGGCTGATCGTCAGGCACTCGCTCTCGGTTTTCCCGGCAGCCTGGGCAATCTGGATGCTTATATTTCGGCCGTGAACCGGCTGCCCCTTCTCACGCAAGAAGAAGAATCATCGCTCGCGCGCCAGTTGCGCGATAAAGCGGATCTTTCAGCAGCACAGGCACTGGTGATGTCGCACCTGCGGCTGGTGGTGTCAATTGCACGCGGTTATCTGGGCTACGGTCTGCCACATGCCGACCTGATTCAGGAAGGTAATGTCGGCCTGATGAAAGCGGTCAAACGCTTCGACCCGGAACAGGGCGTGCGTCTGGTGTCGTATGCAATGCACTGGATCAAGGCAGAAATTCATGAATACATCCTGCGCAACTGGCGCATGGTAAAACTCGCGACAACCAAAGCCCAGCGAAAACTGTTTTTTAACCTGCGTAGCCACAAGTCCAGTCTGGACACGATGACGCCGGATCAAGTCGATGCGCTGGCAAAAACGCTGAACGTCAAACGCGAAGAAGTCATTGAGATGGAAACGCGGCTCGGTGGACGCGATATCGCACTTGAATCGCCGACGGATGATGAAGAGGATCGTTTTTCACCGATCAGCTATTTGTCAGCCGAGCATTCGGAACCGACGAAAGTATTGGAAGCGAAACAGCGCGATCGTCTGCACTCTGACGGCCTCGAAGCAGCGCTTGGTAAACTGGATGAGCGTTCACGCCGCATCGTTGAGGCGCGCTGGCTTGCCAATGACGACGGCTCGGGCGCGACCTTGCATGAACTGGCGGCCGAATTTGGTGTGTCTGCTGAACGGATACGCCAGATTGAAGTGGCGGCGATGAAGAAGATGAAAGTGGCGCTGGCAGAGTACGCGTAAAAACATCATTCTCCTCAGCTAAAAAGCGCCTTGGAAATTTCAAGGCGCTTTTTTTATTTTGTTTTTTATTTCTGACTAAGCAGCTTCCTATTTTTCATTGTCAAAACCATCTGATGAAAATTGAAAGCCGCTGGATCCCGGCCTGCGCCGGGATCCAGCGGCTTTCGTGAACCATCGACTAACTTTAACAATGAAATATACGAGAGTACTTAGCTTTCAGAAAGCAGCGATTTCAGGTCATTCAGCAACGACGTACCACCCTGACCATGCCGTACAAACAGTCGCAGTCGTCCCCGCGTATCGAAAACATAGCTGCCTGCGGTGTGATCAATGGTGTAGCTTTTGCCATCCGGTCCGGGAACGCGCTGCAGGAAGATTTTGAAATCACGTGCAACTTTTTCGGTGGCGGGCTGATCACCATAGAGACCGAGAAATTCAGGATGAAATGCGGGCACATAGCCGGCCATCACTTCCGGCGTATCGCGTTCGGGGTCGAGTGTGACGAACAGCACTTGCAGTTTGTCCGCATCCGGCCCGAGGGATTTCATGATGCCGGCCATTTCGGACAAGGTGGTCGGGCAGACGTCCGGACAATGCGTAAACCCGAAGAACACCAGCACGAGCTTACCGCGAAAGTCGGCGATCGTGCGCAGCTTGCCGTTGTGGTCGGTGAGCGCGAAATCCTTACCGTAGTCCAGCCCGGTGATATCCGTATTTGCAAAGACTGTTTTAGGTGTCGGCACACCCTTGGGATCGCAGGCAGACAAGGCCACTACGCAGGAAAATGCACAAGCCAACCAATACGTCAGATGGAAGAACCGCTTGCTCATGATCAGAAGGGCAGGTAGTGGTCAATCAGCAATGCCGCAAACAGTAACGACAAATAAATGATTGAGTAGGTAAAAGCTTTACGCGCGATCAGGTCGTTGTAGTGACGATAGATGCGCCATGCGTACCAAAGAAAAATAGCGCCGAGAATCACTGCACTGACCAGATAAATCAGACCGCTCATTCGTACTGCATAAGGCAGCATGGTCGTGGCAAACAGTATGATGGTGTAGAGCCAGACATGGAATCGAGTGAACTCCATGCCGTGCGTAATCGGCAGCATCGGCAGACCGGACTTGGCGTAATCGTCGCGGCGGTAAAGTGCGAGCGCCCAGAAATGCGGTGGCGTCCAGACAAAGATGATCAGCACCAGAATCCAGGCTTGCATGGGCACATCGTTGGCAATGGCCGCCCAGCCCAGTGCAGGCGGCATTGCGCCGGACAAACCGCCGATCACAATGTTTTGCGGGGTCGCGGGCTTGAGAATGATGGTGTAGATGACTGCATAACCAACGAAGGTGGCGAAGGTCAACCACATCGTGAGCGGGTTGACGAGGTTGTACAGTACCCACATCCCGGCACCGCCGATTACGCCAGAGAATGCCAGGGTTTGCGGTACAGTGATTTCGCCTCGGGCCATGGGTCTGCGGGCAGTGCGGGCCATGCGGGAGTCGATTTCGCGTTCAACCAGGCAATTGACGGCGAACGCTGCACCCGCCAACAACCAAATGCCAATCGTCGCTGAAATCAGCAACCGCCAGTCGGGCAGCTCGGGGGTAGCGAGGAACATGCCAATCACCGCGCAAAACACGGCCAGTTGGGTCACGCGCGGCTTGGTCAGTGCCCAGTACTGGGCGATGCGATTGGGTTGAGCTGTGAGGGTGGTCATGGCGGATCGATCATGCAGGCAGGTGACTGGCCCGGGATTCGGCGACCTTTGCGACAGGCTTGGAGAGACGATAGTTTAGCATGGTGAGAATGAGCACCAGCAGCGCAGCACCGGCGTTATGCAGCACGGCGATGGTCAGCGGCCAATCAAACAACACCGTGGCCATGCCGGTACAAAACTGCAGCACGATCAGCCATAACAAGGCCCGACCCAGACGCTCGACGCCGGGCATGTGCGACGCTCTGTGAGCAACCCATCCCACGATGACCACCACCACCACGGCGAAGAGCCGGTGTACCCAGTGAATCGCAGTCAGCGCATCAAATGGTAAGTAATCGCCAGCGGCAGTCATGCCGAGCGAGCGCCACAGGGTGAAACCATGGCTGAAATCCATGGCGGGCATCCACTCGCCCTGACATAACGGGAAACCACCACAGGCAAGTGCCGCGTAATTGGTGCTGACCCAACCGCCCAGTGCAATTTGCACAAAGCTCACACCCAGCGCGATGACTGCGGGAACGCGCAGTTGGCCGGCCAGCGGCGCGACAAGTGGGCGCGGACTCTGACGCAGCGCATGCCAGGTGAGCAAGGCCAACAAGGAAAGACCGAGCAAGAGGTGAATTGTCACAATCACGGGTTGCAGTTTCAGGGTGACCGTCCATGCGCCAAACGCTCCCTGAAGACAAACGAAAAACAGCAGAAAGGCAGGCAACTGCGGCGCGTATCGCGACTCTTGTGTGCGACGCCAGAGTCGCCAGCCAGCCACCAGTGATGCAATGATCAGCACACCGACACCCATCGCCAGATAGCGGTGAATCATTTCTATCCAGGCTTTGAAAACTGTCACCGGGCCGGTAGGCATCAGCGTTTCGGCAGCACGTATTTCGGCATGCGCGAGAAAAGGATTGGCCTCGCCATAGCAACC
>CAZXDB010000055.1:0-4651 GCA_964639465.1 uncultured Bifidobacterium sp. | reverse complement strand
TTTGGGGAAACGCATCATCAGATTACCTAGCGGGTCGATCATGTAGAGATGATCAGCTGCTTGTGTGCCCCCCTTGGTCGGCAACCAGGCAGCGAGCTTTTTCGGATCGACGCGCAGGAGGTTGGTGCCGTCATATTGCTTCATCAGCGCGGTATCCAGGGGTGCGCCATCAGTGACGAGCCACACGCGCTCAATGCGGTCCATTTCCTTGCCTTGCGTGAGACGCAACTGACGCATGTAGTAAAGCTTGTCGGCACAAGGTTTGGCACAGGCGGCTTGATCGACCTGCAGCAAAATCCATTTGCCGGCGAATTGTTCCAGTGATGCGGGTTTGCCATCGAGTTGTTTCAGCCCGAGCTCGGGTATTGGATACGCGCGCGGATCGATCAGATCGCCGTAGTTCGTGCGGCCCTCGGGTTTGATGACGTAGTAAGAAAGATAGGACAGGATCAGCGGCGCTGCGCAAACCGCGAGCACAATGAAGAGCATGCGGTTGCTGCGCTTGCCACTGTCAGAAGGTTTTGACTCAGGCGTTTGGCTTACTTGCACGTCGAAATCCAGTCACGATAAAAAACAAAAAGGCCGCAGCCGCCAGTGCATACCACTGAAAAGCATAGCCACGGTGAGTATCAATTCCCGACGACGGTGCGGGCCAGTCACGCACCAGCCCATCATTCACAGAATTCGTCTGCTCAATTATAAAATTTTGCAGGGGAAGTCTGCTTGCCTTCGCCAGATCAGCGATGTCCAGATTTTGTACAACTGCACCCGGCGTCAGTGCGGGTGTTTCACCCAGCTGCATCAGTTTTCCGGCCGAGGTGCGCACGAGGCCAGCGACCTCGACTTCTCCCTGGGGTACAGGGATAGCGGGTAGTCGCTGGCGATCACGCACATCGCGCGGGAACCAGCCACGAAGGACGATGACGACTTTGTCACTGCCCGTCACCCGCAAGGGCATCGCCAAATAAAAACCCGCTTTGCCCTGCAAAGGACGGTTGTCGAGGTAGAGCGGCCAGTCTGCGACAAAAACACCTCGCGCTGTGACCGGCCTGAATTCTTCTGGCACCTCACCCGTGGCCACACGGCTCAGCGGCAGCGGATCAAGCTGACTACGGGCAGCAATCGCGTTGGCAATCCCGGTCTTTTCATCAGCGCGACGGGTTTGCCAGTTGCCCAGCGCAATACCCATACCCGCCACGAGCAGGGTAGCGATCAAAGGAATCCAGCGCGGGCGGAAGTGCAATCGCATTACAATGGGACGCTCAAATGAATAACGTTGTTGGTCTCGCCGGTACGCTGGTGGCGCCCGGCACAATCACTTATGAAAATTCTAGTCGGCATGGCCTTCATACTCATCATCGGCAGCCTAGCCTCGGCGCTGGTATTTCTGATGCGCGACAAGGGCCGCAGTAACCGCACGGTGCAGGCACTGGCATTCCGTGTCGGCTTCTCAATTCTGCTGTTTGTGCTGATTCTGGTCGCGCACAGGCTAGGGTGGATAGCACCTACGGGCATCAATTATTGACGGGATGGAGAAATGCCGTCGGCTGACCGCATAACCCCTGCTAGTCTCGCCTGTTTTCACTGATCCAATGAACAAAAAGCCGCACCGAAGTGCGGCTTTTTTTATCGTGGGGGCATTTATAGCCAGTAAACGACAACGTACAAACCCAGCCACACCACGTCAACGAAGTGCCAGTACCAGGCGGCACCTTCAAAAGCGAAATGCTGCTCCGGTGTGAAGTGGCCCTTGAGCACACGGTACAGAACGACGGACAGCATGATCGCGCCCATGGTGACGTGGAACCCGTGGAAGCCTGTCAACAGGAAGAAGGTCGAACCGTAGATGCCTGAAGTCAGCTTCAGATTCAGGTCGCTGTAAGCGTGCATGTATTCATAAGCCTGAAAGCCCATGAAGATCGCACCCAGAAAAATAGTGGCGAACAGCCACACTGCTGTTTTGTTACGCTGGCCTTCGCGCAGCGCGTGGTGCGCAATCGTAAGCGTCACACCTGAAGTCAGCAGCAATGCGGTGTTGATCGTCGGGATCCAGAACGGGCCCATGGTTTCGAATTGATCGATCGTGCCTGCAGGACCAGTATTGCCCCAGTTGGCGGCAAAGTCAGGCCAGAGAAATTTGTGGTCGAGGTCAGCCAACCAGGGCATGCTGATCGAGCGAGCATAGAACAGCGCGCCGAAGAATGCCCCGAAGAACATCACCTCGGAGAAAATGAACCAGCTCATGCTCCAGCGGTAAGAAGTATCAATACGCGCGTTGTACATGCCGCCTTCGGATTCGGCAATCGCATCACCGAACCAGTAGTACAGCACCACGATCGCTGCAATAATGCCGGCGATGTTGACCGACTTGCCCCAGCCGATACCATTGACCCAGGCCGAGGCGCCTGCCATGGTGACGAGCAATGCGGCGCCCATCAGCACCGGCCATTTGGATGGCCCGGGCACAAAATAATAGGGCGCTTGGCCTTGTTGAGTACTCATCTGCTTCCCCTGATGACGAAGTTCAAAATTAAATCAGTGGCCGCGGCGATTATTTCAGCTTATGTCGCCACGACGATCTTTACCAACAACAGCAGCGCCAGCACAAACAGCACTGCTGCAATGATGCCTGCGATGATCACATGCACCGGATTGAGTTTTTGCGTGTCTTCTTCATACGCGCTTTTCTTGCGCACACCAAAAAAAGACCACAGTACCGCTTTTACCGTAGCGACAAACGACATGCGCCGCTGGCTCGCTTGTTTCAAATCATCCACGCGATCACTGCCTTTCAGCTTGCCTTGCCTGCCAATCCGACCTCGAAAAAGGTGTAGGAGAGGGTGATCGTTTTTACATTCTTCGGCAAGGCCGGATCGACATAAAAGCTGACCGGCATTTGCCGCGCCTCATTCGGTGCCAGCGTTTGCTGCTTGAAGCAGAAGCATTCCATTTTCCGGAAATACCCTGCCGACTCTTGCGGGGCATAGCTCGGAATCGCCTGCGCTTCCATCGCTCTGCTCTGCGTGTTAATCACTTCGTAAACCACCTGCGCCATCTCACCCGGATGCACTTGGATACTGGATACTGCCGGCTTGAACCGCCAGGGACCGGTGGTGTTGGCATCAAACTCGACAGTGATCGTGCGGCTGGCGTCGATCTGTGTGTTCGACGGCTTCACGTTCACGGTTTCCTGCACCGCCAGCACATTGATGCCAGTGATCTCGCAAATCTTCTCGTACAAAGGCACCAGCGAGTAACCGAAACCGAACATCAGTACCGCGGCGAGCAACAACTTGCCCAGCATTCGCCCATTCCTGCGGTTGCGGCGCTGGCTGTCCTCCTGCTCGGTAGTCGCCATCCTCAGCCTCCGAACAGCGAGTGCTTAAGAATGACACCTGCGAAAAACACCGCAGCAATCGACAACAGGATCAGTGCAGTACGCAGATTGTTTGGCTTGTTCTGTTCAGACATGGATGCCTTGTACGTTGCCGGCGGCGACAGCCGCCGGCGCTAAGCAATTATTTCACTGTCGGTGGCGTTTCAAAGGTATGGAACGGCGCCGGACTTGGCACAGTCCACTCCAGACCTTCAGCACCCTCCCAGGGATTCGCCGCTGCCTTCTCGCCACCACGAATCGATGGCAGCACAACGAAGAACAGGAAGTACACCTGAGACAAACCAAAACCGAATGCACCGATGGACGCGATCATGTTGAAATCGGTGAACTGAGCTGCGTAGTCAGCATAGCGACGTGGCATACCAGCCAGACCCAGGAAGTGCATCGGGAAGAAGGTCACGTTAAACGTGATCAGCGAAGCCCAGAAGTGAATCTTGCCGCGGGTTTCGTTGTACATGAAACCAGTCCACTTCGGACCCCAGTAGTAGAAACCTGCGAACAGCGCAAACAACGAGCCAGCAACCAGCACGTAGTGGAAGTGAGCAACCACGTAGTAGGTATCCTGCAGCTGGATATCAACCGGAGTGATCGCGCAGATCAGGCCGGTGAAGCCACCCATCGTGAACACGAAGATGAAGCCGATTGCCCACAGCATCGGGGTTTCGAACGTCATCGAACCTTTCCACATAGTCGCGATCCAGTTGAACACTTTCACGCCGGTTGGCACAGCGATCAGCATCGTGGCGTACATGAAGAACAACTGGCTGGTCACCGGCATGCCGGTGGCAAACATGTGGTGCGCCCAGACGATGAACGACAGGATGGCGATCGACGAGGTCGCGTACACCATCGAGGCGTAGCCGAACAGCGGCTTGCGCGCGAACGCAGGAATGATCTGCGAGACGATGCCGAAGGCAGGCAGAATCATGATGTACACCTCGGGGTGACCGAAGAACCAGAAAATATGCTGGTACATCACCGGGTCACCGCCGCCAGCGGCATTGAAGAACGAGGTGCCAAAGTGACGATCAGTCAGGGTCATCGTGATCGCGCCTGCCAGAACGGGCATCACGGCGATCAGCAGATAGGCAGTGATCAGCCAGGTCCATGCAAACATCGGCATCTTCATCAGCGTCATACCGGGAGCGCGCATGTTCAGGATGGTGGTAACGATGTTGATTGAGCCCATGATCGACGATGCGCCCATGATGTGCATCGCGAAGATACCCATATCCATGCCGATACCCATTTGGG
>CAZXDB010000054.1:0-15893 GCA_964639465.1 uncultured Bifidobacterium sp. | reverse complement strand
GCTTTGTCTCAGCCCGGCATGATGATGCTGTGATCGCCGAGACCGTGAACGCAGCGCGCGCAGCTTTCAAAGCAGTGCGTTGAAAATTCAAACGTCGCTGGATCCCGGCCTGCGCCGGGATCCAGTGTCTTTAATGGCACACAAGTGGCTTACAACTTTAACTGATCTGACTTGACTCAGGTCTGCGCTGAGATGATGGGCGTTGTTGCAGATCACCCTTCGCAGAAGCTGAGATACATCAACGCAGCCAACCCCGCCGACGGAAATACCAGAACGGCGTGATCGCGCTGGCAATCATCAGCGCGATCGCAAACGGATAACCAAAGCTCCAGTCCAGCTCGGGCAAAATCCGGAAATTCATGCCGTAAATGCTGGCGATCAAGGTCGGTGGCAGGAAAGCCACCGACGCGACCGAGAAGATCTTGATGATCTTGTTCTGGTTGATGTTAATGAAACCGACGGTCGCATCCATCAGGAAGTTAATTTTGTCGAACAGGAATGCAGTATGGCCATCGAGTGATTCGATATCACGCAGAATCTGGCGCGCATCGTCAAACTGATCCGGGCTCAGCAAGCGGCCGCGCATCATGAAACTGACGGCGCGGCGGGTATCCATCATGTTGCGGCGAATGCGGCCGTTCAGGTCTTCTTCGCGCGCCATCGCATTGAGCGAGGCGGCCGCATCCTGGTCACTGAAATCTTTTTGCAGCACGCTGCGACTGACTTCATCCAGATTCTGATAAATACCTTCCAGTGCATCCGCCGAGTATTCAACGTCAGTTGAATACAGATCAAGCAGGACATCTTTAAAGTCGCCAATCGAGCCCGGGCGTGAGCGTGCACGCATGCGCACCAGACGGAACACCGGCAAATCATCGCTATGCATGGAGAACAGCATATTGCGCGCAAGGATGAAGGCTACGGTCACGACCCGGGACTCGCCCTCATCTTCTTCAAGCAAAAAGTCGGAACGCAAATGCAGGTCGCCATTATCAGCTTCGTAGTAACGCGCCGATGCCTCGATGTCCTTGACCTCGTCTTCATCCGGCAATCTCACACCGAAAATACCGCTGACCCAGTCGCGCTCTTCGTCGCTGGGATCGGTCAGGTCGAGCCAGACCGGCGTGACGCTGGCCAGATCCTCGCGCGAGTCGATAGGGATCTGATTGAGCCGACCGTTTTGCAGGACGAATACATTGATCATAAGTTCTCCTGACTGCATTCAATGCAGCATGTGCCGCGCTGATCACGCAGGCTGTAAACATCAGGGAACGCGGCCCGAAAGCCGTGCGCGCCTGCTTACCCATATCCGGCAAGCGACGCAATGGAAGCGAAAGCGTTAGCTTGCGAAGAGTCCGTCGAATGGCGGCTGGGGATGTGATTTGGGACTACCCAAGGTGGGTCTCCGATTACAAAAACAGCGCAAGTGTACTGAGATCGGTCGGGCTAGGCAAGCGGCCGGCGCACCTGACCAACCGCGCCCTCAGGGCAGACCGGCGCTGCGCATGCGCAGCAGGATCAGGCCGGATCGACGCGCGAGATAACCGGAATCGAGATGCCGTCCGAAGTAACGGGGATTGGGCAGCATGACCGCCAAGCGCGCCGCCTCTTGCGGCCCAAGCGCCGCGGCCGGCTTGCCGAAATAACGGACAGACGCCGCCTCGGCACCGAAGACACCGGCACCCCACTCAACCACATTAAGATAGATTTCAAAAATACGGCGCTTGTCCATCATCAGTTCAAGCATGTAAGTGATGATCATCTCCTGACCTTTGCGCAGATAACTGCGCTGACCGGACAAGAAAAGATTTTTCGCCAGCTGCTGCGTAATCGTTGATCCGCCGGAGACGACTTTTCCCTTCTTTGCATTCTTTTCATACGCACGCTGCAAGGCGTTCCAGTCCACGCCCTCGTGCTCAGCGAAATTGGCGTCCTCGGAAGCGATGATCGCGCGCTTCAGATGATTCGAAATACGGTTGTAAGGCACCCAGCGATGCTGCAGCTTGGCCTGGGGATTTTTTTCGCGGATTTTACTCAGCTGCTCGCGCATGAACGAGGTGGACTCGGGATTGTGGTTCACCCACCAGCAAATATGCAGGAAGTACCAGAGTTGCAGCAGCAAAAACAAGAGTAAGGGGATGGCGAAGATCCAGAACAGCAGACCTCGTCCGGACATTCTCGATTTATTTGAAGCACGAGCGCTCACAGCTGTCCTCGCAGCCACTGATAAACAGAGGCTGTCTCTGGCCGCACACCCCGCCATATTTGAAAAGATTCAGCGGCCTGCTCAACCAGCATGCCCAGTCCGTCACGCACGTGCGCCCCTCGTTGCGCGGCGTGCTGCATGAAGATGGTGGGCTGTGCGCTGTACATCATGTCGTAGGCGAGTGTATCGGGACGAAACACGGCGTCGGGTAGCGGCGGCAAGTCTGACGACAAACTGGCTGAGGTGGCATTGATAATCACGTCAAAAGTCCGGTCCAGCTGCCCGAACGTCAATGCCGACACCGGCACGGTCGACGCCGAAAAATGCTGCGCCAGTTCCTGCGCTCTGTCCTGTGTTCGGTTGGCTATCACCAGACTCGCGATGTTCGCCTCAATCAGCGGCAATATGACACCGCGCGCTGCACCGCCTGCGCCCAATAGCAGTACGGAACGCCCCTTGAGCGGTACAGCCGCATTGATCATGATGTCGCGCACCAGTCCGATGCCATCGGTATTGTCGCCTTTGATGCGGCCCGCAGAAAAACTCAGGGTGTTGACTGCACCGGCTGATTGCGCACGCGTCGTAAGTTCCTGCGCCAATGCAAATGCCTCGAGCTTGAAGGGAACGGTGACATTGGCACCGCGCCCGCCCTGGTCAACAAAATCCCGCACGGCTCCGGCGAAATTATCCAGAGGCGCGAGCAAGCGCTCATAGATCATCACTTCCCGCGTCTGCTGCGCGAACAGCGCATGCACCTGCGGCGACTTGCTGTGCGCGATCGGATTGCCAATGACTACGTAGCGGTCAGGTACGGATTCGAGGGTCAAGGTACAACTCCGGTGGTACGCGACTCCAGGGTCTGATCGCGGGTGAAATGAAAACGCGTGATGATTTCCCACACATGCGCCCTGCCATCCCGACGCAACTCGACAGGAAATTGTCCAAACGGCGCGGCACGACGAACAATGGCCAGAGCGGCCTGATCGAGTGCCGGGCTGCCGGAACTACGCTCGATGCGCGGCCCACCCTCTTTTTCATAAATGGATCCATCCTGAAAAATCGGGATATAAACAATCAGCTCGCCGTAAAGTTTTTTACCGTCTCGTTCAGGGAAATGACGTGTGCCGGTCTGCTCAATACGCTGTTGCAACGCAGTGTAATACATCGCGTAAGCGACCTTGCGGGTACGCGGTGTGAGCTGGGTTTTGACCGGACGCTGGTTGTAGTCAGAAATATCCCGAGAGATCTCGGCTTCACGCCGTGCCAGCAGGGCCTCTGTCGCATCATTATCGTTTGCCGCCATGATGTCCGTCGTGTTTGCCGATTGCGGTCGCGGCATCAACCGCTCGGATTTGTTCGCACTAAATTGTGCAAACAAACGGGCCTGCTGCTGCTCAAGTTCGGCGACGCGTTGCCGCTGCATGTCAAGCAAGCTGCCATCGGCAGTGCGCCCCCGGTCAGGCAAAGGTGATGTCGCTCTGCCGCTCTCAGCATTGCCACCACCATCCAGATTCACCTGCGCCAGGGCGTCGGCCTGCAGCGGCACGCGCTGATCAGCGGTGTTCATCAGAATCACTTCCAGACCACGATTCACTGGTGCCAGCGCTGACTGATCAGGGTTCACAAAACGTATCGACAGCAGTGCCGCATGCAGGAGCAGTGAAACCATCACGGCAATCCACAGCAGTTGACGATCCGCAAGCACCACGAAGCTTACGCCGGACCTACCGGCGAAGTGGCCTGTGAAGTGGCCTGAGATTCGCTCGCTGCGGCAGCATCGGATGCGACGGCTGCATCGGCCAGTTCAGTCGTGTCAGAGGGTTCGGATGCGTCGGACGAAGATGCATCGGACGAAGGCGCATCATCGGAAGACGCGGATGACTCTGCCGCCTCGGGCAGTGCCGATTCGTCGCCCATGTCATCAACGAGGTCCGTACCGGCGTTACTAACCTCGAGCACACGTGCCTGTACCGTCAGATCCACTTCATCCCAGCTAATCAGCTCCAGCCGGACTTGTGTGCCACGCGGATGCTTCACGCCGGGCAGCGAAATAACCAGCGGCACATCCACCAGTCGGAGCACTTCATCTCGGAGGACCACCGCATCGGCCTGACGCAAGGCGTGCTGTTCCAGCCATCTGAGGCACCAATAGCGTTCCATGATGTTCTGGAAATCGGCATACGCGGCATAGGCGCTGTCGAATGCCGAGACGATGGCAAACAAATCAGCATCTCGGGGCTTGAAGGGTGCGACCAGCGGCGCTGTAACACCGTGCCTGACACAGGCGAGTATCTGCCACTGATTGACCAGATCCGTGTAGCGCCGCAACGGCGACGTGCTCCATGCATATTGGTCAACCCCCAGTCCCTGATGCGGGGCGGCATGCGTGAGCATGCGCACCTGCATTCGCGCGGTCCAGCCATTGCCTGTGCCCTGCGTGCGGTAAATACCGGGAACACCATGCTCATGCATGAGTTTGCCCCAGCTGCTGTTGGCAAAGATCATCAGCTCGGCAACGATTTTATCGAGCGGTGCACCGCGCTTTCTGCGGGTGATCGAGACGATCTCGTCAGCCACATAAAAATTGAAGTCGACCCGGTTGTTTTGTTCGGGTCTGAGACCGAAGCTCTCTCGTTTTGCCATGCGTGCGCGCTCGAGAACCTGCGCCCATTGCCAGAGCAGTCCAATGTCCTGCTTGTGCGGATAGTCACCGCTGCCCTCCGCGAGGGCCTGCTCGTTCACATGCTCGTCAAGCTCATTGTGCCGGAGGTTGAGAGCAATCGGCACCTGCTCGACCACCGTCTCGGTGGATAGCACCGACCAGTCACTCATGTCCAGCGTCACATACAAGGACACCGCAGGACGTGCCGCGCCCTCGGCGAGCGTGAAATGCTGCACCAGTGCGTCAGGCAGCATCGTGATTTTATCGCCCGGCATGTATACGGTACTCATGCGCTCGCGAGCAATCGCATCCAGTGCATCATCGCGTGTGATGCCCAGAGCTGGCGCAGCGATATGAATGCCAACACGGACTTTATCCTCGCCGATCATCTGCACCGAGAACGCATCATCAATCTCGGTGGTGGTGATGTCATCGATCGAAAACGCGTTCACATCAGCGACCGGCAGCGAGGACAGCTGAGGCAGATCGATCTCCGGAAAGCCGGTACCGCGCGGGAAGTGCTCGATCAGAAAACGGGCATCATGCAACGCCTTTACCGAGGGTAGCCCGCCCAGTGAGAGCATCAGCCGTGCGGGCGTCGTTTGCAATTCGGCGCAGGCAGCATCGAGCGCCTTGTACTCCAGTGTATTTTTGTCAGGTTTGAACAGTAGCTGACGCACAATCGGCGCCATGGCCTGTGGCAGGCGTCCCGCCTTGAGCTCATCGACCATTGCCACCTGGATCAGCGCCTGCTGCTTTTTTCTCTCAAGCCCGGCGAGTGCAGCCTGCAGGGTCGCGGCCGGCGCTGCCTTGTAACGGCCCTTACCCTTCTTGTGAAAATAAATGGGCGAGGCAGCCATCTTCAGCAACAGACCTGCCGCTTCTTCGGGTCGTGGTGCATGGCCAAAATATTCCTCGCCCAGTCGCTCGACGGCGAACTCCTCCTCACCGGCGACTTCCCACAAAAAGGCAATATCGATGTCGCTGGCGAGTTCATTCGCACGCGATATCATTTCGGAAGGCGATGGGTTTTCGAATTGCAGCAAGACATCCCGCGCGCGCACTTTGGTGCGTTTGCCCGACGGTGTCTCGACCTGAAATGCTTCGCCCTGCTGCGAAATCACAGCGCCGACTTTGAAATCCCCGGATTCTTCAAAAAATAAATTCATCAACGATGTCGCTTAAAGGGATGTCGGTTATCCGGATTGACCGGTATTTCATTACACCGGAACTTCATGACGGGATGGTTTGGGTTTCGATCGATCATGCGTTCACTCGTCGCAAAACGCGAGGACCTCATCGATATACTGCGCAAAGTCGGACAGGCCATGATCGCTGCCCTCAATCACACGCTGACGAGCGCCGGGATAATGCGCGACCATGTCACGCCAATCCAGCACTTCATCACCGGTCGCAGCGACCAAAAAATAACGTTCAGGCCGAGTGATGTGTGCCACTTCCAGTGCGGTCAGTTCATGGATGTACTCGGGCAAAAATTCGAACTGATCTTCCGAATGCCAGGCCGTTTGCGGTCCCACATGCGCCGCAAGACCACGGCCCGGATACACGGCCGGATTAAGCAGCACGGCTCGACAGCCGGTCGCTTCGGCTAACGCCGTCGCATAGAAACCGCCCAGCGATGAACCGATCACAGCCAGCGACGCGGGCGAAGCGTACAACACGTCCGCCACCAGCGTTTGCACGAGCCGCATCGCTTCCCTCGGCGACGGTGGCAGCTGCGGACACACTAGGCGGGAGCCGTGGCCTCGCGCGTTCATGACATCGCGCACCATGCGGGCTTTGGCCGACTGCGGAGACGAACGAAAACCGTGCAGATAAAGGATCATGAAAAAACCATGCGAAACAAAGGCAAGCGCAGGTGCTCAGTGAGCCGCTGGCTCGAGTGCCGCGAATGCATCAAGCAGTTTCTGATGCACGCCACCAAATCCGCCATTGCTCATGACCAGCACAAAATCGCCCGGCCTGGCCGCTGCACCCACTGCCGACACCAGCGCCGACAAATCATCGAAGGCGTGCGCCTTGTCGCCCAACGGCGCCAGTGCCGCAGACAGATCCCAGCCCAGCCCTTCCTTGCCTTCGCCACGGGCCCCGTAGCCGAACACCAGGTCCGCGGCCTTCAGGCTGTCCGGCAGGGCGCCTTTCATGGTGCCAAGCTTCATGGTGTTGGAGCGTGGCTCAAGGACCGCAAGAATACGCGCCTCGCCTACCTTGTCACGCAAGCCGGCAACCGTTGTCGCAATCGCTGTCGGGTGATGCGCAAAGTCATCGATGACCGTGATCCCATGGACCACACCGCGGGTCTCCATCCGACGCTTCACGTTGTCGAAACTGGCCAATGATGCAATCGCCTGTGACGGCGGCACACCGGTGTGACGTGCTGCGGCAATGGCAGCGACCGCATTCCAGCGATTGTGCGCGCCGGTCAGGGACCAGCTCACCGTGCCCTGCAACTTGCCCTGAAAGAGCACATCGAAACGACCATCTGGACGTTCAATCATGCCCCATGCGTCGCGGTCGTCAGGACCGCCGTCGAACCATTCGGTTTCACTCCAGCAGCCACGCTCAATCACGCGACGCAGCGAGGCCTCGCGACCATTGACCACCAGACGACCGATTGCCGGGACAGTGCGTACCAGATGATGAAACTGGTTTTCGATAGCCGCGAGATCGGGAAAAATATCGGCGTGATCGTATTCAAGGTTATTGAAGATCGCCGTACGTGGCCGGTAGTGAACGAATTTGCTGCGCTTGTCGAAGAAAGCGGTATCGTACTCATCCGCTTCGATTATGAAAAACGGCGTGCCCGACTCGTTACCCAGCCGAGCTGAGACGCCGAAGTTCAAGGGCACACCGCCAATCAGGAATCCGGGCTGATAGCCGGCCTGCTCAAGAATCCAGGCCAGCATCGAGGCCGTCGTGGTTTTGCCATGCGTGCCGGCGACGGCCAGCACCCATTTATCATGAAGAATGTGTTCGCCTATCCACTGAGGTCCGGACACGTAGGGCAAGCCACGGTTCATGATCGCCTCCATCAGCGGGTTGCCGCGGGAGACGACGTTGCCAATGACATAGAGATCGGGCTGCAGACTCAGCTGATGCGGACCATAACCCTCAATGAGTTCGATGCCCTGCGCACGCAGCTGCGTGCTCATCGGCGGATAAACATTGGCATCGCATCCGGTGACTTTGTGCCCAGCTTCTTTCGCCAGCACGGCCAGCCCACCCATGAAAGTACCGCAAATGCCAAGAATGTGGATATGCATATAGAATCGTGTCTTAGAATCCTCAGAATTCTACCTGACACGCGCATGATGGAAATGATGATCAGCATGCGCTTGGGCACCTAATGCACTGGCTGCGCTATCTTCTGGCGCCCCTTTTTCTTTTGCCCCCACCTTACTTTCCATGAACATCAATTACCCGAGTGATGCCGAGCTGTTACG
The DNA here is from genome assembly GCA_964639465.1 of uncultured Bifidobacterium sp. GTDB lineage: Bacteria > Pseudomonadota > Gammaproteobacteria > Burkholderiales > Burkholderiaceae_D > Pernthalerella. Next base: position 7,561 of record CAZXDB010000054.1, on the reverse strand, counting down.
CGCCGAAATCGCCGCAGCCGCCGCGCGCATGATCGCCGAGGATGGCGCAGATTACGGCACGGCCAAGCGAAAGGCAGCCCGGCTCATCCTCGGCAACCAGCGGGTGCGCGGTGATGTCCTGCCGGACAATGCGCAGATCGAAGCCGAGGTCCGCGAATATCAGGCCTTGTTTCAGGGCGACGAACAAAGCCAGCGCTTGCTACACTTGCGCCGGATTGCGCTGGAGATCATGGAAAGATTCGAGCCATTTTCTCCCTATCTGACCGGCGCGGTACTCAATGGCACCGCCGGCGAGCACTCAGACATTCATTTGCAGCTGTTTGCTGAAAGCAGCAAAGACGTGGCGCTTTTTTTGCTGAATGCAGGCATCGATTACGAAGTGTCAGAGATTCCTCATTTCCGTCGACCGGATCGGAGCGTGGAAACACTGTCTTTTTTCTGGAAAAACGAGGTCATCCACCTAGCCGTGTATGACCAGGACGATTTGCGCGGCGGCGCCCGAAGCGTTAGCGGCAAGCGCATCGAGCGGGCCGACTTGGCGGCACTCAAAACATTACTGGCAGAGGCCGGGACTGATGAATAAATCTAAACTATTAGCATTTGTTGTTATCTCCATTCTTTTTACCGGTATTGGCATTTATTTTGGCGCCAAACGCTTTAATCCTGCCCCGGTGGAGGGTGGCGCCGTGTCCGCGCTGTTCCAGAGCAGCTTGCCGGATACACAAAACCAGCAACACAGTTTCAGCGAGTGGCGAGGTAAAACGCTGCTGGTCAATTTCTGGGCAACCTGGTGCCCGCCCTGCGTGGCAGAGATGCCGGAGTTAGTGGAATTGCAAGCTGACATGGCCAGCCGCAATCTTCAAATTATCGGCATCGGTATTGATTCACCCTCTAACATCCGCCAATTTGCAGAAAAACTTGAAATAAGCTATCCGCTGCTGGTGGCGGGAATGGAAGGTACCGAGTTGTCCCGGCAATTCGGCAATCAGGGCGGCGGCCTGCCTTTTACCGTGCTGATTGGGGCCGATGGACGCGTCCGGCAAACCTACATCGGACGTCTTGACATGAAAAAAGTTCGCGCCGACCTCGCCGCACTATAGATTCCATAAGCGTTTCCGCTTGCCATTCTGCGGCATTTGGCAGCAAAATGTTGCCTTCTTCGTCAAATCAAGGCCTATCTTCATGGCAATAAGCTTGCTTATGCTAAATGGTCCGAACCTGAATCTGCTCGGCACCCGCGAGCCACAGGTCTATGGATCAACGACACTGGCTGAAATCGAGCAGCAAGCCAGTGCTCAGGCCAAAGCCGCGGGGGCGACACTGAGTTGCTTTCAGAGCAATCATGAAGGTGCGCTAATTGACCGCATTCATGCGGCAAAACAGGAAGGCATCGAGGCTATCCTCATCAACCCGGGCGCGCTGACCCATACCAGTGTGGCGTTGCGGGATGCGTTGGCGGGTGTGGCCATACCGTTTATCGAAATCCATATTTCGAATATTTACCGCCGGGAAAGCTTTCGCCAGCATTCCTACCTATCGGATCTGGCGGCTGGCGTGATTTGTGGTTTTGGCGTTGAGGGCTACGGAATTGCCATCGAATTTGCGGTTAAAAAACTTTAATTTACAGCGATAATCGCCAAACTTCATTGTTTCGCGGTCCAATAAGTCATCCGGATCGACGACAACTTCCATCAACTTAGCGGGTAGAACTTCAATGGATTTAAGAAAACTCAAGACACTGATCGACTTGGTGGCCGAGTCCGACATTTCGGAACTGGAAGTTACCGAAGGGGAAAGCAAAGTCAGGATCGTGAAATCCGGGGCGCCAGCTGCCCAGGGGCAGATCGTCATGATGCAACCCCAGGGGCAGCCGATGGCCGCGGCCGCTCCGGCAGCGCCGGCCGCGATTTCTGCCGTACCGGCACCTGCCGAATCAGCGCCTGCCGAGCCCGTCGGGCATGTCGTCAAGTCACCGATGGTGGGCACGTTCTACCGCTCTTCCGCGCCGGGTTCGCCGCCCTTCGTCGAGATAGGCTCAGTCGTCAAAGAAGGGGACACACTGTGCATCATCGAGGCCATGAAACTGCTTAACGAGATCGATGCGGATGCCAGTGGCACCATCCGTCAAATACTGGTTGAGAATGGCCAGGCGGTCGAATTCGGCCAGCCTTTGTTCATTATTGGTTAATTACGCAAAGTGCCGGACCGTCAGGACCTCATTCCGGTTCTGATGCTGGCGCGCTAAGGGCACTTCCCTACCTATGTTCGAAAAAATTCTCATCGCCAACCGCGGCGAAATCGCTTTGCGCATACAGCGTGCGTGCCGCGAAATGGGCATCAAAACCGTGGTCGTCCATTCCGAAGCCGATCGCGAAGCCAAATACGTCAAGCTGGCAGACGAATCGGTCTGTATTGGCCCGGCCCCCTCAGCGCAAAGCTATCTGTCGATGCCGGCCATCATCAGCGCAGCCGAAGTCACGGATGCCGAGGCCATTCATCCCGGATATGGGTTCTTGTCCGAGAACGCCGACTTCGCCGAGCGTGTCGAACAGTCGGGATTTGTTTTCATCGGCCCGCGCTCGGATTCGATCCGCCTGATGGGCGACAAAGTCTCTGCCAAGCAGGCCATGATCAAGGCTGGTGTGCCCTGCGTGCCGGGTTCCGAGGGCGCTTTGCCGGATGACCCGAAAACCATTATTCAGACGGCGCGGCGTATAGGCTACCCCGTCATCATCAAGGCCGCTGGCGGCGGCGGCGGTCGCGGCATGCGTGTGGTTCATACCGAAGCGGCGCTGCTCAATGCGGTGACGATGACGAAAACCGAAGCGGGCGCCGCATTCAGCAACCCGGAAGTCTATATGGAGAAGTATCTTGAAAATCCGCGTCACGTGGAAATTCAGATACTGGCCGATGAGTTCAAGAACGCCGTCTGGCTCGGCGAGCGCGACTGCTCGATGCAACGCCGCCATCAGAAGGTGATCGAAGAAGCGCCCGCGCCGGGCATCCCGCGCAAGCTAATCGAAAAAATCGGCGATCGCTGTGCAGAGGCCTGCCGCAAGATCGGCTATCGTGGTGCAGGCACCTTCGAATTTCTCTACGAAGCGGGCGAATTCTATTTCATCGAAATGAACACCCGCATTCAGGTCGAGCACCCAGTCACGGAAATGGTGACCGGTATCGACTTAGTGCAGGAACAGATTCGTATCGCCGCCGGTGAAAAACTGCGCTTCAAGCAGCGTGACATCGTGCTCAAGGGCCATGCGATTGAATGTCGTATCAATGCGGAAGATCCGTACAAGTTCACTCCCTCACCCGGCCGCATTCTGTCCTGGCACGCACCCGGTGGCCCGGGGATCCGCGTGGATTCACATGCGTACGCCGGTTACTACGTGCCGCCGAATTATGACTCGATGGTGGGTAAGGTCATTTCGTATGGCGCGACCCGTGAACAGGCGATCAAACGGATGCAGATTGCGCTGTCTGAAATGGTGGTCGAGGGCATACTGACGAATATTCCGCTCCACCGTGAGCTGATGGTCGATGCGCGATTTGCCGAGGGTGGCACGAACATTCACTATCTCGAACAAAAACTCGCCAACAAAAAATAAGCGGTCATCATGAGCTGGACCGAGATTGTTCTGGAAGTACCGCGCGATCTGACTGAGCAGGTGTCGGATGCGCTGATCGAAGCCGGTGCACTCTCGGTTTCCGTGGAAGATGCCGACGAAGGCACCGATGCCGAGCGGCCGTTGTTTGGCGAGCCCGGCATGGAACCGACCGAGCATGCCTGGGAACACAGCCGCGTGGTGGCGTTGGCCGAGGCCGGCGCAGATTGCGACGCTATCGTCCGCGATGCCTGCCAAATGTGCGAGATTACCGAGCCTCTGCCGTTCTCGCTGCGACCCGTGGCAGAACAAGACTGGGTCAGAGTCACCCAGTCGCAGTTTGAACCGATCCACATCGGACGCCGTATCTGGGTTGTGCCCAGCTGGCATGAAGCGCCCGAACCCGATGCCGTGGTGCTGGAACTCGATCCGGGGCTGGCTTTCGGCACGGGCAGCCACCCTACGACGCGGCTTTGCATGGAATGGCTGGAATCGCATGCGCCAATAGGCAAGACGATGCTCGATTACGGCTGCGGCTCAGGCATACTGGCGATGCTAGGCAAAAAACTGGGCCTCGGATCCGTCGATGGCGTCGACATTGACGAACAGGCAATCAGTTCAGCGCATGGCAATGCAGAACGCAATCGCTGCGACATTCATTTTTTTATGCCGGAAGATTTCAAGGCAGCGCGATCCACGACCCGTTACGACCTCGTTATGGCCAACATCCTCTCCAGTCCGCTGAAACTCATGGCGCCCATGCTTTGCGGCCGGGTGAGTCGTGGTGGCTCACTGGTACTCTCAGGTGTACTGGCGCGGCAGGCGGATGAAGTGATTGCGAGCTATGCGCCGCTAATTTCCCTCTCCGTCTGGGCTGAGCTCGATGGCTGGGTTGCGCTCGCTGGACAACGCTCTGTCTGACTCACAGCGCATGCCGACCACTCTCGCCACCCGCTGTCCCTACTGTCACACGCAATTCCGTGTGACGCCGCAGCAGCTGGCCCTGCGTGAAGGCATGGTTCGCTGCGGCACATGCCGGGAGGTTTTCAACGGCACGGACCATCTGTCCGAAAGCCCGTCAGAACATGATTTCGCACTCGGCTCACCCGGGGATGTGACGCCGGAGGCCGATCTGCTGTTCCGCAACGATGATGAGGCCGCAGGACGCATGACCCTGTTTGATTTGGGTTCGCAAAGCGATGCCGCGGGACCCAGTGATTCGACGATGCAGGAAGAGCTGGATGCGCTCTCGAAGGCTATCGCGGAATTGCAGAACAAACCCTGGAGTGAACCAGCATCGGGAGGTTTACTACAGCCTGCTGCTGCTGATGATGACGAGCACGAGGACAGTGCACCCGGTTTTGTGCAAGAGGGACGCCAGCGTCAGCGCACGGGACGTCTCTGGAAGTTCTTGCTGATGCTGGTGATGCCCTTGCTGGTGCTGGGTCTGATAGCGCAACTGAGCTACCTACTCCGCAACGAAATCGCTGCGCATTCGCCCGAGGTCGCGCACTACCTTCGTGCTGTGTGCCGCCGGATTGGCTGCACGATCACGCTACCCGCGCAGATCGAAGCATTATCAATCGAGTCACGCCAGCTGCAAGCGATGCCGGATCAGGCCAATCATTTCGAGTTGGTGATTTTGCTTCGCAATGTCAGCACCACCAGTCAGACCTGGCCAGCACTGGATCTTCAGCTCAATGACGCGATCGGACAGGCTGAAATCCGAAAAATCTTCAGGCCTGCCGATTTCCTGAAAGCCAGCGAGATCCGCACCGGGATTCCTGCCGCATCCGAGCGAGAGATTCGTCTACGCTTTGAGCTGAGCGGCGATCCGGCCTACGGTTTCAACATCCGAATTTTCCATCCCTGATTTTTAATCGCCATTGCTCGAGCCTTTGGCTCATATAACAACAAACGGAATCTTATGACTTCACTGATTTGCGGCTCACTTGCGTTTGACACCATCATGTCCTTTCACGGACGTTTTTCCGAGGCCCTGCTCGCTGACCAGCTGCACAAGATCAATGTCGCCTTTCTGGTCCCGGGTATACGGCGGGAGTACGGCGGCTGCGCAGGCAATATCGCTTACAACCTCAAGCTGCTGGGTGGCGATCCGCTGATCATGGCCACGATCGGCCAGGACGGTGCGCCTTATCTCGAACGCCTGAAGAAACAAGGCATCAGCACACGCTGCATCCGCAGCTTTGATGATGCCTATACCGCGCAAGCTTTCATCACCACCGATGCGGATAATAATCAGATCACCGCATTCCACCCTGGCGCGATGGGCAACTCCCATCACAACAAAATCAGTGAGGCTGGTGATGTAAAACTGGCCATTGTGGCGCCCGATGGTCGCGACGGCATGATCGAACACGCCCGCGATTGCGCGGCGGCGAAAATACCGTTCATTTTCGATCCGGGCCAGGGTCTGCCCATGTTCAGCGGTCCTGAGCTGGTGGATTTCATTGAGCTGGCGACCTACGTCGCGGTCAATGACTATGAAGCTGAATTACTGACCGAGCGCACCGGACTTTCACTGCCTCAAATTTCGGAACGGGTCGCTGCTCTGGTCGTCACACGGGGTGAACAGGGCGCAGAAATTTTCACGGCAGAGGGTCGCTTCGATATTCCGGTCGTTAACGTGGATGACGTTGTCGACCCTACCGGCTGTGGCGATGCATTTCGCGCCGGCATGCTGTTCGGACTGACGCGCAGCATGGACTGGATGACGATAGGCCGACTGGCTTCATTAATGGGCGCCATCAAAATCGCCAGCCAGGGCGGACAAAACCATGCGCCGACACGTGACACGATTGAAGATCGTTTTGAACAGGCATTCGGCTACCGTTTCTGAGAAGCCGGAAAAGTGCCGTTGGCGGTGTGGGAAGTGTCTTGCCCGTGACCGCGTTGCTTCGCACCGCTCATTTTGTGAAAGCTTCCAGGAAACCACGACGCGTTACAAACTGTAGATCAGGTTATCCGCCAGAAAAATAGCGATGCGCAGAATAAGGAAGGCCGCCAGCGGCGAGAGATCAACACCACCGATCGGTGGAATGACGCGTCGCAGCGGTCGCATCAGCGGCTCATTCATGGCACGCACCATCGGCGCAAGCGGCGCATACGGATTGACCCAACTGAAAATCACTTCGATGAACAACAGGATAATCAGCCCGTACAGAATCCAGTGAACAATCGAGAGCAGGGACAGTAACAGCCACGGCTCGACAGCAAACACGGAACGCACGGCCAGTTCCAGCGCAATCGACATCAGGGCAACTAGACAGGCACCCGCCAGGCTGGCCCAGTCATAACCGCCCATACCGGGCAAGACCCGTCGCAAAGGCAAAACCAGCCAGTCTGTCAAACGAAACATGAACTGACTCAGCGACAGCGGCGGACGGACACGAACTGCCTGCATCCAGAAACGCAATAGCAGCAAGGCCGCCAGCAAGGTAGCGATCGTATCGACGATCAGATTGAAAATGTCGTAGACCAAAACTTCTCCAAAGACCTAACACCCCGAAAAAAAACCGCTGCAGACATCACATCTGCAGCGGGATTTTGCCCTAAAGCAGTCAGGCTTCCAAGCGACACTCGCTTAAGGGCGAATGCCTGTCGGAAAAGGCCAGGCTGCTGCAGGGCTCAGCACCGTCTTGATCGCCGGCGCGGGTGCTGCCGCGGGTGTGACTGCCGGTGTTGCGACGACTGCTGGCTTGCGGGCAACTGCCGGCTTTTTAGGCGCTGGCTTTTTTGCAGCCGCTTTTTGGGGCGCTACCTTCTTTGCCGGTACCTTCTTTACCGCTGCTTTTTTGGCTGCGGACTTGGCTACCTTCTTAGCGGCCGGCTTCTTCTTGGCAGCGACTTTTTTAGCAGCAGGCTTTTTCTTCGCTACTGGCTTCTTGGCCGCTGGCTTTTTCTTGGCTACGGCTTTCTTGGTCGCTTTCTTCGCT
>CAZXDB010000053.1:0-15976 GCA_964639465.1 uncultured Bifidobacterium sp. | reverse complement strand
GCTTTGTCTCAGCCCGGCATGATGATGCTGTGATCGCCGAGACCGTGAACGCAGCTCGCGCAGCTTTCAAAGCAGTGCGTTGAAAATTCAAACGTCGCTGGATCCCGCCCTGCACCGGGACGACGTTCGAAGAACTGTTGGCCCTAAAATCGTCATCCCGGCGCAGGCCGGTATCCAGTGTCTTTAATGGCGCACAAGTGGCTTACAACTTTAACTGATCTGACTTGATTCAGGTCTGCGCTGAGATGATGGGCGTTGTTGCAGATCACCCTTCGCAGAAGCTGAGATACATCAACGCAGCCAACCCCGCCGACGGAAATACCAGAACGGCGTGATCGCGCTGGCAATCATCAGCGCGATCGCAAACGGATAACCAAAGCTCCAGTCCAGCTCGGGCAAAATCCGGAAATTCATGCCGTAAATGCTGGCGATCAAGGTCGGTGGCAGGAAAGCCACCGACGCGACCGAGAAGATCTTGATGATCTTGTTCTGGTTGATGTTAATGAAACCGACGGTCGCATCCATCAGGAAGTTAATTTTGTCGAACAGGAATGCAGTATGGCCATCGAGTGATTCGATATCACGCAGAATCTGGCGCGCATCGTCAAACTGATCCGGGCTCAGCAAGCGGCCGCGCATCATGAAACTGACGGCGCGGCGGGTATCCATCATGTTGCGGCGAATGCGGCCGTTCAGGTCTTCTTCGCGCGCCATCGCATTGAGCGAGGCGGCCGCATCCTGGTCACTGAAATCTTTTTGCAGCACGCTGCGACTGACTTCATCCAGATTCTGATAAATACCTTCCAGTGCATCCGCCGAGTATTCAACGTCAGTTGAATACAGATCAAGCAGGACATCTTTAAAGTCGCCAATCGAGCCCGGGCGTGAGCGTGCACGCATGCGCACCAGACGGAACACCGGCAAATCATCGCTATGCATGGAGAACAGCATATTGCGCGCAAGGATGAAGGCTACGGTCACGACCCGGGACTCGCCCTCATCTTCTTCAAGCAAAAAGTCGGAACGCAAATGCAGGTCGCCATTATCAGCTTCGTAGTAACGCGCCGATGCCTCGATGTCCTTGACCTCGTCTTCATCCGGCAATCTCACACCGAAAATACCGCTGACCCAGTCGCGCTCTTCGTCGCTGGGATCGGTCAGGTCGAGCCAGACCGGCGTGACGCTGGCCAGATCCTCGCGCGAGTCGATAGGGATCTGATTGAGCCGACCGTTTTGCAGGACGAATACATTGATCATAAGTTCTCCTGACTGCATTCAATGCAGCATGTGCCGCGCTGATCACGCAGGCTGTAAACATCAGGGAACGCGGCCCGAAAGCCGTGCGCGCCTGCTTACCCATATCCGGCAAGCGACGCAATGGAAGCGAAAGCGTTAGCTTGCGAAGAGTCCGTCGAATGGCGGCTGGGGATGTGATTTGGGACTACCCAAGGTGGGTCTCCGATTACAAAAACAGCGCAAGTGTACTGAGATCGGTCGGGCTAGGCAAGCGGCCGGCGCACCTGACCAACCGCGCCCTCAGGGCAGACCGGCGCTGCGCATGCGCAGCAGGATCAGGCCGGATCGACGCGCGAGATAACCGGAATCGAGATGCCGTCCGAAGTAACGGGGATTGGGCAGCATGACCGCCAAGCGCGCCGCCTCTTGCGGCCCAAGCGCCGCGGCCGGCTTGCCGAAATAACGGACAGACGCCGCCTCGGCACCGAAGACACCGGCACCCCACTCAACCACATTAAGATAGATTTCAAAAATACGGCGCTTGTCCATCATCAGTTCAAGCATGTAAGTGATGATCATCTCCTGACCTTTGCGCAGATAACTGCGCTGACCGGACAAGAAAAGATTTTTCGCCAGCTGCTGCGTAATCGTTGATCCGCCGGAGACGACTTTTCCCTTCTTTGCATTCTTTTCATACGCACGCTGCAAGGCGTTCCAGTCCACGCCCTCGTGCTCAGCGAAATTGGCGTCCTCGGAAGCGATGATCGCGCGCTTCAGATGATTCGAAATACGGTTGTAAGGCACCCAGCGATGCTGCAGCTTGGCCTGGGGATTTTTTTCGCGGATTTTACTCAGCTGCTCGCGCATGAACGAGGTGGACTCGGGATTGTGGTTCACCCACCAGCAAATATGCAGGAAGTACCAGAGTTGCAGCAGCAAAAACAAGAGTAAGGGGATGGCGAAGATCCAGAACAGCAGACCTCGTCCGGACATTCTCGATTTATTTGAAGCACGAGCGCTCACAGCTGTCCTCGCAGCCACTGATAAACAGAGGCTGTCTCTGGCCGCACACCCCGCCATATTTGAAAAGATTCAGCGGCCTGCTCAACCAGCATGCCCAGTCCGTCACGCACGTGCGCCCCTCGTTGCGCGGCGTGCTGCATGAAGATGGTGGGCTGTGCGCTGTACATCATGTCGTAGGCGAGTGTATCGGGACGAAACACGGCGTCGGGTAGCGGCGGCAAGTCTGACGACAAACTGGCTGAGGTGGCATTGATAATCACGTCAAAAGTCCGGTCCAGCTGCCCGAACGTCAATGCCGACACCGGCACGGTCGACGCCGAAAAATGCTGCGCCAGTTCCTGCGCTCTGTCCTGTGTTCGGTTGGCTATCACCAGACTCGCGATGTTCGCCTCAATCAGCGGCAATATGACACCGCGCGCTGCACCGCCTGCGCCCAATAGCAGTACGGAACGCCCCTTGAGCGGTACAGCCGCATTGATCATGATGTCGCGCACCAGTCCGATGCCATCGGTATTGTCGCCTTTGATGCGGCCCGCAGAAAAACTCAGGGTGTTGACTGCACCGGCTGATTGCGCACGCGTCGTAAGTTCCTGCGCCAATGCAAATGCCTCGAGCTTGAAGGGAACGGTGACATTGGCACCGCGCCCGCCCTGGTCAACAAAATCCCGCACGGCTCCGGCGAAATTATCCAGAGGCGCGAGCAAGCGCTCATAGATCATCACTTCCCGCGTCTGCTGCGCGAACAGCGCATGCACCTGCGGCGACTTGCTGTGCGCGATCGGATTGCCAATGACTACGTAGCGGTCAGGTACGGATTCGAGGGTCAAGGTACAACTCCGGTGGTACGCGACTCCAGGGTCTGATCGCGGGTGAAATGAAAACGCGTGATGATTTCCCACACATGCGCCCTGCCATCCCGACGCAACTCGACAGGAAATTGTCCAAACGGCGCGGCACGACGAACAATGGCCAGAGCGGCCTGATCGAGTGCCGGGCTGCCGGAACTACGCTCGATGCGCGGCCCACCCTCTTTTTCATAAATGGATCCATCCTGAAAAATCGGGATATAAACAATCAGCTCGCCGTAAAGTTTTTTACCGTCTCGTTCAGGGAAATGACGTGTGCCGGTCTGCTCAATACGCTGTTGCAACGCAGTGTAATACATCGCGTAAGCGACCTTGCGGGTACGCGGTGTGAGCTGGGTTTTGACCGGACGCTGGTTGTAGTCAGAAATATCCCGAGAGATCTCGGCTTCACGCCGTGCCAGCAGGGCCTCTGTCGCATCATTATCGTTTGCCGCCATGATGTCCGTCGTGTTTGCCGATTGCGGTCGCGGCATCAACCGCTCGGATTTGTTCGCACTAAATTGTGCAAACAAACGGGCCTGCTGCTGCTCAAGTTCGGCGACGCGTTGCCGCTGCATGTCAAGCAAGCTGCCATCGGCAGTGCGCCCCCGGTCAGGCAAAGGTGATGTCGCTCTGCCGCTCTCAGCATTGCCACCACCATCCAGATTCACCTGCGCCAGGGCGTCGGCCTGCAGCGGCACGCGCTGATCAGCGGTGTTCATCAGAATCACTTCCAGACCACGATTCACTGGTGCCAGCGCTGACTGATCAGGGTTCACAAAACGTATCGACAGCAGTGCCGCATGCAGGAGCAGTGAAACCATCACGGCAATCCACAGCAGTTGACGATCCGCAAGCACCACGAAGCTTACGCCGGACCTACCGGCGAAGTGGCCTGTGAAGTGGCCTGAGATTCGCTCGCTGCGGCAGCATCGGATGCGACGGCTGCATCGGCCAGTTCAGTCGTGTCAGAGGGTTCGGATGCGTCGGACGAAGATGCATCGGACGAAGGCGCATCATCGGAAGACGCGGATGACTCTGCCGCCTCGGGCAGTGCCGATTCGTCGCCCATGTCATCAACGAGGTCCGTACCGGCGTTACTAACCTCGAGCACACGTGCCTGTACCGTCAGATCCACTTCATCCCAGCTAATCAGCTCCAGCCGGACTTGTGTGCCACGCGGATGCTTCACGCCGGGCAGCGAAATAACCAGCGGCACATCCACCAGTCGGAGCACTTCATCTCGGAGGACCACCGCATCGGCCTGACGCAAGGCGTGCTGTTCCAGCCATCTGAGGCACCAATAGCGTTCCATGATGTTCTGGAAATCGGCATACGCGGCATAGGCGCTGTCGAATGCCGAGACGATGGCAAACAAATCAGCATCTCGGGGCTTGAAGGGTGCGACCAGCGGCGCTGTAACACCGTGCCTGACACAGGCGAGTATCTGCCACTGATTGACCAGATCCGTGTAGCGCCGCAACGGCGACGTGCTCCATGCATATTGGTCAACCCCCAGTCCCTGATGCGGGGCGGCATGCGTGAGCATGCGCACCTGCATTCGCGCGGTCCAGCCATTGCCTGTGCCCTGCGTGCGGTAAATACCGGGAACACCATGCTCATGCATGAGTTTGCCCCAGCTGCTGTTGGCAAAGATCATCAGCTCGGCAACGATTTTATCGAGCGGTGCACCGCGCTTTCTGCGGGTGATCGAGACGATCTCGTCAGCCACATAAAAATTGAAGTCGACCCGGTTGTTTTGTTCGGGTCTGAGACCGAAGCTCTCTCGTTTTGCCATGCGTGCGCGCTCGAGAACCTGCGCCCATTGCCAGAGCAGTCCAATGTCCTGCTTGTGCGGATAGTCACCGCTGCCCTCCGCGAGGGCCTGCTCGTTCACATGCTCGTCAAGCTCATTGTGCCGGAGGTTGAGAGCAATCGGCACCTGCTCGACCACCGTCTCGGTGGATAGCACCGACCAGTCACTCATGTCCAGCGTCACATACAAGGACACCGCAGGACGTGCCGCGCCCTCGGCGAGCGTGAAATGCTGCACCAGTGCGTCAGGCAGCATCGTGATTTTATCGCCCGGCATGTATACGGTACTCATGCGCTCGCGAGCAATCGCATCCAGTGCATCATCGCGTGTGATGCCCAGAGCTGGCGCAGCGATATGAATGCCAACACGGACTTTATCCTCGCCGATCATCTGCACCGAGAACGCATCATCAATCTCGGTGGTGGTGATGTCATCGATCGAAAACGCGTTCACATCAGCGACCGGCAGCGAGGACAGCTGAGGCAGATCGATCTCCGGAAAGCCGGTACCGCGCGGGAAGTGCTCGATCAGAAAACGGGCATCATGCAACGCCTTTACCGAGGGTAGCCCGCCCAGTGAGAGCATCAGCCGTGCGGGCGTCGTTTGCAATTCGGCGCAGGCAGCATCGAGCGCCTTGTACTCCAGTGTATTTTTGTCAGGTTTGAACAGTAGCTGACGCACAATCGGCGCCATGGCCTGTGGCAGGCGTCCCGCCTTGAGCTCATCGACCATTGCCACCTGGATCAGCGCCTGCTGCTTTTTTCTCTCAAGCCCGGCGAGTGCAGCCTGCAGGGTCGCGGCCGGCGCTGCCTTGTAACGGCCCTTACCCTTCTTGTGAAAATAAATGGGCGAGGCAGCCATCTTCAGCAACAGACCTGCCGCTTCTTCGGGTCGTGGTGCATGGCCAAAATATTCCTCGCCCAGTCGCTCGACGGCGAACTCCTCCTCACCGGCGACTTCCCACAAAAAGGCAATATCGATGTCGCTGGCGAGTTCATTCGCACGCGATATCATTTCGGAAGGCGATGGGTTTTCGAATTGCAGCAAGACATCCCGCGCGCGCACTTTGGTGCGTTTGCCCGACGGTGTCTCGACCTGAAATGCTTCGCCCTGCTGCGAAATCACAGCGCCGACTTTGAAATCCCCGGATTCTTCAAAAAATAAATTCATCAACGATGTCGCTTAAAGGGATGTCGGTTATCCGGATTGACCGGTATTTCATTACACCGGAACTTCATGACGGGATGGTTTGGGTTTCGATCGATCATGCGTTCACTCGTCGCAAAACGCGAGGACCTCATCGATATACTGCGCAAAGTCGGACAGGCCATGATCGCTGCCCTCAATCACACGCTGACGAGCGCCGGGATAATGCGCGACCATGTCACGCCAATCCAGCACTTCATCACCGGTCGCAGCGACCAAAAAATAACGTTCAGGCCGAGTGATGTGTGCCACTTCCAGTGCGGTCAGTTCATGGATGTACTCGGGCAAAAATTCGAACTGATCTTCCGAATGCCAGGCCGTTTGCGGTCCCACATGCGCCGCAAGACCACGGCCCGGATACACGGCCGGATTAAGCAGCACGGCTCGACAGCCGGTCGCTTCGGCTAACGCCGTCGCATAGAAACCGCCCAGCGATGAACCGATCACAGCCAGCGACGCGGGCGAAGCGTACAACACGTCCGCCACCAGCGTTTGCACGAGCCGCATCGCTTCCCTCGGCGACGGTGGCAGCTGCGGACACACTAGGCGGGAGCCGTGGCCTCGCGCGTTCATGACATCGCGCACCATGCGGGCTTTGGCCGACTGCGGAGACGAACGAAAACCGTGCAGATAAAGGATCATGAAAAAACCATGCGAAACAAAGGCAAGCGCAGGTGCTCAGTGAGCCGCTGGCTCGAGTGCCGCGAATGCATCAAGCAGTTTCTGATGCACGCCACCAAATCCGCCATTGCTCATGACCAGCACAAAATCGCCCGGCCTGGCCGCTGCACCCACTGCCGACACCAGCGCCGACAAATCATCGAAGGCGTGCGCCTTGTCGCCCAACGGCGCCAGTGCCGCAGACAGATCCCAGCCCAGCCCTTCCTTGCCTTCGCCACGGGCCCCGTAGCCGAACACCAGGTCCGCGGCCTTCAGGCTGTCCGGCAGGGCGCCTTTCATGGTGCCAAGCTTCATGGTGTTGGAGCGTGGCTCAAGGACCGCAAGAATACGCGCCTCGCCTACCTTGTCACGCAAGCCGGCAACCGTTGTCGCAATCGCTGTCGGGTGATGCGCAAAGTCATCGATGACCGTGATCCCATGGACCACACCGCGGGTCTCCATCCGACGCTTCACGTTGTCGAAACTGGCCAATGATGCAATCGCCTGTGACGGCGGCACACCGGTGTGACGTGCTGCGGCAATGGCAGCGACCGCATTCCAGCGATTGTGCGCGCCGGTCAGGGACCAGCTCACCGTGCCCTGCAACTTGCCCTGAAAGAGCACATCGAAACGACCATCTGGACGTTCAATCATGCCCCATGCGTCGCGGTCGTCAGGACCGCCGTCGAACCATTCGGTTTCACTCCAGCAGCCACGCTCAATCACGCGACGCAGCGAGGCCTCGCGACCATTGACCACCAGACGACCGATTGCCGGGACAGTGCGTACCAGATGATGAAACTGGTTTTCGATAGCCGCGAGATCGGGAAAAATATCGGCGTGATCGTATTCAAGGTTATTGAAGATCGCCGTACGTGGCCGGTAGTGAACGAATTTGCTGCGCTTGTCGAAGAAAGCGGTATCGTACTCATCCGCTTCGATTATGAAAAACGGCGTGCCCGACTCGTTACCCAGCCGAGCTGAGACGCCGAAGTTCAAGGGCACACCGCCAATCAGGAATCCGGGCTGATAGCCGGCCTGCTCAAGAATCCAGGCCAGCATCGAGGCCGTCGTGGTTTTGCCATGCGTGCCGGCGACGGCCAGCACCCATTTATCATGAAGAATGTGTTCGCCTATCCACTGAGGTCCGGACACGTAGGGCAAGCCACGGTTCATGATCGCCTCCATCAGCGGGTTGCCGCGGGAGACGACGTTGCCAATGACATAGAGATCGGGCTGCAGACTCAGCTGATGCGGACCATAACCCTCAATGAGTTCGATGCCCTGCGCACGCAGCTGCGTGCTCATCGGCGGATAAACATTGGCATCGCATCCGGTGACTTTGTGCCCAGCTTCTTTCGCCAGCACGGCCAGCCCACCCATGAAAGTACCGCAAATGCCAAGAATGTGGATATGCATATAGAATCGTGTCTTAGAATCCTCAGAATTCTACCTGACACGCGCATGATGGAAATGATGATCAGCATGCGCTTGGGCACCTAATGCACTGGCTGCGCTATCTTCTGGCGCCCCTTTTTCTTTTGCCCCCACCTTACTTTCCATGAACATCAATTACCCGAGTGATGCCGAGCTGTTACGCGCCGAAATCGCCGCAGCCGCCGCGCGCATGATCGCCGAGGATGGCGCAGATTACGGCACGGCCAAGCGAAAGGCAGCCCGGCTCATCCTCGGCAACCAGCGGGTGCGCGGTGATGTCCTGCCGGACAATGCGCAGATCGAAGCCGAGGTCCGCGAATATCAGGCCTTGTTTCAGGGCGACGAACAAAGCCAGCGCTTGCTACACTTGCGCCGGATTGCGCTGGAGATCATGGAAAGATTCGAGCCATTTTCTCCCTATCTGACCGGCGCGGTACTCAATGGCACCGCCGGCGAGCACTCAGACATTCATTTGCAGCTGTTTGCTGAAAGCAGCAAAGACGTGGCGCTTTTTTTGCTGAATGCAGGCATCGATTACGAAGTGTCAGAGATTCCTCATTTCCGTCGACCGGATCGGAGCGTGGAAACACTGTCTTTTTTCTGGAAAAACGAGGTCATCCACCTAGCCGTGTATGACCAGGACGATTTGCGCGGCGGCGCCCGAAGCGTTAGCGGCAAGCGCATCGAGCGGGCCGACTTGGCGGCACTCAAAACATTACTGGCAGAGGCCGGGACTGATGAATAAATCTAAACTATTAGCATTTGTTGTTATCTCCATTCTTTTTACCGGTATTGGCATTTATTTTGGCGCCAAACGCTTTAATCCTGCCCCGGTGGAGGGTGGCGCCGTGTCCGCGCTGTTCCAGAGCAGCTTGCCGGATACACAAAACCAGCAACACAGTTTCAGCGAGTGGCGAGGTAAAACGCTGCTGGTCAATTTCTGGGCAACCTGGTGCCCGCCCTGCGTGGCAGAGATGCCGGAGTTAGTGGAATTGCAAGCTGACATGGCCAGCCGCAATCTTCAAATTATCGGCATCGGTATTGATTCACCCTCTAACATCCGCCAATTTGCAGAAAAACTTGAAATAAGCTATCCGCTGCTGGTGGCGGGAATGGAAGGTACCGAGTTGTCCCGGCAATTCGGCAATCAGGGCGGCGGCCTGCCTTTTACCGTGCTGATTGGGGCCGATGGACGCGTCCGGCAAACCTACATCGGACGTCTTGACATGAAAAAAGTTCGCGCCGACCTCGCCGCACTATAGATTCCATAAGCGTTTCCGCTTGCCATTCTGCGGCATTTGGCAGCAAAATGTTGCCTTCTTCGTCAAATCAAGGCCTATCTTCATGGCAATAAGCTTGCTTATGCTAAATGGTCCGAACCTGAATCTGCTCGGCACCCGCGAGCCACAGGTCTATGGATCAACGACACTGGCTGAAATCGAGCAGCAAGCCAGTGCTCAGGCCAAAGCCGCGGGGGCGACACTGAGTTGCTTTCAGAGCAATCATGAAGGTGCGCTAATTGACCGCATTCATGCGGCAAAACAGGAAGGCATCGAGGCTATCCTCATCAACCCGGGCGCGCTGACCCATACCAGTGTGGCGTTGCGGGATGCGTTGGCGGGTGTGGCCATACCGTTTATCGAAATCCATATTTCGAATATTTACCGCCGGGAAAGCTTTCGCCAGCATTCCTACCTATCGGATCTGGCGGCTGGCGTGATTTGTGGTTTTGGCGTTGAGGGCTACGGAATTGCCATCGAATTTGCGGTTAAAAAACTTTAATTTACAGCGATAATCGCCAAACTTCATTGTTTCGCGGTCCAATAAGTCATCCGGATCGACGACAACTTCCATCAACTTAGCGGGTAGAACTTCAATGGATTTAAGAAAACTCAAGACACTGATCGACTTGGTGGCCGAGTCCGACATTTCGGAACTGGAAGTTACCGAAGGGGAAAGCAAAGTCAGGATCGTGAAATCCGGGGCGCCAGCTGCCCAGGGGCAGATCGTCATGATGCAACCCCAGGGGCAGCCGATGGCCGCGGCCGCTCCGGCAGCGCCGGCCGCGATTTCTGCCGTACCGGCACCTGCCGAATCAGCGCCTGCCGAGCCCGTCGGGCATGTCGTCAAGTCACCGATGGTGGGCACGTTCTACCGCTCTTCCGCGCCGGGTTCGCCGCCCTTCGTCGAGATAGGCTCAGTCGTCAAAGAAGGGGACACACTGTGCATCATCGAGGCCATGAAACTGCTTAACGAGATCGATGCGGATGCCAGTGGCACCATCCGTCAAATACTGGTTGAGAATGGCCAGGCGGTCGAATTCGGCCAGCCTTTGTTCATTATTGGTTAATTACGCAAAGTGCCGGACCGTCAGGACCTCATTCCGGTTCTGATGCTGGCGCGCTAAGGGCACTTCCCTACCTATGTTCGAAAAAATTCTCATCGCCAACCGCGGCGAAATCGCTTTGCGCATACAGCGTGCGTGCCGCGAAATGGGCATCAAAACCGTGGTCGTCCATTCCGAAGCCGATCGCGAAGCCAAATACGTCAAGCTGGCAGACGAATCGGTCTGTATTGGCCCGGCCCCCTCAGCGCAAAGCTATCTGTCGATGCCGGCCATCATCAGCGCAGCCGAAGTCACGGATGCCGAGGCCATTCATCCCGGATATGGGTTCTTGTCCGAGAACGCCGACTTCGCCGAGCGTGTCGAACAGTCGGGATTTGTTTTCATCGGCCCGCGCTCGGATTCGATCCGCCTGATGGGCGACAAAGTCTCTGCCAAGCAGGCCATGATCAAGGCTGGTGTGCCCTGCGTGCCGGGTTCCGAGGGCGCTTTGCCGGATGACCCGAAAACCATTATTCAGACGGCGCGGCGTATAGGCTACCCCGTCATCATCAAGGCCGCTGGCGGCGGCGGCGGTCGCGGCATGCGTGTGGTTCATACCGAAGCGGCGCTGCTCAATGCGGTGACGATGACGAAAACCGAAGCGGGCGCCGCATTCAGCAACCCGGAAGTCTATATGGAGAAGTATCTTGAAAATCCGCGTCACGTGGAAATTCAGATACTGGCCGATGAGTTCAAGAACGCCGTCTGGCTCGGCGAGCGCGACTGCTCGATGCAACGCCGCCATCAGAAGGTGATCGAAGAAGCGCCCGCGCCGGGCATCCCGCGCAAGCTAATCGAAAAAATCGGCGATCGCTGTGCAGAGGCCTGCCGCAAGATCGGCTATCGTGGTGCAGGCACCTTCGAATTTCTCTACGAAGCGGGCGAATTCTATTTCATCGAAATGAACACCCGCATTCAGGTCGAGCACCCAGTCACGGAAATGGTGACCGGTATCGACTTAGTGCAGGAACAGATTCGTATCGCCGCCGGTGAAAAACTGCGCTTCAAGCAGCGTGACATCGTGCTCAAGGGCCATGCGATTGAATGTCGTATTAATGCTGAAGATCCGTACAAGTTCACTCCCTCACCCGGCCGCATTCTGTCCTGGCACGCACCCGGTGGCCCGGGGATCCGCGTGGATTCACATGCGTACGCCGGTTACTACGTGCCGCCGAATTATGACTCGATGGTGGGTAAGGTCATTTCGTATGGCGCGACCCGTGAACAGGCGATCAAACGGATGCAGATTGCGCTGTCTGAAATGGTGGTCGAGGGCATACTGACGAATATTCCGCTCCACCGTGAGCTGATGGTCGATGCGCGATTTGCCGAGGGTGGCACGAACATTCACTATCTCGAACAAAAACTCGCCAACAAAAAATAAGCGGTCATCATGAGCTGGACCGAGATTGTTCTGGAAGTACCGCGCGATCTGACTGAGCAGGTGTCGGATGCGCTGATCGAAGCCGGTGCACTCTCGGTTTCCGTGGAAGATGCCGACGAAGGCACCGATGCCGAGCGGCCGTTGTTTGGCGAGCCCGGCATGGAACCGACCGAGCATGCCTGGGAACACAGCCGCGTGGTGGCGTTGGCCGAGGCCGGCGCAGATTGCGACGCTATCGTCCGCGATGCCTGCCAAATGTGCGAGATTACCGAGCCTCTGCCGTTCTCGCTGCGACCCGTGGCAGAACAAGACTGGGTCAGAGTCACCCAGTCGCAGTTTGAACCGATCCACATCGGACGCCGTATCTGGGTTGTGCCCAGCTGGCATGAAGCGCCCGAACCCGATGCCGTGGTGCTGGAACTCGATCCGGGGCTGGCTTTCGGCACGGGCAGCCACCCTACGACGCGGCTTTGCATGGAATGGCTGGAATCGCATGCGCCAATAGGCAAGACGATGCTCGATTACGGCTGCGGCTCAGGCATACTGGCGATGCTAGGCAAAAAACTGGGCCTCGGATCCGTCGATGGCGTCGACATTGACGAACAGGCAATCAGTTCAGCGCATGGCAATGCAGAACGCAATCGCTGCGACATTCATTTTTTTATGCCGGAAGATTTCAAGGCAGCGCGATCCACGACCCGTTACGACCTCGTTATGGCCAACATCCTCTCCAGTCCGCTGAAACTCATGGCGCCCATGCTTTGCGGCCGGGTGAGTCGTGGTGGCTCACTGGTACTCTCAGGTGTACTGGCGCGGCAGGCGGATGAAGTGATTGCGAGCTATGCGCCGCTAATTTCCCTCTCCGTCTGGGCTGAGCTCGATGGCTGGGTTGCGCTCGCTGGACAACGCTCTGTCTGACTCACAGCGCATGCCGACCACTCTCGCCACCCGCTGTCCCTACTGTCACACGCAATTCCGTGTGACGCCGCAGCAGCTGGCCCTGCGTGAAGGCATGGTTCGCTGCGGCACATGCCGGGAGGTTTTCAACGGCACGGACCATCTGTCCGAAAGCCCGTCAGAACATGATTTCGCACTCGGCTCACCCGGGGATGTGACGCCGGAGGCCGATCTGCTGTTCCGCAACGATGATGAGGCCGCAGGACGCATGACCCTGTTTGATTTGGGTTCGCAAAGCGATGCCGCGGGACCCAGTGATTCGACGATGCAGGAAGAGCTGGATGCGCTCTCGAAGGCTATCGCGGAATTGCAGAACAAACCCTGGAGTGAACCAGCATCGGGAGGTTTACTACAGCCTGCTGCTGCTGATGATGACGAGCACGAGGACAGTGCACCCGGTTTTGTGCAAGAGGGACGCCAGCGTCAGCGCACGGGACGTCTCTGGAAGTTCTTGCTGATGCTGGTGATGCCCTTGCTGGTGCTGGGTCTGATAGCGCAACTGAGCTACCTACTCCGCAACGAAATCGCTGCGCATTCGCCCGAGGTCGCGCACTACCTTCGTGCTGTGTGCCGCCGGATTGGCTGCACGATCACGCTACCCGCGCAGATCGAAGCATTATCAATCGAGTCACGCCAGCTGCAAGCGATGCCGGATCAGGCCAATCATTTCGAGTTGGTGATTTTGCTTCGCAATGTCAGCACCACCAGTCAGACCTGGCCAGCACTGGATCTTCAGCTCAATGACGCGATCGGACAGGCTGAAATCCGAAAAATCTTCAGGCCTGCCGATTTCCTGAAAGCCAGCGAGATCCGCACCGGGATTCCTGCCGCATCCGAGCGAGAGATTCGTCTACGCTTTGAGCTGAGCGGCGATCCGGCCTACGGTTTCAACATCCGAATTTTCCATCCCTGATTTTTAATCGCCATTGCTCGAGCCTTTGGCTCATATAACAACAAACGGAATCTTATGACTTCACTGATTTGCGGCTCACTTGCGTTTGACACCATCATGTCCTTTCACGGACGTTTTTCCGAGGCCCTGCTCGCTGACCAGCTGCACAAGATCAATGTCGCCTTTCTGGTCCCGGGTATACGGCGGGAGTACGGCGGCTGCGCAGGCAATATCGCTTACAACCTCAAGCTGCTGGGTGGCGATCCGCTGATCATGGCCACGATCGGCCAGGACGGTGCGCCTTATCTCGAACGCCTGAAGAAACAAGGCATCAGCACACGCTGCATCCGCAGCTTTGATGATGCCTATACCGCGCAAGCTTTCATCACCACCGATGCGGATAATAATCAGATCACCGCATTCCACCCTGGCGCGATGGGCAACTCCCATCACAACAAAATCAGTGAGGCTGGTGATGTAAAACTGGCCATTGTGGCGCCCGATGGTCGCGACGGCATGATCGAACACGCCCGCGATTGCGCGGCGGCGAAAATACCGTTCATTTTCGATCCGGGCCAGGGTCTGCCCATGTTCAGCGGTCCTGAGCTGGTGGATTTCATTGAGCTGGCGACCTACGTCGCGGTCAATGACTATGAAGCTGAATTACTGACCGAGCGCACCGGACTTTCACTGCCTCAAATTTCGGAACGGGTCGCTGCTCTGGTCGTCACACGGGGTGAACAGGGCGCAGAAATTTTCACGGCAGAGGGTCGCTTCGATATTCCGGTCGTTAACGTGGATGACGTTGTCGACCCTACCGGCTGTGGCGATGCATTTCGCGCCGGCATGCTGTTCGGACTGACGCGCAGCATGGACTGGATGACGATAGGCCGACTGGCTTCATTAATGGGCGCCATCAAAATCGCCAGCCAGGGCGGACAAAACCATGCGCCGACACGTGACACGATTGAAGATCGTTTTGAACAGGCATTCGGCTACCGTTTCTGAGAAGCCGGAAAAGTGCCGTTGGCGGTGTGGGAAGTGTCTTGCCCGTGACCGCGTTGCTTCGCACCGCTCATTTTGTGAAAGCTTCCAGGAAACCACGACGCGTTACAAACTGTAGATCAGGTTATCCGCCAGAAAAATAGCGATGCGCAGAATAAGGAAGGCCGCCAGCGGCGAGAGATCAACACCACCGATCGGTGGAATGACGCGTCGCAGCGGTCGCATCAGCGGCTCATTCATGGCACGCACCATCGGCGCAAGCGGCGCATACGGATTGACCCAACTGAAAATCACTTCGATGAACAACAGGATAATCAGCCCGTACAGAATCCAGTGAACAATCGAGAGCAGGGACAGTAACAGCCACGGCTCGACAGCAAACACGGAACGCACGGCCAGTTCCAGCGCAATCGACATCAGGGCAACTAGACAGGCACCCGCCAGGCTGGCCCAGTCATAACCGCCCATACCGGGCAAGACCCGTCGCAAAGGCAAAACCAGCCAGTCTGTCAAACGAAACATGAACTGACTCAGCGACAGCGGCGGACGGACACGAACTGCCTGCATCCAGAAACGCAATAGCAGCAAGGCCGCCAGCAAGGTAGCGATCGTATCGACGATCAGATTGAAAATGTCGTAGACCAAAACTTCTCCAAAGACCTAACACCCCGAAAAAAAACCGCTGCAGACATCACATCTGCAGCGGGATTTTGCCCTAAAGCAGTCAGGCTTCCAAGCGACACTCGCTTAAGGGCGAATGCCTGTCGGAAAAGGCCAGGCTGCTGCAGGGCTCAGCACCGTCTTGATCGCCGGCGCGGGTGCTGCCGCGGGTGTGACTGCCGGTGTTGCGACGACTGCTGGCTTGCGGGCAACTGCCGGCTTTTTAGGCGCTGGCTTTTTTGCAGCCGCTTTTTTGGGCGCTACCTTCTTTGCCGGTGCCTTCTTTACCGCTGCCTTCTTTGCCGGCGCCTTCTTTACCGCTGCTTTTTTGGCTGCGGGCTTGGCTACCTTCTTAGCGGCCGGCTTTTTTTTTGCGGCGGCTTTTTTGGCAGCAGGCTTTTTCTTCGCTACCGCCTTCTTGGCCGCTGGCTTTTTCTTGGCTACGGCTTTCTTGGTCGCTTTCTTCGCT
>CAZXDB010000052.1:0-15991 GCA_964639465.1 uncultured Bifidobacterium sp. | reverse complement strand
CGCGAAGGCGGCCGTACCGTTGGCGCGGGTGTTGTTGCCAAAATTATGGACTAAAAGCTGTAACGGCCATGCCGGCGAGCATATCGCCAGCATGGCTTTTTATTGGATGCCAAGTTTTACTGCAGGGGCGTAGCTCAATTGGCAGAGTGACGGTCTCCAAAACCGTAGGTTGGGGGTTCGAGGCCCTCCGCCCCTGCCACCGAATCTGGTGCAAGACACCGAAAGTAAACGTAAATGTCGAATCAACCTGTGCAGACTGTGACAACCTCGGCTGATAAGGCCAAGCTCGTTCTCGCAGGTACTGCTGTTGCAGCTGGCGTCATCGGGTTTTACGCACTGGCGGGTCAGTCAACGCTGCTCCGCGCTGCGGCACTGATCGGCGGTTTGGTGCTGGCGGTTGCGTTTGCCTGGACGTCTTATCACGGTCGTACCTTCGTTGGCTTTGCCGGCGAGTCGGTGAAAGAAACGAAAAAGGTGGTGTGGCCAACGCGTAGAGAGGCCATGCAAATCACCGGCGTTGTATTTGGTTTTGTGCTCGTGATGGCGCTTTTCCTGTGGGGTACCGACAAATTGCTTGAGGTGGTCCTGTACGGACTGATTCTGGGCTGGAGATGATGATGACGGACAACGCGCAAGCAGGCTCAGCCTCCGGCGGCAGCAAAAAGCTGTGGTACGTCGTACATGCGTATTCTGGCATGGAAAAAAGTGTGCAGCGTGCGCTGACCGAGCGCATCAGTCGCGCTGGCATGGAAGATAAATTCGGCCAGATTCTGGTCCCGACCGAGGAAGTGGTCGAGATGAAAAATGGTCAAAAGTCAGTGACCGAGCGGCGTTTCTTTCCGGGTTATGTACTCGTCGAGATGGAAATGACGGACGACACCTGGCACTTGGTAAAAAACACCAATAAGGTCACCGGTTTCATTGGTGGCAAGTCGAACAAGCCCACCCCGATTCCGCCGCATGAAGTCGACAAAATCATGCATCAGATGCAGGAAGGTGTGGAGAAGCCGCGTCCGAAAGTTCTTTATGAAGTCGGCGAGTTGGTGCGAATCAAGGATGGTCCGTTCACCGATTTCAATGGCAATGTGGAAGAAGTGAATTACGACAAATCGCGTGTGCGCGTTTCGGTCACTATCTTTGGCCGTGCCACACCGGTAGAGCTGGAATTCGGTCAGGTTGAAAAGGCCTGATCTGGCAGCAGTGTCTGCTGTGCAGGTGGTGTAGCCAGAAGTATCAGAGTAATTTGTTGCAGTAAACCGAGGAGCCCCAGTAGTTCGCCGAGAGGCCAGCGAAAGGGCGTTATCACTCATCAAAAGGAGCCCTCATGGCAAAGAAAATCATCGGCTTTATCAAGCTGCAGGTGCCGGCTGGTAAAGCAAATCCCTCACCTCCGATTGGCCCGGCTCTGGGTCAGCGCGGTCTGAACATCATGGAATTCTGCAAAGCCTTCAATGCTCAGACGCAGGGTCTTGAGCCAGGTTTGCCTATTCCGGTCGTGATCACGGCGTTTGCGGATAAGTCATTCACTTTTGTGATGAAGACCCCGCCCGCCAGCATTTTGATCAAGAAGGCTGCCGGCATTCAAAAGGGATCGGCCAAGCCGCATACCGACAAGGTGGGCAAGATTACCCGCAAGCAGGCAGAAGAAATCGCCACCCAAAAGCAGCCTGACTTGACCGCTGCGGATCTCGATGCGGCTGTGCGTACGATTGCCGGCTCGGCTCGTTCGATGGGCATCACGGTGGAGGGTCTGTAATGACTAAGCTGACTAAACGCGCCAAGGCGATCAAGGCCAAAGTTGATCGCACCAAGCCCTATCCTTTCGATAACGCCATCGCGCTCGTAAAGGAACTGGCAACCGCAAAATTCAATGAATCGATCGACGTTGCAGTTCAGCTCGGTGTGGATGCCAAAAAATCTGATCAGGTAGTTCGCGGCTCCGTTGTGCTGCCTGCTGGTACCGGTAAAACCATGCGTGTCGCGGTTTTCGCGACCGGCGCCAAGGCAGAAGAGGCAAAAGCTGCCGGCGCTGACATCGTTGGCATGGAAGATCTCGCTGAATCGATCAAGGCCGGTAATATGCCTTTCGACGTCGTGATCGCTTCGCCGGACACCATGCGTATCGTGGGTACGCTCGGTCAGGTGCTCGGTCCGCGCGGTCTGATGCCGAACCCCAAAGTGGGTACGGTCACGCCGGATGTCGCAACCGCGGTTAAAAACGCAAAAGCAGGTCAGGTGCAATACCGCACTGATAAGGCCGGAATTGTTCACGCAA
Organism: uncultured Bifidobacterium sp.; assembly: GCA_964639465.1. Taxonomy (GTDB): domain Bacteria; phylum Pseudomonadota; class Gammaproteobacteria; order Burkholderiales; family Burkholderiaceae_D; genus Pernthalerella. The sequence continues at coordinate 13,716 of CAZXDB010000052.1, read as the reverse complement.
CGATTGGTCGCAAATCATTTGCTGATGGCGATCTGAAGAACAATCTGCTGGCACTGCTGGATGCCTTGAATAAAGCCAAGCCTGCATCGAGCAAGGGTGTTTACCTGCGTAAGGTATCGCTGTCTTCCACGATGGGTGCTGGTGTGCGTGTTGATCAGGCAAGTCTGTCGGCCTGATCTGAAAAATAAAGTCCCTGTGCCCGTGGGCGCAGGGCAGTTCTTTGGGCTGGACCTTTGACAGCAATGTTGGTGGTTCAGGCAATCAAAGACCGTTGGGCTTCGAGTGACGGCAGCAGGTTACCGGGGTTAAAACGCTGAGGGATTCGTCCGGAAAGCACCCAACGCAGATGGCGAGCCCGAACAAGTTTTGCAGTCTCTCCGCCACCCGCAAGTCACCGCGTGTGCGCAAGAACTCCTGACTTCGGACGCCGTGTTCGAAACGATGTGAGGCAGGCAGTCACCCGACTGTGCAATCGCCGATCATCACTTTTGGAGGTTGAACGTGAGTCTCAATCTAAATGACAAAAAGGCCGTTGTTGCCGAAGTCTCCGCCAAAGTAGCAACGGCGCAGACCATCGTGCTGGCCGAGTATCGTGGCATTGAGGTTGGTCACTTGACGAAGCTGCGGGAAGACGCGCGTAAAAAGCAAGTCTACCTGCGAGTGTTGAAAAACACGCTTGCTCGTCGCGCCGTCGAAGGCACCGCGTTTTCTGCCCTTGCATCTGAAATGACCGGTCCGCTGATTTATGCGTTCTCGGAAGATGCTGTTGCTGCAGCCAAAGTCCTCAACGACTTTGCCAAAGGCAATGACAAGCTGGTCATCAAGGCAGGCAATTATGCGGGCAGCGCACTCGACAAGGCAGGCGTCACCGCCTTGGCAAACATTCCTAGCCGTGAAGTCCTCATCGCCCAGTTGCTGGGTGTGATGCAGGCGCCGGTTTCAGGTATGGCCCGTGTGTTGGCAGCCGTTGCGGCGAAGAAGGAAGCCGAAGCAGCCTGATTCGCAGTAATTTTGCGAAATAGTATGGTTTCCGTCAAATCCGATCTCAAGTATTCACTGAACAATCAGGAGTTTTAAATGGCAATTACTAAAGACGACATTCTTGAAGCGGTTGGTCAAATGTCCGTGATGGATCTGAACGATCTGGTCAAGGCGTTCGAAGAGAAGTTTGGTGTTTCCGCAGCTGCGATGGCTGTTGCCGGTCCCGCGGCGGGTGGTGGCGGTGCTGCAGCGGCTGAAGAGCAGTCCGAGTTCACTGTGATGCTGACCGATGTCGGCGCAAACAAGGTCGGCGTGATTAAAGCCGTCCGTGAAATCACCGGTCTGGGTCTGAAAGAAGCAAAAGATCTGGTCGATGGTGCACCGAAGCCTGTCAAGGAAGGTGTTGCCAAGGCAGACGCCGAAGCAGCCAAGCAGAAGCTGGAAGAAGCAGGCGCGAAAGCCGAACTCAAGTAAGCCGGTTCGGGGCGCTTGTTGCGTTCGAGTCAAAGTGCAGGGCCCAGCCGTCTGGTGGGGTCCTGCTTTTGGCTCTTTTGTCGCTTTGGGAATTTTCTGTGTAAGACCGGTCGCAATAACTGGTTTGCATACTGGCCTTATCACAACAGAAGGGCAAAGACTTGAGGGTTCTTCGATGAAGGCAGTGATCTTCCTCGAATCCTGAATTCTCTATCCTTCCTGTCACTCACGGAGTGTTCATGCACTACTCATTTACTGAGAAGAAGCGAATCCGCAAATCTTTTGCGAAGCGCGCTAACGTTCACGATGTTCCCTACCTGCTGGCTACACAGCTCGAATCCTACACGGCATTCTTGCAAGCAGACACCGGACCGTCGGTACGAAAGAGCGAGGGCCTGCAATCCGCGTTCAATTCCATCTTTCCAATTGTGTCTCACAATGGATTTGCGCGTCTTGAGTTTTTGTCCTATGTGCTCGGCGATCCACCGTTCGATGTCAAGGAATGTCAGCAGCGTGGACTGACCTACGCATCGCCTCTGCGTGCCAAGGTGCGTCTGGTGATCCTCGATAAAGAATCGCCAACCAAGCCTGTCGTTAAAGAAATGAAGGAGCAGGAAGTCTACATGGGCGAATTGCCCCTCATGACAGTCAACGGCTCCTTCGTTATCAACGGCACCGAGCGAGTGATCGTTTCGCAGCTGCACCGCTCTCCGGGCGTGTTCTTCGAGCATGATCGCGGCAAGACGCACTCATCAGGCAAATTGCTGTTTTCGGCGCGTATCATTCCTTACCGCGGCTCGTGGCTGGATTTCGAATTCGACCCAAAAGACATTCTCTATTTTCGTGTTGACCGTCGCCGCAAGATGCCGGTGACGATTCTGCTCAAGGCCATCGGGATGTCGGCCGAGCAGATTCTCGCAAACTTCTTCGTTTTCGATAATTTCGGTCTGCGCTCCGAAGGCGCAGAACTGGAATTCGTTGCGGAGCGCCTGCGTGGTGAGGTTGCCCGGTTCGATATCACCGACAAATCCGGCAATGTGATCGTTGCCAAGGATAAGCGTATCAACGCCAAGCATGTGCGCGACGTCGAAGCTGCTGGCATCAAACACATATCGGTGCCGGAAGATTATCTGCTCGGCCGCGTGCTGGCGACAAACATCGTTGATGCCGACACCGGCGAAATCATTGCCAATGCCAATGACGAGCTGACCGAAGAACTGCTCGGCCACCTGCGCGACGCCAAGGTCACCAACATTCAGACGCTGTACACCAACGACCTTGATCAGGGCGCGTACATCTCGCAAACGCTGCGCGCTGATGATACGGCCGATCAGATGTCTGCTCGTATCGCGATTTACCGCATGATGCGTCCTGGCGAGCCGCCAACCGAAGATTCGGTAGAGGCGTTGTTCAATGGCCTGTTCTATAGCGAGGATCGTTACGATTTGTCGTCCGTTGGCCGCATGAAATTCAACCGCCGTGTTGGTCGTGACGAGCTGACTGGTCAGATGACGCTGTCCAATGACGACGTTCTCGCCGTAATCAAGATCCTGGTTGAGCTGCGCAACGGTCGTGGTGAGGTGGATGACATTGATCACCTTGGTAACCGCCGTGTGCGTTGTGTGGGTGAGCTCGCTGAGAACCAGTTCCGCGCGGGCCTTGTTCGTGTCGAGCGAGCAGTCAAGGAACGTCTTGGTCAGGCTGAAGCGGATAACCTGATGCCGCACGATCTGATTAATTCCAAGCCGATTTCTGCCGCGATTCGTGAATTCTTTGGTTCCTCCCAGCTCTCGCAGTTCATGGACCAGACCAACCCACTGTCCGAGATTACGCACAAGCGTCGTGTCTCTGCGCTGGGACCGGGTGGCCTGACCCGCGAACGCGCTGGCTTTGAAGTGCGTGACGTGCACCCGACTCATTACGGCCGTGTGTGCCCGATCGAAACGCCGGAAGGCCCGAACATTGGTCTGATCAATTCGCTTGCCATGTATGCGCGACTGAATGAATATGGCTTCCTCGAGACGCCGTACCGCAAGGTAATCGATGGAAAAGTAACCGACCAGATCGACTACTTGTCCGCAATTGAAGAAGGTCGTTACATCATCGCTCAGGCAAATGCGACGATTGATAAAAACGGCAAGTTGTCTGATGAACTTGTGTCGGCTCGTGAGGCAGGTGAAACCATTCTCGTCTCACCCGAGCGCGTGCAGTACATGGACGTGGCGCCGGGACAAATTGTCTCGGTGGCTGCTTCCTTGATTCCTTTCCTTGAGCATGACGATGCGAACCGTGCACTGATGGGCGCGAACATGCAGCGTCAGGCTGTGCCTTGTTTGCGCCCCGAAAAAGCCCTGGTGGGCACTGGCGTTGAGCGTACGGTTGCGATTGACTCAGGCACCACAGTCCAAGCGCTGCGTGGTGGTGTGGTTGATTACATCGACGCGGGCCGTATCGTGATTCGCGTCAATGATGACGAAGCGCAGGCGGGTGAAGTCGGCGTCGACATCTACAACCTCATCAAGTACACCCGATCAAACCAAAATACCAACATCAACCAGCGCCCTATCGTTGAGGTGGGTGATCGCGTGGCGCGGGGTGACGTGGTCGCCGACGGCGCATCAACCGATCTGGGCGAGCTCGCGCTTGGTCAGAACATGCTGGTCGCTTTCATGCCATGGAATGGCTACAACTTTGAGGACTCGATTCTGATCTCCGAGAAGGTGGTAGCTGACGACCGCTACACATCGATTCACATCGAAGAGTTGTCTGTGGTGGCTCGCGATACCAAGCTCGGACCGGAAGAAATTACTCGCGATATTTCGAATCTGGCCGAAAACCAGCTCGCTCGTCTTGATGAGTCGGGCATCACCTACATCGGCGCAGAAGTCGAGGCGGGTGACGTGCTGGTCGGTAAAGTAACACCAAAAGGCGAAACGCAACTGACGCCAGAAGAAAAACTGCTGCGCGCAATTTTTGGTGAGAAGGCCTCCGATGTCAAAGACACTTCGCTGCGCGTGCCTTCGGGCATGGTAGGTACAGTGATCGATGTGCAGGTCTTCACCCGCGAAGGCATACAGCGCGACAAGCGCGCCCAACAGATCATCGATGATGAGCTCAAGCGTTATCGCCTCGATCTGAATGACCAGTTGCGTATTGTGGAAGGCGATGCCTTCCAGCGCCTGGAAAAAATGCTGATTGGTAAGGTCGCCAATGGCGGGCCCAAGAAGCTGGCAAAAGGTACGAAGATCGACAAGGCTTATTTGGACGATCTCGAGAAATATCACTGGTTCGACATCCGTCCGGCGGACGAAGACGCAGCCGGTGCCCTCGAGGCGATCAAGGAATCGATCGCTGAAAAGCGTCATCAGTTTGATCTGGCCTTCGAAGAAAAGCGCAAGAAACTCACCCAGGGTGACGAGTTGCCGCCAGGTGTGCAGAAAATGGTCAAGGTGTATCTGGCCGTGAAGCGTCGCCTGCAGCCGGGTGACAAGATGGCGGGACGCCACGGTAACAAGGGTGTGGTTTCGCGCATTGTGCCGGTCGAAGACATGCCTTACATGGCCGATGGCACGCCAGCCGATATCGTTTTGAATCCGCTCGGCGTTCCTTCACGTATGAACGTGGGTCAGGTGCTGGAAGTCCATCTTGGCTGGGCCGCTAAAGGTCTGGGTCGCCGCATTGGTGAAATGCTCGCAACCCATGCGAAGGCAAATGAGATCCGTGGATTCCTGAAGCAGATCTACAACGAGTCTGGCCGTACCGAAGATCTGGATGCCTTTGCGGATGCTGACATCATTAAGCTGGCTGACAACCTGAAAGACGGTGTGCCGTTCGCTACACCTGTGTTCGATGGTGCTCACGAAACCGAAATTCACAGGATGCTTGATCTTGCTTATCCGGCTGACGTCGCCAATCGTCTTGGCATGACCCCATCGAAGAATCAGGTGACCATGTATGACGGTCGTACGGGTGAAGCCTTTGAGCGTACGGTGACGGTAGGTTACATGCACGTACTCAAGCTGCACCACCTGGTCGACGACAAGATGCATGCGCGATCCACCGGTCCGTACTCGCTGGTTACCCAGCAGCCGCTCGGCGGCAAGGCGCAGTTCGGCGGCCAGCGTTTCGGCGAGATGGAAGTCTGGGCGCTCGAGGCCTATGGTGCTTCTTACGTCTTGCAGGAAATGCTGACCGTGAAATCCGACGACGTGAATGGCCGCACCAAGGTGTACGAGAACCTGGTGAAGGGCGATCATGTGATCGATGCCGGCATGCCGGAATCCTTCAATGTGTTGGTGAAGGAAATCCGCTCGCTGGGTATCGATATCGATCTGGAGCGCGACTAAGCCTCAACGTTCCCTCCCGAGCGGGAGGGAACGCCGTAACGATTAATTTTTCACGCCTCACTGGAGTGATACATGAAAGCACTGCTCGATCTATTCAAGCAAGTTCAGCAAAATGAACAATTCGACGCGATCAAGATTGGTCTCGCGTCGCCGGAAAAAATTCGGTCCTGGTCTTATGGCGAAGTCAAAAAGCCTGAGACCATTAACTATCGGACGTTCAAGCCGGAGCGTGACGGTCTGTTCTGCGCCAAAATTTTTGGGCCAATCAAAGACTATGAGTGCCTGTGCGGCAAGTACAAGCGGCTCAAGCACCGTGGCGTCATCTGCGAAAAATGCGGCGTTGAAGTCACGCTAGCCAAAGTGCGTCGTGAGCGCATGGGCCACATCGAGCTGGCCTCGCCGGTTGCGCACATCTGGTTCCTGAAGTCGCTCCCGTCGCGTTTGGGCATGGTGCTCGACATGACGCTGCGCGATATCGAGCGCGTTTTGTATTTCGAAGCCTATGTTGTCACCGATCCTGGCATGACACCGCTGAAGAAATGTCAGATCATGTCCGAGGACGATTACGCGGCCAAGTATGAAGAATTTGGTGATGACTTCACCGCGTTCATGGGTGCTGAAGGCGTTCGCGAGTTGCTGCGCACCATCGACATCGATCGTGAAGCGGAACAGCTGCGCACGGATTTGCGCGAATCGAAATCCGAAGCCAAAATCAAGAAATATGCGAAACGTCTGAAAGTACTTGAGGCGTTCCAGCGTTCCGGCATCAAGCCGGACTGGATGATCATGGAAGTGCTGCCGGTGCTGCCGCCTGAACTGCGTCCGCTGGTCCCTCTGGACGGCGGTCGTTTCGCGACCTCAGATTTGAACGATCTGTATCGCCGCGTGATCAATCGTAATAATCGTCTGAAGCGGTTGATGGAATTGCGCGCGCCTGAAATCATCACGCGCAACGAAAAGCGCATGCTGCAGGAAGCGGTTGACTCGCTGCTCGATAACGGTCGTCGCGGCAAGGCGATGACGGGTGCGAACAAGCGTCCGCTGAAATCGCTGGCCGAAATGATCAAGGGCAAGGGCGGCCGTTTCCGTCAAAACTTGCTGGGTAAGCGCGTCGATTACTCGGGTCGCTCGGTTATCGTGGTCGGTCCACAGCTGAAATTGCATCAGTGCGGTCTGCCCAAGCTGATGGCGCTCGAACTGTTTAAGCCGTTTATTTTCAATAAGCTTGAGCTGATGGGCCTGGCAACCACCATTAAGGCCGCAAAGAAGCTGGTCGAGATGCAGGAGCCGGTGGTCTGGGACATCCTCGAAGACGTTATTCGTGAACACCCGGTCATGCTCAACCGTGCACCAACCCTGCACCGTCTTGGTATTCAGGCTTTCGAGCCTGTGCTGATCGAAGGTAAGGCAATCCAGTTGCATCCCCTCGTTTGCGCGGCCTTCAATGCTGACTTTGATGGTGATCAGATGGCGGTTCACGTACCTCTGTCGATCGAAGCGCAGATGGAAGCGCGTACGCTGATGCTGGCGTCGAACAACATTTTGTTCCCATCGAACGGCGAGCCGTCGATCGTGCCATCGCAGGATATTGTGCTCGGCCTGTACTACGCGACCCGCGAGAAAATCAATGCCAAAGGTGAAGGCATGATGTTCTCTGGCGTTTCCGAAGTCATTCGCGCCTACGACAACAAAGAAGTCGAACTGACCACGCGTATCACGGTACGTATTAGCGAGTACCCGAAAGATCCGGTCACCGGTGAATTCGTCAAGACGATCAATCGCTACGAAACGACGATTGGTCGCGCGATTCTTTCCGAAATTTTGCCGAAAGGTTTGCCGTTCAGCGCAATCAATCGTGCGCTGAAGAAGAAAGAAATTTCCAAGCTGATCAATATTTCCTTCCGCAAGTGCGGTCTGCGTGCGACGGCAGTCTTTGCAGACCAACTGATGCAATCGGGTTTCCGTCTCGCGACGCGCGCCGGTATTTCGATTTGCGTCGATGACATGCTAGTACCACCACAGAAAGCCACGTTGATTGCGGCTGCTGAGCAGGAAGTCAAACAGATCGAACAGCAGTATTCGTCCGGTCTGGTGACTTCCGGCGAGCGCTACAACAAAGTGGTCGACATCTGGGGCAAGGCCGGCGATGAAGTCGGCAAGGCAATGATGGAGCAGCTGAAGGTTGAAGACGTCATTCGTCGTGACGGATCCAAAGGTACTCAGGAATCGTTCAATGCGATTTACATGATGGCTGACTCGGGTGCGCGTGGTTCTGCCGCCCAGATTCGCCAGCTCGCTGGTATGCGTGGTCTGATGGCCAAGCCTGACGGTTCGATCATTGAAACGCCAATTACCGCGAACTTCCGCGAAGGTCTGAACGTGCTTCAGTACTTCATTTCGACGCACGGCGCACGTAAAGGTCTGGCCGATACCGCACTCAAGACCGCGAACTCGGGTTACCTGACGCGTCGTCTGGTTGACGTGACTCAGGATCTGGTGGTGATCGAAGATGATTGCGGCACGGCCAATGGCGCGTCCATGAAGGCGCTGGTCGAAGGCGGCGAGGTCATTGAAGCGCTGCGCGATCGTATCCTCGGTCGGGTCACTGCACTGGATGTCATCAACCCCGATACTCAGGCTACATTGTATGAGTCGGGTACCCTGCTTGATGAAGATATGGTTGAAGAAATCGAGCGCTTGGGTATTGATGAAGTCAAGGTACGCACACCGCTGACCTGCGACACGCGCTATGGTTTGTGTGCGATGTGCTATGGCCGTGATCTCGGTCGCGGCAGCATGGTCAATTCGGGCGAAGCCGTGGGTGTGATTGCTGCGCAATCGATTGGTGAGCCGGGTACCCAGCTGACCATGCGCACGTTCCACATCGGTGGTGCGGCATCGCGTGCTGCGGTGGCGTCCTCGGTGGAGGCCAAATCCAATGGCACCGTGCGTTTCACCGCGACGATGCGCTACGTTACCAATGGCAAGAACGATCAAATCGTCATTTCCCGTTCAGGCGAAGTGCTGATCACCGATGACCACGGCCGCGAGCGTGAGCGTCACAAAGTGCCTTACGGTGCAACATTGATCGTCAAAGATAGTCAGACAATCAAAGCAGGCACGGCACTGGCCACATGGGATCCGCTGACACGTCCGATCATCACCGAGTACGCTGGTACGGTGAAGTTCGAGAACGTCGAAGAAGGTTCGACTGTGGCAAAGCAGATTGATGAAGTGACCGGTCTGTCGACGCTGGTGGTTATTGATGCAAAGCGTCGCAGCACTGCTGGCCGTACCTTGCGTCCACAGGTCAAGCTGCTCAATGAAAAAGGCGAAGAGGTAAAGATCGCCGGTACTGAGCATGCAGTGACGATCGGCTTCCAGGTTGGTGCACTGATCACCGTGAAGGATGGTCAGCAAGTATCGGTCGGTGAAGTGCTTGCGCGTATTCCGACCGAATCTCAGAAAACCCGTGACATCACCGGTGGTCTGCCGCGGGTGGCCGAGTTGTTCGAGGCGCGTTCGCCAAAAGATGCGGGCATGCTGGCGGAAGTCACTGGCACTGTCGCATTTGGTAAAGAGACAAAAGGCAAGCAGCGTCTCGAAATTACCGACATGGACGGCGAGAAGCATGAGTTCCTGATTACCAAGGACAAGCAGGTACTCGTTCACGATGGCCAGGTCGTCAACAAAGGTGAAATGATCGTTGACGGACCGGCTGATCCACAGGACATCCTGCGTCTGCTCGGTATCGAATCACTCGCGCGCTATATTGTTGATGAAGTCCAGGATGTTTACCGTCTGCAGGGTGTGAAGATTAATGACAAACATATCGAAGTCATCGTTCGTCAGATGCTCCGCCGTGTTCAGATCGTTGATTCCGGTGATACGGACTACATCCCGGGTGAGCAGGTCGAGCGCTCTGAATTGCTGGATCAAAATGATCGTACGATCGCAGCAGACAAGCGTCCGGCGACCTACGACAACGTGCTGCTGGGTATCACTAAGGCGTCGCTGTCGACTGACTCGTTCATTTCTGCCGCATCGTTCCAGGAAACGACTCGTGTTCTGACCGAAGCTGCGATCATGGGCAAAAAGGATGGCTTGCGCGGCTTGAAGGAAAATGTGATCGTGGGTCGTCTGATCCCAGCCGGTACCGGTCTGGCTTACCACCGGGCCCGGAAGGAGAAAGAGGGCTGGGAGGCCGAAGAGCGCGCAGCAATGCTGCAAGCAGAGGCCGCCCGGGCACTGCAGGAAGCCGAAGCCACCGCCACATCCGGCGAGGCGACGGACGAAAGCTGACCCCATTGCATTAAAAGTAATAGCCCCGGTGAGTCCGGGGCTATTTTTATGGTTTGCGCGGCCAACTTGTGCGGTTGACGCTGTGTGCGGCGGGATATATACTCGCGAGTTCTCGAATTTAAGCTCGCTCGGGCTTAAGCGCTCTTTGGTCTGTGTTTTCTCAGTTCCGACTACGCTTTCCCTGCCTGCTGATATCGCTAATGTGCTGCCAGTCCGGGCCATTTGCGATGATCCGTCCCCTTTCGGGGTTTTTGCAATACCCTAACTTTGTTGGATTTAGACCGATGCCAACCATCAATCAATTGATTCGCAAACCACGCACCACGTTGCGCGTGAAGAGCAAATCGCCGGCGCTGCAAAACAGCCCGCAAAAGCGCGGTGTCTGCACCCGTGTGTACACCACGACTCCGAAAAAGCCAAACTCTGCGCTGCGTAAGGTTGCCAAAGTTCGGCTGACCAATGGCTTCGAAGTCATTTCGTACATTGGCGGTGAGGGCCACAACTTGCAGGAACACAGTGTGGTTTTGCTGCGTGGCGGTCGCGTTAAGGACTTGCCGGGTGTGCGTTACCACATGGTCCGCGGCTCCCTTGATACGCAGGGCGTTAAAGACCGTAAGCAGGCGCGCTCGAAGTACGGCGCCAAACGCGGTAAGGCTGCAGCGAAGTAAAAATGATCTCCGCGGTCATGCCGCGGAACGGGTCGACCAGTTTGGTCGAGTAAGTGGATGGCTTTGATGGTCATCCGCGGCAGCAGGCAAGGGTCGCTGCCAACTGAAGAGTGAAAGGAACAGCAATGCCACGTCGTCGTGAAGTCCCCAAGCGCGAAATCCTGCCGGATCCTAAATTCGGTAATGTTGATGTCGCCAAGTTCGTGAACGTCCTGATGTTGTCCGGTAAAAAATCGGTCGCCGAGAACATCATCTACGGTGCGTTCGAACATATTCATACCAAGAGTGGGAAAGATCCTCTGGAGGTTTTCGCGTCAGCCATCAGCAACTGTAAGCCTATGGTTGAGGTCAAATCCCGTCGGGTGGGCGGTGCCAACTACCAGGTGCCGGTTGAGGTGCGTCCGGTTCGTCGTATGGCACTGTCCATGCGTTGGTTGCGTGAAGCTGCCAACAAGCGCAGCGAAAAATCAATGCCGCAGCGTCTTGCGGGCGAGTTGCTCGAGGCAGCGGAAGGTCGCGGCGGCGCCATGAAAAAGCGCGATGAAGTACACCGCATGGCAGAGGCGAATAAGGCGTTCTCGCACTTCCGCTTCTGATGCTAGGGGTGCAGACCGGGTTCTGCATCGGAAACTAACACCAAGCCGGGTGCTCTACTGTTATCAGAGGCGCTCGGTTTCGTTCATTTAAAAAGCTTAGGATTTATTATGGCTCGCAAGACTCCCATCGAGCGATACCGCAACATCGGTATTTCCGCTCACATCGACGCTGGCAAGACCACAACGACCGAGCGTATCCTGTACTACACCGGTGTTAATCACAAAATCGGCGAGGTGCATGACGGCGCCGCGACCATGGACTGGATGGAGCAGGAGCAAGAGCGAGGTATTACCATTACTTCGGCTGCGACGACATGCTTCTGGAAGGGCATGGCGAATAATTTCCCTGAGCACCACATCAACATCATTGACACCCCGGGACACGTTGACTTCACGATTGAAGTTGAGCGTTCAATGCGCGTGCTCGATGGTGCGTGCATGGTGTACTGCGCTGTTGGCGGCGTCCAGCCGCAGTCTGAAACGGTATGGCGTCAGGCAAACAAGTACAAGGTGCCGCGACTGGCGTTCGTCAACAAGATGGACCGCACCGGTGCGAATTTCTTCAAAGTGTACGAGCAAATGCGTACCCGTCTGAAGGCCAATCCGATTCCTATCCAGGTGCCTATCGGTGCTGAAGATCAGTTCGAAGGTGTGGTCGATCTCGTCAAGATGAAAGCCATCATCTGGGATGAGGGATCGCAAGGCATGAAATTCGACTACCGCGATATTCCGGCAAACCTGGTTGACATCGCAAACGAGTGGCGCGAGAAGATGGTCGAGGCGGCTGCTGAAGCCACAGAAGAGCTGATGAATAAATACCTCGAAGAGGGTGACCTCTCCGAATCAGACATCAAGGCAGCAATCCGTCAGCGCACCATTGCGGGCGAGATCGTTCCGATGATGTGCGGCACGGCGTTCAAGAACAAGGGCGTGCAGGCCATGCTGGATGCGGTCATTGAGTACCTGCCTGCGCCAACGGACATTCCGCCGGTCAATGGCATGGACGAGAATGATCAGCCCATCACGCGCAAAGCTGAAGATAGCGAAAAATTTTCCGCGCTCGCCTTCAAGATCATGACCGACCCCTTCGTTGGTCAGCTGATCTTCTTCCGCGTGTATTCCGGCGTTGTCAATTCAGGCGACACGATTTACAACGCGATCAAGGGCAAAAAAGAGCGTCTCGGTCGAATTCTTCAGATGCACGCTAATCAGCGCGAGGAAATCAAGGAAGTGCGCGCGGGTGACATCGCTGCTGCGGTTGGACTCAAAGAGGCGACAACGGGTGACACCTTGTGTGATCCGGGCGCCGTGATTACGCTTGAGCGCATGATTTTTCCTGAGCCGGTCATTTCTCAGGCGGTGGAGCCAAAAACCAAGGCTGACCAGGAAAAAATGGGTCTGGCGCTTAATCGTCTCGCTCAGGAAGATCCGTCATTCCGCGTCAAGACTGACGAAGAATCAGGTCAGACCATCATCTCGGGTATGGGTGAATTACACCTCGAGATCATCGTCGACCGTATGCGTCGTGAATTCAGCGTTGAGGCAACCGTGGGCAAGCCTCAGGTTGCTTATCGCGAAACCATCCGCAAGGTCTGCGAAGAGATCGAAGGCAAGTTCGTCAAGCAGTCCGGCGGTCGTGGTCAATACGGTCACGTGGTTCTGAAAATCGAACCACAGGAGCCGGGCAAGGGCTTCGAATTCGTCGACGCCATCAAAGGCGGAGTCGTGCCGCGTGAATACATTCCTGCTGTTGAAAAGGGTGTGGTTGAAACACTGCCGGCTGGCGTGCTTGCCGGATATCCGGTAGTGGACGTCAAAGTCACGTTGTTCTTTGGTTCGTATCACGACGTCGACTCGAACGAAAACGCCTTCCGTATGGCTGCCTCGATGGCATTCAAGGATGGCTGTCGTAAGGCCAGTCCTGTGCTGCTGGAGCCAATGATGGCAGTTGAAGTCGAGACGCCTGAGGACTATGCTGGCTCGGTGATGGGCGATTTGTCCTCACGTCGTGGCATGGTTCAGGGTATGGATGAGATTCCTGGCGGTGGCGGAAAGATCATTCGGGCTGAAGTGCCGTTGTCGGAAATGTTTGGTTATTCGACCACGCTGCGTTCAGCAACGCAGGGTCGCGCGACCTACACGATGGAATTCAAGCACTACGCCGAAGCACCGAAGAATGTGACTGACACGATCATCAGCGCTAAAGGCAAGTAATAAAAAAGAGGCGGCATTCTGATCGGAATGCCGCATTGAATCAGATCCGGTAAATCGTTCTTTTTGAAGGAAGAATAATCATGGCAAAAGGCAAGTTTGAGCGGACCAAACCGCACGTGAATGTGGGCACGATTG
>CAZXDB010000051.1:7784-16054 GCA_964639465.1 uncultured Bifidobacterium sp. | reverse complement strand
GAGCGGACTTCCGTTGCGAGATAGTTCCAATCAATTAAAAACGACACGGGATCCCGGCCTACCCCGGGATGACGGTCGTTGTTGTGGGGACCGTAAAATTCCCACCGTCATCCCGGCGTAGGCCGGGATCCAGCGTCGTTTTGCTTATTCAGGAAACAGTGGCTTTTTCCGGTTCGGCCTTGACCTCAGTTTCGACGTCAGGCGCAACCTCAGTATCTTGCATTTCTTCCTGCGTCATTTCTGCGGCATGTTCTTCATCAAGCGCGGATGTTTCTTCAAGCGGCAACATTTCGCCGCTTTCCTCTTGCAGTTCGACAGGTAAGTAATCCGGTTCTTCCGGCGCAGGCAAGGCCGCAATGGCGTCGCCTTCAAGCGTCTGCGATTCCTCGGTGGCTTCCTGTTCAGCCAGCGTTGCATCTTCTTCCGTGAGTGGCTCGTCACCGGACGGATTTTCCTCTTCAGCCGGCCGGCTGGCCGGTACCAGTACTCTCGAGAGCGGATGGCGTGGCGGCAGATTGGTCGCGGAGTAGAGCGCTTCACCGATATCATCGATGCGCGTCAGCACGGCCTCATGTTCTTCGGGCGGCAAGTTGATCAGATCCTGCGCAGCACGATAAATACCGGACGCATATTCATGCGGCATCCAGGATTCGATTTCGCCACGCAGCGTCGCCACAACGCGGTCGCAGCGCACAGGCATTGCAAAACCTTCGCGCGCATCCAGCTTGCCGTCTTCAAACAGCAGTTCCAGATGTTTTTGCAGCAGCGCTTCGTAGCGCGGCTTGAGCGGCTCGAGTTGTTTTGCCTCCCAGCCGGGCAGGGGAATGCCGATCATGGCATCCCACAATGTCTTGCCGGTCAGGCCGCCAAAGCTGTCATCAGGTTTCTGCGGCGTCTTCTGCAGGTCGGCATGCTTGTGCAGCTCATTGAGCCGATCCAGCATAAAAAAGACGACCAGCAGCAGTCCCACCAGTCCGGTGAAGATTAACAGCAGCAGGATGGTATTCATCTGTTGCCCCATGGGGTTCTCTCTTTATTGACGCACGAGGGAGTCTGTCTTGAGCTGCGCACGCAGCTTTTTGACATTGGCCGTCAGGATCTGCGAGACACGCGATTCCGATACGCCCAGTACTTCTCCTATTTCGCGCAAATTCAGTTCATCGACGTAGTACAGCGAAATCACCAGCTGGTCGCGCTCGGGCAATCCCTCGATCGCCTCCGTCAGTGCTTCCATCATCTGGGCTTCCTCGACTATCACCTCCGGCTGTCGTGATGCCTGTTCGGGCATGTTCATCACTTCATCCGAAACCACTTCCATCGAGAAGGTTTCGAACTGTCGTGCCGCACCCCGGTCTTTCTCGAAACTTTCCAGTCCCACGCCCATGTAGTCGGCCAGCTCCGCCTGCGAAGGCGCGCGTCCGAGTTCGGAGGCCAGCGCCTGATTGGCCGCACTGTGCGATTTATTGAAGGCCACAGCCGAGCGGGGCAGGAAGGACAACCTTCTGACCTCATCGATCATTGCGCCGCGGATGCGATTGTGCGCATAGCTTTCAAACACGACACCCTTGGTCGGATCAAAGGCGCGTGCCGCTTCGATCAGGCCGATCATGCCGACCTGAACGAGTTCGTCGACTTCCATAAACGGCGGAATTCGGGCCTTCAGATGGACGGCAATCCTCTTGACCATACCCAGATGGTCAAGGATCAGCGCCTCGTCGCGGTTGCCGGTCTGATCATAGAGTCGGATCGATGGTGCCATGGCTTAAGCCCCGTTCCCCGGTTTCACCAGTCGCTCCATGAAAAACTGGAGTCCGCCCGAGGCGGTACTGATTTCCGGCAGGTTGGTAATCGCATCGGCCAGTCGCCTGAAATCCCGCGCGCCGGCACTGCCGGGCGCAAATTCAAGAACGGACTGGTATTTTTTTAATGCCGTCAGTACCAGTTCATCGGCTTCGATGGAGGTCAGGTACTGCAGTGTTTTACCCAGAAAACGGTCACACACTTCATTGACGCGGCGGTACAGCTGCGCACCGGCGGCCTGGCTGTCGACCATGTTGGGAATCAGATAAATTTCGTCGAGTTCGAGATCGCGTGACATCACTTTGATGATGCCGTACGCATCAGCGATCGAGGAGGGCTCATCGCGTACCACCACAAAACGGCGCTGACAGGCTTCCATGAACGCCAGTACCGAAGGCGCAATGCCCGCGGCAGTGTCAACGATCAGATAATCAATTTCATCATCGAGTTCCGAGAAGGCCTGTACGATGCCCGCGGTAATCGCCGGACTGATTGCCGCCATATGATGCACACCCGACGCGCCGGGAACGAGTTTGACGCCCTGACGTGAGGTGACAATGATTTCGCGCAGCGTTTTTTCCCCCGCAATCACATGCGAGAGGTTGTACTGCGTCTGACAGCCGAGCGCGATCTGTGCATTGGCCAGACCGAGGTCGGCGTCCAGCAGCATCACCTGCTTGCCCATCATCGTCAGTGCCACCGCGAGATTGGAGGAAAGCGTGGTTTTACCCACGCCGCCCTTGCCGCTAGCGATGCCGATGACTTCAGTTTTTCGTTTAGTTGATGGCATGAGCGCTCTTTTCGATACGGGCAACCAGGGCCTGCGCCGCAGTCACAACGGAATGATCGGGGATTTCATCGGCCGGTTCACCTGCCATTTCCTGCGCCGGCAAGTCCAGACCTCGAATAGCGAGCGAGACAAGTTCGGTTGCCGTCAGGACCTGACAGCCTTCGGTGGCTGACGGACTGTGTGAAGCCGCTGAGAGGGGCACAGGTTTTTCGCAGAGTACCTGCAGCAAGGCCCAAGGCTGGGTCGCTTCATCCATGCGCGATACCATCAGGCTGTGCCAGTTGATTTTTGTATCGAGCAGATATTTTCTCACCGTCGTACCCGAGGCATCCGCCGGCAGCACCAGATGGCAGGCGATGTCCTGTGCGCAGGCACTGATTTGCTCTGCCTTGGTGACCACTTCAATGCCCGGTGTATCAATCAGCACGAGTTTGCGCTGGCCCAGTTCACTGAGCAGCATTTTGAGCGTCTCGGCATCATTGGCGCGCAGACAATCGACGCCATTTTGAGCGCACAGCATCTGAATCTGACTCCAGGCACCGGCGCGTTGATCGCAATAGCTGATCACAGCGACTGACTCAGGACCTTTGCGCTCCGCAGCCGCACGTGCCAGGCGCGCGACCATCATGGTCTTGCCTGCGCCGGATGGACCGGCGATCGCATGAATACCGCGCTGCGGCAGCTTGGCCCAGTGCTCACCCAGGCTTTCGATCAAATGGCTGCGCAGTGCTTCGGTCGCCTGCTGCAGATTATCCATCTCACTAATATGATCAACCAGCAGCGTGCGCAGCGAAACAGGAATGCTGGCTTCAGCCAGCGCCGTTACCATGGGGCGCACGGCCGACTTGGTGCTTGATTCCGATTGCCAGGAAGCGACGCGCTGCGCGAGTTTGAATTCTTTGCGAATCGCCGTGAGTTCATCGCGCACCATGTCGACGATCTCGCGTCCGCGAATGTAATCGCGCTGATCTTCAGGACTTTTTTGCGTCGGTGTTTCGGGCAGGTCGACCTCGGGGGCGAGGCTGGCTGTTGCGCCATGCGTCACTTCCCGGAAGGATTGCTTGAGCACCTGATTGAAGCGCTGGCCATCGCCCAGATCGCTGGTTTCGAGCAGTCTCTCGGCGGCGATATCAACGGCGACAATGACTTCGGTCATGCCGTTGACTTTGGCGTTCGAGACGAACAGCACGTCCTTACCGTAGAGGGCGACAGCTTTTTCAGTCGCTCTGCGGATGTCTTGGGCCAGTATGCGTTTGAGTTCCATGGGTTATGCCTTTAACTCTTTGCTTGCGCTTCTACGGTGTAAATAACTTTGACAGACTGATCGTCCGGTATTTCTGTATAAGACAGAACGATCAGCTCGGAAATACGGTGGCGAACCATTTTGGCCAGCCAGGGGCGAATCGATGGCGCGACCACGAGGACGGCCGGATTGCCCTGATCTTCGACCGTGTGCGTTGCATCGCGCAGGGCAGAGAACAGGCTTTCGGCCAGACCGGGTTCGATCACCACGCTTTGCCCCGGCGCACCATTGGTCAGCACGTTGTGCAGCAGTTGCTCCAGTTCGGGGGCCAGTGTCATGACGGCCAGGTTTTCCTGCGTATCCAGCAGTTCCTGAACGATCATGCGGCCCAGTTTGGGACGAACCATCGCAGACAGTTGCTCGGGGTCTTGTGTTTTCGAGGCAGCGTCTGACAGTGTTTCAACAATCGTGCGCATATCGCGAATCGCCACGCCCTCAGTGAGCAGCAGTTGCAGCGTGCGGGTGATAACGCCCAGTGCCATCTTGCCCGGCACCAGATCTTCGACGAGCTTGGGCGACTTCGCAGCCAGCTTGTCGAGCAACTGCTGGGTCTCGTCATGAGACAACAATTCTGCTGCGTTTTCGCGCAGCACTTTATTCAAATGGGTGGCAATTGCTGTGGCCGGATCGACCACGGTGTAGCCGAGTGTACGCGCGTAATCGCGCTGCGACGGATCAATCCACACTGCCTCCAGACCGAAGGCCGGCTCTTTGGTGGGAATGCCTTCGAGTTCGCCATAGACTTTGCCTGGATTGATCGCCAGTTCGCGACCACTCTTGATCTCGCCTTTGCCCCGCACCACGCCATTGAGAACGATGTGATAAACATCCGGATCAAGGTTGAGCGCATCGCGAATGCGAACTGGCTGAACCAGGAAACCCAGTTCGGCCGACAGTTTTTTACGAACGCCTTTGACGCGTGGCATCAGCTGGCCACCGGTCTCGGGGTTCACCAATGGGATCAGGCCATAGCCGATTTCGAGACCGATAAGATCGACCTGATCGACATCATCCCAATCCAGTTCTTTCGGTGTATCCGGTTTGGTTTCGGCAGCCTGAATCTCGGCTTCTTCAGCGACGTTTTGTGCTCTCTGAATCAGCATGAAGCCCAGGCCTGCGGTGGCCAGTGCCAGTGTCAGGAACACCAGATGTGGCATGCCCGGCACGATACCGAGGATGGCCAGAATGCTGGCACTGATGAAGAGGGCAGAGGGGTTCGACAATTGCGTCACTGCCTGCTCGGTCATCGATTCCGAGGTCGTCACGCGGGTCACAATAATCGCGGTGGCGAGCGACAGGAACAGCGAAGGAATCTGGGCGACCAGACCATCGCCAATCGTCAGCAAGACATACAGCTTGCCCGCTTCAGAGAACGACAGGCTGTGCTGCGCAACACCGATTGTGAGGCCACCGATCACGTTAATCAGCAGGATGAGCAAACCGGCGATCGCGTCGCCGGAGACGAATTTCGATGCACCGTCCATGGAACCGAAGAAGTCCGATTCCTGCGCGATCTCATCGCGGCGCTTTTTGGCTTCTTCCTGCGTGATCGAGCCGGCGTTCAGGTCGGCGTCAATCGCCATTTGCTTGCCCGGCATCGCATCCAGAGTAAATCGAGCGTTCACTTCCGACACTCGGCCCGCGCCCTTGGTGACCACGAAAAAATTCACAATCATCAGGATGACGAAAATAATCAGTCCCACCAGATAGTTGCCGGCGATCACAAATTCGCCAAAGGCCGCCACCACCGCGCCAGCCGCGTGTTCACCTTCGTGGCCATTGACCAGAATCACTCGGGTCGAGGCCACATTCAGGGCCAGCCGTAACATCGTTGCAAAAAGAAGAACGGCCGGGAAGGACGAGAATTCCAGCGGTTTGCGGGTGCCGATCGCGATCATGATCACGATCACACTGACGAGAATGTTAAAAGTGAACAGCACATCCAGCAGCATCGGGGGGAGCGGGATGACCAACATGCCCATTATTAACAGCACAAGGAATGGGATACCGAGCCCGGAGAGCTCAAATCCCGACAAGCGCTGTCGAATAGTTGACATGGAAAGCGTGGACATTTTTAAATTCTTTTAATAATCAATTACTTGCATTCTGTGATCTGACAGGTCAGGTTTCTTCACGGAACATATAAGCAAGTGATGTGCCACGACGCTTGGTCTGCTGTGTGGCATCCGACCATGAGCAGCTTCAACCTCCAACTGACTGGTATTAGGCGCACGCCGGCACTCATCAGAGTTCCAAAAAGTTTAATTGTTATTTTTGCCACGAAATTTCATTTTTAAAATCCAATGACCTCCGGACATTAAAGAACCCGCCCCACTTGCCGATAAACCGGGGGAGCGAAGGTGTATTGCCTTCCGTTAATACTTTGTCAAGCGGTGCTATCAGGCGCTCAATCGGGCATGATTTGAGAGAGTTCCTGGCGGCAACAGTGTGATCAACCGCAAGAAGTATTCCGGCCGCTAGCTCGCTGCTGACTAATTAAGGGGTGATTCATGAACAAAATGTCCAAATGCACGATGGTCTCGCTGGCCGTGCTGATCTCGGCTTGCCAAACCATACCGTCGGTCGCTGTCGCCGACAACGCCTCGGCCAAGGCTGAAGTCAAGCCGGTCGATCCTCAGCCGGAAGCACGGGTTGAGACCAAACCTGAACCCAAGCCGGAATCTAAAGCTGAGGCCAAGCCTGAACCCAAAGTTGAGGCCAAGGCGGAAGCGCCCAAGCCGTCACCCGATGCGGTGAGCATGATCACGCCGATGATGGAGCGTCAGCAAACGATCCGCGCGACCGGTTATGCCGTCATCAGCACCCAGAACCACAAGAACGGTGCCCAGCAGCGTCTGATGGCGATTCGTGCTTCCAAGCTCGATGCCTATCGCGCCCTGACTGAACAGGTCTACGGCCAGCAGCTCGATGCGACCACCACCGTGGCTGAGATGATGATCACCAGTGATACCTTCCGCACCCGCGTGCAGGGCATCATCTACGGTGCGGTGCTGGAATCGATCACGCCGATCGGCGACGACACCTATGAGACCACGCTGTCTCTGGATGGTCGCGTCGTCAACGACCTGCGCGTGCTCTACCTGCATCAACTGGCCGCACGCAACCGGTAATCATCATGCGCGCCCCCCGACTTCTGCCCCTGTTGCTCGCGCTGCCGCTGGTATGCGCAGCCATCCCTTCGCTCGCTGATACCTCGGGTCTGCCGACGGATCCGCGCAAGCGCCTCGAGGCGCTGCAGCATGCGCTGGTGGCTGCCGCTATGGACAGCCAGACGCGTGTACGCACCGCAGCCTGGGTCGACAGTTCGGGGAAACTGCATGAGAACACCCGCATCACCTCCGACATGAAAGTCCGTGGTGTGCGCGTCCAGTCCTACGTCAACGCCGAAGACGGTCCGTCAGCGGCCATCGTGGCCGACGCCCGGGGTGCGACGCCGAGTGAAGAAATCTGCAAGGCCAATGTCCAGCGCTACCGCCGCGAGGCGTCGCTGGAAACCGTGCTCCAAATCGCCACCAGCGGTGCAGATCGCTACCAGTGGACGATGCTGATGGAACAGGCGGGTTCACGTCTGATGTCCAGGGCCGTCGGCAGCCGGATGTGGCAATTGTCGCGTTCGGCCGTCATGCCGGCCACCACCTATGATCGTTTGCTCACCGGTGTCGTGCCCGATATTTCGCCCTATCACATGGTCATTGAAATGCTGCCAGCCGGCGCACTGGCGATCGAGCCGATTCGCCCCCGGCAGACGCTGCGCCAGAAGTCGGCGCAGATGGTCAAGGTCGTCGCCAACTATGTGACCGATGAGCCGCCGCGCAGCGAGCCCGTGCCTTTTGTTATGCGTCTGTCCGTCTACGAGCGCAGCAACCAGCGCTTGCTCTGGCAGGACGCCGTACCGTTTTTCTTCCCAGAGCGCGAGCTGGTGACGACCAGCCAGCCGCTGCCGCCCGGCCTTTTGTCGGAGCTCGATCGCGTGCTCGATGGCTGGCAGCAGAGCATGAATAATCATTTTTCCTGCCGTCCCCAGCAGTTCAACGTATTGCAGTCAACGCCCACCGGATGGGTGATCAATGGCGGCCAGATTGCAGGACTCTCGTCCGGCGACCAGTTGCTGCTGATGAACCGTGAACATCTGCCGGCCCGTATTCTCGAACCCGACAGCGCCCAGCATCTGGCCCTGGTGGAAGTGGTTAGCGTGGCTGCCGGACGTGCGACATTGCGCAAGCTGGCCGGACCCGCCAACATCGCCCGCTCAGGCGACTGGGTTGCGACCCCTTTCTAATTCGGCCTACAACGCCACGCTTCAGCGTTTACCTAAAATTTTGCGGAGAACAAAATGACCATCGCCCAACGCAAATT
>CAZXDB010000051.1:0-7684 GCA_964639465.1 uncultured Bifidobacterium sp. | reverse complement strand
CCAAGGACGAAAAAGCCGACGACAAAAAAGAGGGCAAGGACGTCAAGGCGGAAGCGTCGGCCGGACCTGAACTGCCTTCCAAACCTTATCCTGTCAACGCCACACCCAAGGCCTTCCAGCCGAAAAAAGATGCCGCGCCCAAGGCAGCTGCCGTCGAGGACAAGCCCGCCGCAAAAATGGCTGACAAGCCAGCCGACAAGGCAGTGGATAAACACGGCGCTGACAAGCATGCTGCCGACAAACATGCCGACCACTCGGCCGACAAGCCCACCGCGCACAAGCCAGCTGACGCGCATGCCATGGGCAAGCATGACGCCAAGCCCCACAAGGCGGTGAAAAAACATCAGGCAGGACACAACGCTCAGGTAAAAGCGCAAACGCCGCCGGCCGACACGGCGATGCAGGAACTGGCGCGTGAAGCCGCCTCGCGCCAGTCCAACGCCAAAGCGCAGTCCTACGTGGTTCAGGCACGCGATAACCTCGACAGCGTGATCCGCAAGACCCTGCCATCCAACCTGTTTTCTGCCGATGTCCTGCGGCAGGCTTACCTGCGTGCCAATCCGGCGCTGGTGGCAACCGCCAACGTCAAACTTCGCAAAGGCCAGGTATTGCAAGTGCCCGATGCGGCAACCGTGCGCTCGGTGATCACCGGGGAGAGCAGCAACAATTACGATCAAAAGCCCAATGTGTTCACCGCGGCCCCGGTGGTGGCGCCAACGATGTCGCCAACAGCCTACGAGCTCAATCCCCCGGTTGCGATCCCGCGTCTGCCTGTCAATGCGGCCGGCAGCACCTTTCCGGCATCGGAAATCTCTGCTGAAGAAAAGAAAAAGTGGGTGCGCTACCCCTGACGCGGAGCGTTCACCATGTTGTCCGGCCCTGAGCAGGCAGCCCTGCCGGGGCGACTCAATCCGATCTATCTCGAGGGGCGTCCGCTCGCACTCGAAACACCCGTCGCCCGGCTGCTTGGTCTGCGCGACGGGCAAATCGTTCAGGCCAACGTCGAACTGCGCGGCGAGGCACTCAAACTTCTGCTGAACGGCAAACTCCTCGATCTGCCTCCCGGTCTCCGATTTCGTCCTGGCGACACCGTATTTTTGCGTGCCTATCAGGGCGCCAACGGCTGGCTGCTGAAGTTATTCGATCCTGCCGCACAGCCAGCGGCACAGAGTGCGGCACCGGTGGTGGCAGCGGCCACCGAGACAGCGACTGCCCAGATCAATGCCTCGCGACTGGCGGCGCTGTCACTGCGACCGCCGATGTCGCCGACCTTGCTGGAATTGTTCGCGCCGCGTCAGGCGGTATCGCTGTTGCAGACCACCGGCAATCCCGAACTGGCCGCCATCTTCCAGCGCATGCAACTGTCGATGCGGGGGCTCTCGGCGGGCGGTCTGCAGGCCGCCGTATTCGGCTCGGGTTTATGGATGGAGGCGCTGCTGTCGCGCGGTCAGTCGCCCGCTGCGGTCGATACCAAGGCCTGGCTGCGTCGCATGATCCGCGCACTGAGCGACAAAGACACCGCGGTTATCAGCAGTCTGAGAAGAGCATTTGATGATATCGAGGCCGCGCAAGTCGAATCGCTGGCGGCTCAGGCACGCGGCGAACTTTCTTTCGGTATGGTGTTGCCGTTTGTCGATGCCAATCCGGTCCACCTGAAGTTCTTTCGTCCGGCGCGTCAGCCCGGCAAGGAGGCGCCGCCGTTTTCCGTTGATATTCATACGGAAAATGAGGTGCTCGGCGAGATCTGGCTCAAGACCTCCATCTCCAAAGCCTCGCATGTGGATCTGATGATGTGGGCGCTCAAAGGCAGTGCCGTCCGGCTCGCGCGCAAACACAGCGATGCTCTGGGTGAACGCTTGCAGAAGGCCGGCCTGACCATGGATTCTTTTCGCATCTTTCATGCCCCCCGGCCCAGCTTGCCCGAGGGCTGGTCACCACCGGCCGGCGCGATGCTGGACGTTACCGCATGAAGCGCACCCGCGAAGCTGTGGCGCTCGCGTATGGCAAACGCGAGGCGCCGGTGGTCACCGCCAAAGGCCGTGATGACGTCGCCGACGCGATCATCGCTGAAGCAAAAAAGCAGGGGATCTATATAGCCCAGGACCGTGAACTGGTCGCTGCCTTGTCCCGTCTTGATCTGGAACAGGAAATACCGCGAGAACTGTATGTCGCTGTCGCGGTGGTGTTGTCTTGGGCTTACTGGCTGCAGGGGATGAAGCCGGGGGATGAAAAGCGAGATGAAAAGCGGGATGAAAGGCCAGATGAAAAGCGGTAGCGAAACTCAGGCTTCTTCGTAACCCCGGCCACCGCGCGAGCGCGCCATGCGGCCGAGACGGTCATAGACTTCGACCGAGGCGGTGGTGTCACCGCCGTTGAGTGTTTGCAGGGTGCCGCGAATGGCATCGAGTTTGCGGGTAATGAGGATTTCATTGCGGCGATGCATGTCGCGGCAATCGGTGATCAGATTTTTGAAGGTATCCCATTCGGGATCATCCAGACGATTGGATTCGGTGCCGACGCCGGTCAGGCTGACGAGCGAATCAAAAATCTGGGTTTTTTCTGGCTGCAGTGCTTCGAAAATATCGAGGTTTTGCTCCCGCAGCGCATCGAATTCCTGTTCCAGCAATTGATGCAGCGCCAGCCCGTGCTCCAGCGCCGCCACCAGCTCGGGGCTGGGCGAGGAGGGCAAGGGGCCGAGTCGGGCTGATGTGGCTTGCATCGAATCAGTCAATCGATCAGCCGATCAGCTTTTCGACAGCGACAAAGCTTTCGGCAATGCGACGTGCGTTGATCGGGTAATTACCGTCACGCAGTGCCTGCTTGATGGCCTCGACCTTGTCGCGGTCAAAACTGGGCTCGGCTGCCGCACGCTTGGCGACTTCGGAGAGCTCCAGCGTGTCCTGATTGGACACGGGAGGCTTGGCCGCTTTGGTCGCTTCTGGCTGACCATCACCCGGACGTTCCAGTGCACGGCGCTTGGATTTCTCGAGGGCGACTTTGTCCAGGGCAGCACTGCCGCTGAAGATGCTGGATATCGGATTGCTCATGGTTTTCTCTCACTTTCGGCCTTCGGCCTTTTATTCCTGTCACAACGAGTATCGGATCGGTATTAGAGAACTTTAGCTTTTCCCATGAAAAATATCGGCAAATTTGCCAATAAGGGCTATTTTCATCTAACTTCCTTTAACTGACCCTTTTCCTGTAACAACGCCGCCTAAAATTCGTCCTGATTCGGCATTGCGCAATTTAATCTGTTCGCCCAGTCGGCCATCCTGCATCGCTTCCAGGCGGACTGAAATCTGAAATTCTCCCGGTCTTCCCAAGATGAGCTGCACTAGCTCACCCTTTTTTACCATGATTGCTGCCCGCATGTCCGCCAGCCGGATTGGTTCGCCGGCGCGCAGATTGCGCACCAGCTCCTGTCCCTCTAGGCCGGTGGCTTCCAGCAGGTGCGACTTATTGATCTTATCGGCATCCATCTTCTCCAGCTTGAACAGCGTTGGCTCCAGCAGCTGTCCGGCGTTCAGATTGCTGGCGGCCACCAGGACCTGGCGTGATTCCACGATGGCAGGGGCGGGGACCGGGGCAGCGGGTGCTGCCTGTGTTGTCGGTTTGGTACTGGCCGGCAGCGGTTGGTGGACCTGCGCAAACCCGACCTTCAAATACAACTGCCAGGCCGGTTTCAGACACCGCGCGCGAACACTCTCGCGATTAACAAAAGGATAATCAAAGCTGTACTGCGAGGCACAGGGCTGAACCGCGACGCGGGCATCCAGCGGGGCCACGATGACCTGATCGGTGGGTACCTCATTTTGCGAGGCCACCCATTTGGTCAGTTCAGCCACCAGAACCTCTTGCGGGCTGGCCGCTTGCGCTAGCGGCATGCTCAGCAGGCTGGCGGCCAGCAAGCCGGCCAAACAGCGGCGCGGGTGGGGCAGAGCAACAGGTTTTTTGATAGTGGTCTGCATCATTATTAAAGTGGTTACTGGAACAACCCTTGCTAAATCCAAGTCATCAGGGCTCGTGACTGTTGAACTCCCGACAGGTAGCGAGCTAACTAGCAAAAACAGTTCCAGCCCCGAAAAGGCCAGCCACTATGCAGATTCAAGCCCATAACGCCCCAGTTGCCGGTCAGACCAGCGAGAACTCCGGCACCGCCGGCCGTAAACCGGCATCGGGGGATTTCCGACAGGTCTTGGCCGAAGCGCAAGACGGGAAGGCAGGTAACGGGGCGACCGTTACGGTCCAGCGCGGCGATACCTTGATGAACCTGACCCGAAACTACCTCGGTAACGCCGTCGGTCAGTTCAATAATGGTCAGATTTACGAAATGGCCAGGACGATCGCCCGTGAAAACGGCATCGCCAACCCTAACCGTATTGTTCCCGGTCAGGTGTTAAATATGGCGCCGATGACCACCATGGCCGCGCTCAAACTGCGGCCCGGCACCGTCGAGGCTGTGCAACTCAACGCCGAGGCCAATGTCGCCACACCCGTGCTCGACAAGACGCTGGCGCGGGCGGTGGCCAAAGGTTTTGTACCGGCGGAACAACAGACCGAGGTACGCAACAAGATCCTGGCGCTGGCCAGCGAACATCGTTTTGCACCGGATGATTTCGCCCGCATGACGCTCATGGAATCGAATGGCATGAACCCCAAGGCGACCAATGGCTTTTGTCACGGCATCATTCAATTCTGTGCCGGTACCGGCGCCAAGGGCGTGGGTTATGCGGAGAAACCCAAAGAGATATTGAACCTCTCTGTTATGGAGCAGCTGGATCTGGTGGATCGTTATTTCACCCGCACGCGCCTCAAAGACTATGGCCCGGCATCGCTGGACAATCTGTATCTCACCGTTCTCACACCGCGTGCACGCAATGAACCCCGGGCAGACGCGCCACTGAAAATCGCCGGAAAGCAGGCGTCTTATTTATATGAGGGTAGGGATCGGAAAGCCGGCGTCATCACCCGCAACTCGATCGTGAGTGGCTTGAATCTGAATGCACGGCAGCGTTTGGGAGAGTTTACTCAGACCGTGGCGAAAATCGAGAGTTCTGATTTGTAGGCATCAGTCGCTTCGCTATCAATGTCAGCGGAACTATTTGAACGACACTGGATCCCGGCCTCCGCCGGGATGACGGCTCTGAGGCCAGCCGGAATTCAAACGCCATCCCAGCCCGCATTCGTATGACGGCTCTGAGGCCAACCGCATTTCAAATGTCATCCCGGCGCAGGCCGGGATCCAGTGTCGTTGTTTCACCGATTGCCGCCCCCCGGCAATCCTTTGCCACCCGAGGCAAAGCCTGTAGCGGTCAAGCCTTGCCGCTCCATGCGTCACCCCTGACGTTATTTCCCGAAAAGAACACTTGGCACGACCTTTGCAATAGTCGACGCGACAGCTGGAAACTTGAGCGAATTGTCGGCATTTCGGCAATCGCATGGCAAGGAGAACGAAATGGACGTATTGAGCAACGCGTTAGGGATACATGAGAAGGCACTGCGGGTGCGCAATCAGCGCATGGAGCTGCTTGCCCGCAATATCGCTAACGACGACACCCCGCACTTCAAAGCGCGTGAACTCGATTTCAAATCGGTGATGGCGGAGTTCACGCCCAGCGACAACATGAACTCCACGCACATGACGCACTTTCCTTACGCCGACGAGAACCCGGACGATGACGGCCTGCGTTACCGCGTGCCGTTCAGCGCTTCTCTGGACGGCAATACCGTCGAATTGTCGGTCGAGCAGGCCAAATACGGTAAGGCAGCGGCCGACTATCAGGCCACCTTGTCCTTCCTTGAAAACCGCGTATCGAGCATACGCAAGGCCTTGCGAGGAGAGTAATCATGGCAATGTCTATCGATAATATTTTCGGGATTGGCGGCACCGCACTCAATGCGCAGCTGGTCCGAATGAACAATACCGCTTCCAATCTGGCCAACGCCGGCACCACCGCCGCGACAGAAAAAGAAGCCTATCGCGGCAAGCGCACTGTATTTAAAGCGCTGATGGACGAAGAAATGATTCATGCCGGCGCGCCCTACATCGGTGGCGTGAAAGTCGACAAGATCGTCGACGACTCCAAGCCCATTCCCCGCGTGTATGACCCGAACAATCCGCTGGCCGATGGTGAAGGTTTTGTCTACCAGGCCAATGTGAATGAAGTCACCGAGATGGTGGACCTGATGGCCGCATCCCGCTCGTATCAGAACAACGTTGAAGTCGTTAATACCGCGCGCGAACTGATGATGCGCACGATCGACATGATTAAAGCTTAAGGAAAACTGACATGGCCACTACAACAATCGGTCCAGCGACTTCGACTTCGATGAACACGCTGCCCTCCAATATCAAGACCGTCGCGCAATACAAAAAAGATCAGGAAAACGAGATCTTGAATGGCAACGGTGGCGAGATGGGGCAGACCGCGTTTCTGACGCTGTTCACCACGCAGCTGCAAAATCAGAACCCGCTCGACCCGATGGAAAACGAAGCCTTCGTCGCCCAGCTCGCGCAATTCTCGCAGCTGGAAGCGACTACCAAGATGTCGGATTCCTTGCAGACCCTGGTCAGCTCGATGTCGGGTGAGCGCATGAGCTCCGCTGCCAGCCTGATCGGCAAATCAGTGGCTATTAGTGACGGTAAGGCCATCAAGACCGGCGAGCCGGTCGAGGGCTCAGTGTCCCTGGCCAACGATGTGGACAGCATCACGCTCAAAGTCTTTTCATCCTCCGGCGCGCTGGTGCGTACCGGCCAAATTGGCGCCCAGAAAAAAGGCGATTACCCGTTTAGTTGGGATGGCAATGATGCCGACGGCAATGCGCTGGCTGATGGCACGTATCGCATCGAAGCCACCGTCACACGCTTTGGTGCTAGCAGCAAAGTCCCTGTCACCACCATGGCCAATGTGCGCAGCGTCACGACAGATGCAGCCACCGGCGACATGAAAGTCGAGCTCAATGATGGCTCGCTGGTCAGTCTGAGTGAAGTCAAACGTATCGGCAATTAAAAATCAAGAACAGAGTCAAGCGATTCAAAGCGAATTTAAAAATAACCGCCCGCCCGTAATTCAGGAGAAGCAAACATGTCTTTCTACACCTCGTTGACCGGTCTGAACGCCGCAACCGCGCAGCTGTCCGTGACCAGTAACAACATCGCCAACGTAGGCACCACCGGATTCAAGCGCTCGCGCGCTGACTTTGGTGACATCTTTGCGACCTCTCCACTGCAGAAAGCATCATCCGTTGTGGGTCAGGGTACCGCGTTGAAACAGGTGAGCCAGGAATTCAGTCAGGGCAATATTCAATTTTCAGCAAACTCGCTCGATATCGCGATTACCGGTGACGGCTTTTTCCCGCTGAAGTCCGCCGATGGTCTGCAAGACATCTACACCCGAAACGGTACCTTCTTGCTCAATGACTCCTACGCAGTGGTGAATGGCTCGGGGCAGGCACTGATTGCAGCGTCCGTCGACTCATCCGGAAAAGCGGATCTCGATAATCTGTCCAAACTGATTATTCCACGCTCCACCACCGGTGATGCAGTGGCGACAACCGACATTCAGCTCGGTCTGAACTTGCCCGCGGATGCCAAGATACCCGCGCTGCCATTTGATAAAAATGATCCGACCACTTACAACAAAACGACCGCCATTACCGTCTATGACGCGGGTGGTAACGACTA
>CAZXDB010000050.1:8466-16519 GCA_964639465.1 uncultured Bifidobacterium sp. | reverse complement strand
CTCTTTTTTAACAGCCCTTTTTTCTGCTCGCTGTTCCGGGGTCGCAAACTGCCTACCCGTTATTTTTTTTTGCTTTTCCAAGGAAGAGAAAGCTGCGGCATTTTTATTATCTTCTAATAATTTTTTTTGATTAGTATCTTGGCCTGAAGCATTTGACATGACACTGAAATAAAATTTA
This sequence comes from uncultured Bifidobacterium sp., assembly GCA_964639465.1. GTDB lineage: Bacteria > Pseudomonadota > Gammaproteobacteria > Burkholderiales > Burkholderiaceae_D > Pernthalerella. The sequence goes on along the minus strand of CAZXDB010000050.1, from coordinate 16,341 downwards.
TCGCTTACAACCGTCAGCATCGTTGTTAAATAACTCGTCATCGGGACATATTCTCTCAGTTCTGGCTTGTCCTTATCAGCAAATACCGTAAACCAGATGTAAATGAACGATCTGTTAGCCACAAATGCCGCAATCGCCGACTTTCTGGCTAAAAATAATTCCTCCGGCTTGATCCCTTGATCTTTTTTCGACCATTCTATTACGCAAGCATCAATACCTTTTAGAAGCTCCTTTACCTGATCATGGATCGGGGCTGTCGAAAGATCCATTGTCTTTCCAATTATCTTTTCACTTACCAATTTAACTAGTGGCCTCATTGCATTAATATAAGTCTTATTTTTACGTAAATCCCTGGCATTCATTTTTTTTACGCCATCGGGAATTTTCAAATTTCCTTCATTAAATTTCTGCATTGCTGCAATTCTCAATTCTTCTATTTCCGGCGTATCCCAATATTTTTTTATAAAAGGGCCAGAGACTTTTTCGATAATGTTCACGTTGATAGTCTTTTTTTCCTTGCTATTTGGATCAGGAAAATCTTTTACTGTCATCGAACCTCGCAAAATAGAGTCTGTGTTACTGCCTGCCAGAGCGTTTTTATAGCCACGGCTTTGAACGCAAACCAATAGCTCTGCCAGATCAGCACCGCTGACAATAGCGCCTGATAGAGCACTATTAATCGTTTTTATTGATCGCTCTGAAAGATCACTCACATCGACAGTGCCGGCGGCCTTCTCCTTAACTTCTACAGTTTTTTCCGTCTTTACCGCAGCTGTTTTGGCGTCCGACCCAGTCTGATTCGTCGTTGTCACATTGGCTGATTGAATAGCTGAAGAATTTTTCGGACGTGGACTGGCAGGCGTCCATGATGTCGTCGTCACACCGAACGTACTGGGAACCAATACAGCGTTTTTGGTCGTGGTGGTTGCGGTGGTCGTGGTTGAGGTGCTCGTGGTTGTTGTAGACCTCTTGGCTTTTGTGGTCGGCGTGTCGGCATCAGGCTGGCTATCCTGCGTACCTCGGCGCGTCTTTCGAGGCGAGACGGTCATTTCTCGTCGATCGGATGCTAAACCTTTCAACGCATTTCCCAGGTTTTCCAGCGACAGCTTGGGCACTTTTTTGTTAGCAATTTTTTCTTTTGTATTTGATTGCTGCTGACGTGGCGACTTCGGAAGCTGATCTTCAGATGAACTATCTTCACTTTGGTCGGCTTCTTTGCGAACCCGTCCTGGTTGCTGGTTCAAAAACAATTTCCCGAAAGGACTATTAAGATCGATGACTGGATCGGAACTGCTCTGGCTGGAGTCCCCGACCTTTTTCAGTTCTTTCGACTTCAGTTGCGGCTTGGCCTGTTTGTTTTCCCCATTCCCGCGACTCGGGCTTTTGTCCGATTGAGCCGATGCATCTTTGTTGCCAGTACCGACATTGGTATTTTTATCCTCAGCTTTGTCCTGTCCATAATTAGGCAGATTACTTTGCGAGTTGCTTCTTGACAGGCGATCACTCATGAAAAATTCTCCATTCATTAATTTCCGGGGGTGGGTTTTAGTCAGACTCAAACACTCTCTGGGGGCTTCAATAGGTGGCGCTCACTGACTGCGTCATTGGTGATTTACTTTTCACCAATTAAAATAGTGCCATTTTCGTAACCCCCCTCCATTTTCGGTTCCGGAAATCAAGGAAACATTGACGGGGGATACCTACCGCTCAAAGCTTGACTGGAAAGTGCCTGCCACCTATATTGCTGACTCACTGGTTAGTAATTTTCCCCACCCATGCCCGCCCTGCAACCCAAGACCAAACCCCGCTGGGAACGCCGCAAAGATGCTCGTCCGCAAGAGTTACTAGCGGCAGCCCTCGATTTGTTCGTCGAGCGCGGTTATGCGGCCGCCCGGCTTGACGATGTCGCCGCGCGCGCGGGGGTATCCAAAGGAACGCTCTATTTGTATTTCGAGAACAAGGAAGAATTGTTCAAAGCCGTGGTGCGGGAAAATCTAGTGTCGGCGCTTGCGGAGGCAGAGGACTGGATAGAGCGCTTTACCGGCAACAGCCGGGACTTGCTGCGCGCCTTTATCCTGAGTTGGTGGGAGCGCATTGGCCAGACCAAACTGTCGGGAATTTCGAAGCTGATGATGGCTGAATCAGGTAATTTCCCAGACGTTGCGCGCTTTTATCATGAAGAAGTGATTTCCCGGTGTAATGCGCTGATCATCGGCATCCTGGAGCGCGGGATCACTCGAGGTGAGTTTCGGGCGGTCGACACCATCAATGCCAATCTCGTCATCGTTGCACCCATCATCATGTTAATGATGTGGAAACATTCTTTCCATTCCTGTAGGCTAGAGCCCATTTCCGCTAACGATTACTTGGATTGTTATCTTGATCTGCTGATTAACGGTCTTCAGCTCAAGTCGCTCGAGGCAAATGACTCCATTGGGCAGCACGAGACGCCGACGAATAATCACTAATACTTCTATGTCCCAAAAAAACATTCGCCGATTGCTTCTGTTGGTTCTGCTGATCGTCGCGGCCGGTCTTGTCTGGCAGCTCATGCGCCCCTCTGCTCCGGCCAAACCCCCATTGGTACCGAGCGCTGTGGTGCCGCCCACGTTGGAGTTTTTACCGCAGGAAGTCGTGACCGCAGCGCCGGTCGAGATACGGCAAACCCTGTCCCTGTCCGGATCGCTGCGAGCCGTCGATATGGCGACCATCAAGGCGCGCGTATCAGCCGATGTCCGTCAGGTGCTGGCCCGCGAAGGTGAATCCGTCCGTGCCGGTCAGGTGGTCGTGATGACCGATGCCACCGAATATGAAGCGCGGGTTGCACAGGCGCGCGGCAATCTGGATGCCGCCCGCGCGCAGCTTGAGATTGCGAGTAAAACGCGCGACAACAATCGCGTGTTGGTAGAAAAGGGATTCATCTCGCGCAATGCCTTTGACAATGCCGCCAGCCAGTACTCGGCGGCCGAAGCGAATGTGGCTGCGGCGCGCGGTGCCCTGAATATTGTTCAGAAATCACTCAATGACACCGTGATCCGCACGCCGATTTCAGGTCTGGTCGCCGCCCGGTATGTACAGCCGGGTGAAAAAGTGTCGCCGGATACCAAGCTGCTCGATATCGTCAATCTGCAAAAAATGGAGCTGGAAGCGGCGGTACCTACCAGCGACATTGCGCAGATCGTGACCGGCCAGACCGTCAGCTTGCGTATTGAAGGTTTGCCCGAGTCATTCGAGGGTAAAGTTGCTCGCATCAACCCCGGCACCCAAGCCGGTTCCCGCTCGGTGCTAGTGTACGTACTCGTCACCAATCCGAAAAATGTGCTGCGCGTCGGCATGTTCGCGGAAGCGCAACTGGTGCTGCGTGCAAAACAAGGCGTGCTGGCCTTGCCGCAGAGCGCGGTACGCAAAGACAGTCAGGGTGCTTATGTCTACACCATCGCCGATGGTCAGCTGAACAAAACCGCTGTCACTGTTGGCATGGATGGCCGCAGCGGCGAGGACTATCTGACTGAAATCGTATCGGGTCTGGATTTCGGTGCGCAAGTCATCCGCACCGACATGGGTAGTTTGCAAACCGGCACACGGGTTCGGGTGGCAGCGCCAGCCGCCGCTCGCTAAACGGATCAGGGTCCGAGACGATGTGGTTTACACGAATTAGTATCGGCAACCCGGTTCTGGCCACCATGATGATGGTGGCATTTGTCGTTCTGGGCTTGTTCTCCTATCAGCGCCTGCGCGTCGATCAATTTCCCGATGTGACCTTCCCTGTGGTCGTCGTGCAGACCGAATACCCTGGCGCCGCGCCGGAAACGGTCGAGACCGATATCACGCGCAAGGTCGAGGAAGCGGTCAACACCATCAATGGCATTAACAGCCTGACCTCACGCTCTTACGAGGGTCAGTCGATTGTCATTATCGAGTTTGCGCTCACCATCGATCCGGCGCAGGCCGCGCAGGATGTGCGCGAAAAAGTCGCACTGGTCAAAACGATTTTCCGAAAAGAAGTCAAGGAGCCGCGCGTTACCCGCTATGACCCTGCAGACCGCCCGATTTTTTCGGTCGCCGTCACCAATGAGGTGGGTAAGGGTAACTACAGCATGCGCGAGCTGACCACGATTGCGGATCAGCTGATCAAGAAACGTCTGGAAAATGTGCGCGGCGTCGGCTCCGTTACGCTGGTCGGCGGCGTCAAACGCGAGATACAGATTCAGGTCCGTCCGGCCGAAATGGAAGCGCTGGGCATCAGCATGGACCAGATACTCAATGCCTTGCGCAATGAAAATCAGGAACTGCCGACCGGCAGCGTACGTGCGACAGCCAACGAGCAAGTGGTACAGGTGCAAGGCCGCATCAAACGGCCAGAAGATTTCGAACGCATCGTGGTCGCGCAGCGCGGTGGTCATTCGGTCTTGCTGGGACAAGTTGCCCGCGTGATCGACAGCCAGCAGGAGCAAGAGAATCTGGCGCTCTTCAATGGTCAGCGCACGCTGGCGCTGGATATTCTGAAAGCACAGGGCCAGAACACGATTGATGTGGCGGATGGTCTGAAAAAAGTGATCACCGATTTGCAGCCCACACTCAATGCGCTGCATCCGGGTGTGAAACTCGATGTCATCAAGGATGGATCGCGTCAGATTCGCGTCGGTGTGGAGAATGTACGCCGCACGCTGATCGAAGGTGCACTACTGACGATTCTGATCGTTTTTCTGTTCCTGAACTCATGGCGATCCACGGTGATTACCGGGCTGACATTGCCGGTCTCGCTGATCGGCACTTTCCTGTTCATGGACATGTTCGGCTTCACGATCAACATGATCACGCTGATGGCTTTGTCGCTGTGCGTAGGTTTGCTGATTGATGATGCCATTGTCGTGCGCGAAAACATCGTACGTCATGCCGGCATGCGCGTGAACGGCCGCTTCAAGAACCCGCGCACGGCGGCACTCGAGGGCACCAAAGAAATCGGGCTGGCAGTGCTGGCAACGACTTTTTCAATTGTTGCCGTGTTTCTTCCAGTCGGATTCATGGGCGGCATCATCGGTCGTTTCTTCCATCAGTTCGGCATCACGGTCGCAGCAGCAGTACTGATTTCGATGTTCGTGTCATTCACGCTGGATCCGATGCTGTCATCGATCTGGCACGATCCGGCGGTGCACGGTCCCGGTCCGCGGCGCGGCTGGTATGCGAACACGATCGGCCTTGTGCTCGAGCAATTCGATCGTTTCGTGCAGTGGCTGTCCCGGATTTATCAGGTCACGCTGCGCTGGTCGCTGCGGCACCGGATCGCCACCCTGGTGCTGGCGCTGGCAACGTTTATTGCCGGTTTGCTGTTGCCTGCGTCGGGGCTGGTCGGCACGGAGTTCGTACCGCAGGCCGATTATTCCGAAACCGGCGTAATTTTTCACACACCCGTCGGATCGTCACTGGAGTTCACCGAGAAAAAGGCAAAGCAGGTTGAACAGGCGTTGCGCGCGCTGCCCGAAGTGCGTGATCTGTACACGACGATCAACACTGGCACGGCGCAAGGCAGAAACTATGCCACCGTGTACGCACGACTGGTACCGCGCAGCGAGCGCAAACGCAGCACCAAAGAATTGAGCCAGCCCTTGCGCGAGCAACTCTCGCGCGTACCAGGCATTACCGTTACCCATATTGGTCAGCTCGATGGTGTAGGCGGTGACAACAAGCAGGTGCGTTTCTCGATTCTCGGCCCCGATCTCAAACAACTCGGCAAGCTGGCCGCTGAAGCGACCGCGCGTATTAACGCCGTACCCGGTGTGGTGGATCTGGATTCCAGCCTCAAGCCCAACAAGCCGACCATTCACGTCGAGCCATATCGTGAAGTCGCTGCGGATCTAGGTATCGGCGTGTCACAAATTGGCAATACGCTGCGTCCATTGCTGGCAGGTGATGCCGTGACCGGCTGGCGCGCACCCAACGATGAGACTTATGACGTCACAGTGCGCCTTGCGCCTTCAGACCGCAGCAATATCGCCGACTTGTCACGGCTAATGCTCGCCAGCAGTGAAATGAATGCGGACGGCTCACCGCGCATGGTGCCTTTGCGTCAGGTCGCCAGTATTACGCCCGCTGCGGGTGCGAATCAGATCAATCGCCGCGACCTCAATCGCGAAGTTGAACTCTCCGCCAATGTGGTGGGACGCTCGGCCGGACAAGCGGGTGTCGATATCAAACGTGCGCTGGAATCGATGAGCTGGCAACCCGGGTATCGTTACCAGATTGGTGGTGCCGCTAAAAACATGCAGGAATCATTTGGCTATGCGCTGTCGGCGCTGCTGCTGGCGATCATTTTCATTTACATGATCCTGGCCTCACAATTTGCCAGCTTCCTGCAACCAATTGCGATCATGTCCGCACTGCCGCTGACGCTGATCGGTGTTTTTCTCGCGCTCATGATGTTCCGATCAACGCTGAATCTGTTCTCCATCATCGGTTTCGTGATGCTGATGGGACTAGTCACCAAGAATGCGATTCTGCTGGTGGACTTCGCCAATCAGGCACGCAAGGCCGGCGTGGAGCGCGGCGAGGCTTTGCTGGAAGCCGCCCATGTACGACTGCGGCCGATTCTAATGACCACACTGGCGATGGTGTTCGGCATGGTGCCGCTGGCACTGGGGCTATCCGAAGGTTCCGAGCAACGCGCACCGATGGGCCAGGCGGTCATTGGCGGCATCATCACCTCGTCGATACTGACGCTGGTTGTGGTGCCGGTGATCTATACCTGGCTGGATGATTTCGCGCAGTGGGGCCGTCGTCGTTTCGGTTCTGAAAGCGCACCTGACGAGGCGGGCGGCTCACCATAAAATGTGTGTATTTCCCTCAATTTTGTTGCAGGAGTCTGAACGATGAATCTCGAACAAGCACGGCTAAACATGATCGAACAGCAGATCCGCACCTGGGATGTGCTGGACCTGGACGTTTTGCAAACGCTGGTCGCCGTACGGCGTGAAGCCTTCGTGCCTGCGGCCTATCAAACGCTTGCATTTATTGATACCGAGATTCCTCTGCCGCAGGGCGAAAACATGCTCTCGCCCAAACTGGAAGCACGCCTGCTGCAAGAAGCAGCGGTGCAAGCTCACGAGTCCGTGCTGGAAATCGGTGCGGGCTCAGGCTACATGGCCGCCCTGCTCGCGCATCACGCAAAGCAGGTGATCACGGTCGAGATCGTGCCCGAACTCAAAGCACTCGCAGAAAAGAATATCGCCGGCTATGGGATTGGCAACGTCAGCGTCGCGCTGGGTGATGGCGCACGCGGCTGGTCAGGCAGCGGATCACAGGCATTCGACGTCATCATGATCTCAGGCTCATTGCCCGTGATGCCCGACGCCTTCCTGCGCCAGCTGAGAATCGGCGGACGTATCCTCGCCGTCATTGGCGAAGCACCGGTCATGTCGGCTTGCATGATCACACGGGTGTCCGAGGACGCCTGGGACACGGTCAAATTATTCGAAACCAGTATCAAACCCCTGCGCAATGCCGAGAAGCCCTCGGCTTTCCGCTTCTGAATCAAAACGGAACGACGACATGAATCACATTTCCGCCGCCGAGCTGGCAATCTGGCTTTCGGATCCGGTACGTACGCAACCCCTGTTGCTGGATGTGCGCGAACCCTGGGAATACGAGACCTGCCGAATCGATGGTTCGATGCTAATGCCCATGGCCACGGTACCGGCACGGCAAGAAGAACTGGATCCGGAAACGCCGGTGGTTTGTATCTGCCATCATGGCGCTCGCAGCATGCAGGTGGGCGCATTTCTGGAGCGCGCCGGCTTTGCGCATGTGACTAATCTGAGTGGCGGCATCCATGGCTGGGCGATGCAGATCGACAGCAGCATGCCCACGTATTGAAACTGA
>CAZXDB010000050.1:0-8366 GCA_964639465.1 uncultured Bifidobacterium sp. | reverse complement strand
ATTGAAACTGACACCGAGACTGAACATTGCATAAGACTGGAAAAAATAATGCGTAAAACCCCGCTCGCCGCTCTGATTGCCTCTGCGTTGCTGTCGCTGGATGCGACGGCGCTTGATCTCATGGAAGCCTATCGCGAAGCCCAGGCTTATGACAGCCAGTTCGCCAGTGCGCGTGCCGCGCGCGAAGCCAATGCTGAAAAATCGATACAGGGACGCGCCGGCCTCCTGCCCTCAGCCAACCTGACCGGATCAACCAGCAAGGTCACCGGTGAATCCACTTTCAATCCCAATATCGACTATTCAGCGACTAGCTACCAACTGCAACTGCGGCAGCCACTGTACAACCGCGCGAATAACGAAATCTATGAACAAAGCAAACTGCAAGTGGCCGTCAGTGAAGTGCAATTCGATCAGGCGCGGTCTGATCTGATCATCCGGGTTTCGCAGGCCTATTTCGATGTGCTTGCCGCGCAAGACACGATTGCCTTCATTCAGGCGCAACGCGTTGCGATTGCAGAGCAGCTGGCCTCGGCCAAGCGCAATTTCGAAGTCGGCACCGCCACCATCACTGATACCCACGAAGCGCAGGCCCGTTACGACCTGTCGAACGCGCAGGAAATCGCCGCGCAAAATGATCTCGAAGTCAAACGCAATGCCTTCGCACAGATCACCGGCAAACTGCCACCTGCACTCAGTCAACTGAAATCGGGCCTGACACTGAATGCGCCTGAACCCGCCGCGATGGATGCCTGGGTACAAAGTGCGGAGTCGGGAAATTTTGGTGTGGTAGCCCAGAGTCTGCTGGCCGAAATCGCCAAACTTGACATCAGTCGCAATCGCGCCGGGCATTTGCCGACGGTCGATGCAGTAGCCACGCACGGTCGTAATACCAATTTTTTTACCACGGCACTCACGACAACTACCACTAGTATCGGCGTCCAGCTGACCGTGCCGCTGTTCAGCGGTTATGCCACCAGCAGCAAGATCCGCGAAGCGATTTCGCTCGAGGACAAGGCACGCTCGGATGTGGATACAGCCCGCCGCAATGCGGCACAAAATGCGCGCACCGCCTACTTTGGCGTGCAGAGCGGCCTGTCGCAAGTGCGCGCGCTGGAAGCCGCAGAGATTTCCAGTAAATCGGCGCTCGAATCCAACCGGCTGGGCTATGAAGTGGGTGTGCGCATCAATATTGATGTGCTCAACGCACAGCAGCAGTTGTACTCGACTCGCCGCGATCTGGCCAAAGCACGCTATGACACGCTGATGAACAGCCTGCGACTGAAAGCGGCCGCAGGCAATCTGAGTGAAGCCGATCTGGCCCGATTCAATGAACTGTTTGATATCAGATAGGCGCTGACACCGTCGCTATTTTGTTATTTATCTTGTATTTAATGGCGGGCAAAGAACTGCTTAATCAAAAGAAAAATGCTCTGGGCACCCACGACAGTGACTCAGGTTTTATTGTGTACGTTTGCAGTCGGATCGCTGCGTCGAGCCTCTCACAGGACTTTTCCATGCAGCTTCCCTTTTATCGGTAGTTTTTCGGCTGGCCGGGTGATGTGCAGATCGCCGGGCCGGCACCTCTTTTAATGTGGCGGAAATTCATGAATACCAAGAATACATCCAGCAAGCTTCTTATCTCGGGTTTGTTGCTGACACTGCTGAGCGCATGCGGCGACAAGAAAGATGCGGCGAAAGCCGGACCCGGAGGTGGCTCGCCACCACCCATGATGGTGTCTGTCATCACCGTCGCACCGGAAAACATTTCGAATGTCACCGAGCTGCCCGGCCGGGTGGAAGCCACACGCACTGCCGAGGTCCGTGCGCGAGTCGGCGGGATCGTTCAAAAGCGGGTATTCAACGAAGGCAGTAATGTGCGCGCCGGACAGGTGCTGTATCAAATCGATCCCGCGCCTTTCCAGGCCGCTTATAACAGCGCAAAAGCGACGGTCTCGCAGGCGGAAGCCGGACTGGTTCGTGCCGAAGCCAATCTTTCACAGGCCAACACCAAACTCAATCGCTACCGCGGACTAGTCGACAGTAATGCGATCAGCAAACAGGAATTCGATGATCTGCAAAGCGCGCAAAAACTGGCAGCAGCCGATGTCGCCTCCGCTACCGCAGCGATTGAGACGGCCCGTGCAGCTGTTGAAACTTCACGACTGAATCTGTCTTATGCCACCGTAACCGCACCGATTTCAGGACGCATTGGCCGCGCCCTGATGACCGAAGGTGCGCTGGTGACTGCGAATGATCAGCACAGTATGGCGGTCATTCAACAGCTTGATCCGATTTATGTAACGCTGACGCAATCCAGCGTGGAGACTCGTCGTTTGAAGGATATCGTCAATCAGTCGGGCAAAGGCGGGGTACGCGCCAAGCTGACGCTGGTCACCGAAGATGGTCGTCCTTACGATTATCCGGGCCAGCTGCTGTTCTCCGAAGCAGTGGTTGATCCGGCCTCCAGCTCCGTGATTTTGCGTGCGCAGTTCCCCAACCCACAGCGCAACCTGCTGCCCGGTACGTATGTCCGTGTGCGTCTTGAGCAGGGTATGCGCGCTGGTGCGATCGCCGTGCCGCAACAGGCGGTCATGCGCACTGCCGACGGTGCGATCGTCATGACCGTTGATGGCAGTGGCACCGTCGCGCCGCGTCCGGTCAAAACCGATGGTGCTTATGGCACTTCATGGATCATCAGCAGCGGCCTGAACCATGGCGACCAGGTCATCGTCGAAGGTCTGCAAAAAGCCAAGCCCGGCGCCAAGGTCAATCCGCTTCCGTGGACACCCACCAGTTCGGCCAGCGATGCCAACACCGTAGCTCCGCAAAACAAATAACGACTAAGGACGCGTCGCCATGGCAAAGTTTTTCATTGATCGTCCCGTTTTCGCGTGGGTGATTGCGCTGTTCATTCTGTTGGCGGGCATACTCGCCATACCCAATCTGCCTGTTTCGCAATATCCGCAGATTGCGCCACCGACCGTGATCGTCAATGCCGTTTATCCGGGGGGCTCTGCGCAAACCGTTGATGAAAGCGTCACCAGCCTCATCGAGCAGGAGATGAATGGCGCGGAAAACATGCTCTACATCGAGTCGCAGAGTCAGTCGGATGGCCAGTCGCAGGTTTCGGTGACCTTCAAGAACGGCACCAACCCCGAACTCGCTGCGGTCGATGTGCAAAACCGTCTCAAGCGCATCGAGGCGCGTCTGCCGCAGGCGGTGGTGCAGCAAGGTGTAACGATTACCCGCGCGCGCAGCAATCTGCTGATGTTTGTTAACCTGCGTGCCACCAATGGTGAAGTATCACCGGTCGCCCTGGGCGATTACCTGGCGCGCAATGTGATCAATGAAATCAAGCGTATTCCCGGGGTCGGTGTGGTCCAGCTGTTCGGCACCGAACGCGCGATGCGTATCTGGGTCGATCCGGACAAACTGGTCGGCTACAAGCTCACGCCCACGGATGTAGTGAATGCCATTCGTCAGCAGAATGCGCAATTCTCCGCCGGTATACTCGGCGATCTGCCAGCACCCAGCTCGCAGCGTATTGCAACCTCGATTATTGTCAGCGGACAGCTGGCCACGCCGGAGGAATTCGGCAATGTAGTGCTGCGCGCCCTACCCAATGGTGCAACAGTACGTGTGCGCGATATCGGCAAGGTCGAGATTGCCGGTCAGTCGTATGGCTTTTCTGCTCGTCTGAACGGCAAACCGATTGCCGCGATCGGTATTCAGCTCACGCCGACAGCCAATGCTCTGCAGACCGCTGAACTGGTGCGCCAGAAGATGAAGGATCTGAAAAAATTCTTCCCGCCGGGTGTGGAATACGTGATCCCCTATGACACGTCGCTGTTCGTGAAAATCTCGATCGAGGAAGTGATCAAGACCCTGCTCGAAGCGGTCGCACTGGTGTTCCTTGTGATGCTGCTATTCCTGCAAAGTCTGCGTTACACACTGATTCCTGCCATCGTGGTGCCGGTCGCGTTGATGGGCACCTTTGCAACCATGTCGCTGTTTGGCTATTCGATCAATGTACTCACCATGTTCGGCATGGTGCTGGCAATCGGCATTCTGGTGGATGACGCGATCGTGGTGGTCGAGAACGTCGAGCGCATCATGGCCGAGGAAGGCTTACCACCGCGCGAAGCGACGATCAAAGCGATGAGCCAGATTACCAGCGCAATCATTGGCATCACCGCTGTGCTGATTGCGGTGTTTGTACCCATGGCTTTTTTCACCGGCTCCGTCGGCGCGATCTATCGCCAGTTTTCAATGTCGATGGTATCCGCGATGGTGTTCTCCGCGATTATGGCGATTACGCTTACCCCAGCGCTGTGCGCGACGGTACTCAAGCCGATCGAGCCAGGACACCATGAACGCAAGGGATTTTTCGGCTTGTTCAACCGCTTCTTCCGTCGCACCACCGAGAGCTATGAATCCGGCGTGAAGAAAATGCTGCGCACGACCGGTCGCTACATGGTGATTTACGGCGTGATCATTGCCTGCGTGGTGTGGATGGCCTCACGCATGCCGACCTCATTCCTGCCCGCCGAAGATCAAGGCTATCTGCTGGCGAATGTGCAGCTGCCACCGGGCGCAAGCACCGGCCGCACGCTGTCGGTGATGGAACAGGCCGAGCAGTACTTCCTCAAAGAACCGGGTGTTGCCGGCATCGTTTCAGTCATGGGCTACAGCTTTTCAGGCAATGGTCAGAACGGCGGTCTGTTATTCGTCCCGCTGAAAGACTGGAAGGAGCGCACAACACCCGAAACCAGTTCGGCAGGCCTCGCGCAAAAGGCGATGTCACTGATGGTCACCGTTCGCGATGCGATTGTCTTTACCGTCAATCCGCCGGCCATTCGTGAACTGGGCAATGCGACCGGCTTCTCGCTGCGACTGCAGGATCGCGCGGGGCTGGGCCATGACGCGCTGCTGGCTGCACGCAATCAGTTGCTTGGGATGATGGCCGAGAGCAAAGTGATCAAGAGCGCGCGTCCGGAAGGCATGGAAGATTCACCGCAATTGCGACTGGAAATCGATCGCGACAAAGCCAATGCGCTGGGGGTATCGCTAATCGACATCAACACCACGCTGTCAGCGACTTTTGGCACCACGTATGTCAATGACTTTCCAAATCAGGGCCGGCAGCAGCGCGTGATCTTGCAGGCAGAGCCGAACAAACGCCTGATGCCCGAAGACATCGACAAACTTCATGCGCGTAATGCCCAGGGTTCGATGGTGCCCTTCTCGGCCTTCACACAAAGCCGCTGGGTCACCGGCCCGGTGCAGCTGGTGCGTTTCAATGGCTATCCGGCGATGAAGGTGCAAGGCGATGCCGCACCCGGCGCTTCGTCGGGTGATGCGCTGGCCGAGGTGGAGCGGATGGTGGCCCAGCTGCCGGCAGGTATAGGCTTTGAGTGGGCCGGTCAGTCCTTTGAAGAAAAAGCGGCTGGCTCCACCGCGACCCTGCTGTTTGCCTTGTCGTTACTGGCGGTCTTTCTGGTACTGGCCGCACTGTATGAGAGCACGGCGATTCCACTGGCCGTGTTGCTGGTCGTGCCGCTGGGCGTGCTGGGTGCGCTGACCTTCACAATCTGGCGCGATATGCCCAATGATGTGTACTTCAAGGTGGGTCTGATTGCGATTATTGGTTTGTCAGCGAAAAACGCGATTCTGATTATCGAATTCGCCAAAGACCTGCAGGCCGATGGGATGGATCTGGTCGAGGCCACGCTGACGGCCGTCAAGCTGCGGTTCAGGCCCATCATCATGACTTCGCTGGCCTTTATTCTCGGCGTACTGCCGCTGGTGATTGCCACCGGTGCCGGCTCGGCCAGTCAGCGTGCCATTGGCACCGGCGTGATGGGCGGCATGATCACTGCCACGGTGCTGGCTGTATTTTTTGTACCGGTGTTCTTCGTCGTCGTTCGCCGCATTTTCAAGGGCAGTGAGCGTCAGCGCAAATTGTATGCAGCCCGTATGCATCAGGAAGAAGATAAATCATGACAACAAAAAAACTCTCAATGATGCTGCTAACGGGAGCGGTCGCCCTGTCAGGCTGCCAGATCCTGCCCGAATTCAGCAAACCTTCAGCGCCGGTCCCTGAAAAATTTCCGGTCGCAAGCGAACCGGCCGCCGTGCCGGTTGCCGACATCGGCTGGAATGAATTCTTTCTCAATCCACACCTGCGTCAGACGATCGCAGCCGCACTCATCAATAACCGTGATCTGAAAACTGCCGCACTGCGCATCGAAGAAGCGCGCGCGCTGTACAACATTCAGCGCAGCGATCAGCTACCCACCGTCAATGGCACAGCGGGCGCGGCGGATTCGCGCCAGCTGCTGGCAGGTACGATGCGCGATACCACCGTGTATCAGGTCGGTCTCGGGATGACCGCTTTCGAGCTGGATTTTTTCGGTCGCGTCAAAAATCTTTCGGAAGCTGCACTGGCACAGTTCTTTGCCACCGAAGAAGCGCAACGCGCGATGCAGGTCTCGTTGGTCGGTGAAGTCGCCAAAGCCTGGCTGGCCGAACGCGGGCTGTCCGAGCAAATTGAACTAGCCGAGCGCACCCTGAAAGCGCGCACGACATCTTATGGCCTGGTCAAAAAACGGTTTGATGCCGGCATTACCAACGCACTGGAGTTAAGACAAAGCGAAACGCTGGTACAAACCGCGCGCTCGGCCGTGCTATCCCTAAAACGCCAGCATGCGCTGAGCATCAATGCGCTGGCGCTGCTGGTCGGCACCAGCGTCACGCCGCCCACACAGAGTGCGAACCTGTCTTCACAGGCGGTGACGGCCGATATCGGCGCAGGCTTGTCTTCCGAGTTACTCACGCATCGTCCGGATATACGCGCAGCAGAACAGCGCCTGCGCTCGACGCAGGCCAACATCGCCGCCGCACGCGCAGCTTTCTTCCCTCGCATCTCGCTGACCGCCGGTCTCGGTCTGGCCAGCACCGAACTCGGTGATCTGTTTCAGGGAAATTCTGCGACCTGGAATTTCGCGCCGCAGCTGGTACTGCCGATTTTCGATGCCGGCCGCAACAAAGCCAATCTGAGTCTGGCTGAAGTACGAAGCGACATCGCAATTGCCAGCTACGAAAAAACCATTCAGGTCGCTTTCCGTGAGGTCGCCGATGCCTTGTCGGCGCGCGCCACGCTGTCGGATGAAATTACGGCACAGGAAGCGGTGCGTGCAGCGCAGGCAGCGCGACTGGAACTGGCACAGGCACGGTATAAAAACGGTATCGCGAATTATCTGGAAGTACTCGATGCCGAGCGTGAGCTGTTTGCGGCCGAACAGCAGCTGCTGCAGACGCGACTGCTGAAGATCACCAATACGGTGGACTTGTATCGATCGCTGGGGGGTGGGTTGAATGAGGTGAGTCAGCAAACGCTGAAGTAAATACGGCAGTTATATTATTTTGGAGCACCGTCATGTTGGTCCCCGTAAGCGTGCTGAAGGCAAATCTGTCGAACATCCTTGCCCGGGCCCAGAGCGGCGAAATTATTGAGGTCACCTCGGACGGAAAACCTATTGCCAGAATCATCGGCATCCCTGCAGCTAGCTCCCAGCCATTGGGGGCGCTCGCAGGCAATGACGCAGTGACCTGGAACGGCAAAAAGCCATCTTTTCATCTTTTGCAAAGCATTTGCCCAAACTTTCGAAGAGTGGGAGACCGCTCAGCAAAATGATTCGGGAAGACCGTACCTGAATTTTTTCAAGACATCAGTATTGCTGGCGGCGCTGGTACTAGCGCATCACTCCAGACAACAGACGCACCGTCTTCTCCGTCGCACCCCGATGCAAGTGCGTGAATTGCGTAGCTCTCGCAGATCGGTCCTGCAGCGCAGATGCCGCACTCAGCCATGATGACAACTGGTCGAACAAATTATCGGCATCAGTGATGCGCACAGCCACATCAGACTGAATGGCATCCTGTGTGATCTGTGCAAAATTGTAGGTATGCGGCCCGACGATGACGGGCTTGCCACAGGACAGTGCCTCCACCAGATTCTGCCCGCCCAGCGGCAACAGGCTACCGCCGATAAACGCGATATCCGAGGCGGCGTAATAAGCAAACATTTCGCCCATGGAATCGCCCAGCACGATGGTCACTTCCGCTGGCACAGCAGGCGTATCCCAAGCTGAGCGTCGAACCCATTGGAATCCGCGCTCTGCGATCAAGTCAGCGACTTCATCAAAACGCTGCGGATGCCGGGGCACGATCAGCACCAGCAGGTTGTCCGGCAATGACGTACTGGTCATCGCATCGAGCAAAAGACGCTCTTCACCCTCGCGGGTACTCGCGCACAACAGTACCGGGCGACTCCCCCATTGCGTGCGCCATTGACGGCCCAGTGC
>CAZXDB010000049.1:6749-16852 GCA_964639465.1 uncultured Bifidobacterium sp. | reverse complement strand
CTGGCCGTTGTGTTCGAAATTGCAGTTGCAATAGTTCCGGTGTGATAACCCAAACCAACGTGAGCTACCTGGTCTTTAACACCGCTCAACGCAAACAGGTTAGCTGTCACACGACCAATGATGTCCGGATTTGAATAGGTAGCAGTCTTTGCATTGTTGCCTTGTGATAAAGCAAGTGCGTAAGTGGCGCCACTGACCGGCGCGCCAAAGACCATGGCACCAACTTGCTTGGCGGGCACCAACTCACCTTCGACCTGACCACCCAAGCTACGCTCGATAAAATCGATGTTATTCGAGCTGGTCAACTGCTCCAAACTGAAAGGCATTTTGAACTTACCGATGCGCAATTTCAAACCATCGGTATGGGTGTAACCGACATAACCTTCATCAATAGACGAAGAACCCGAGGACGTTCCGAAGTTCGCAAATAATTTGTAATCGAAGTCTTTCATGAATTTACCTTCGAAACCAAAGCGTGCGCGACGAAGATCAAACAGATCTTGCTCGTGATCAGAATTGGTTGCATTCGAACCGAAGCTGCGGTAGTCCATATGGATACGACCAATCAGCTTGATGGAATTTTGACCGTCAGCCGACTCCAAACCCAATCCGTTTTTCGACACTTTGCCAGCATCCGCGTTCTTCTGAATAAAAGCATTAGCCTTGGCAATATCTTTATCCAAACGCTGCTCTTTAAACTGCTTGTTCTCAGCCGCGTCCGCATTGTCTTTCATGAACTGGTCATAATCCTGCTGCGAAATAACGCCTTTCTTCAGCATCAGGTCGAGCAAGTTCTTGACATCATCGGTAGCGTAAGCAGGTGCAACCAGGGTAGCGCAGACCGTAGCAACTGCGACAGCAACGCGCTTGGCAGCCATCAGACCGGTGGTGGTTTTGTTCATTCGATTTCTCCATTAATTAGACAAACGCAATCAAGCATCAGACGCAGCCAGACCGCGCCACTGACTTCAATTACTGAGCGTGATTATTTCCGGCAATTTTTTCAACTTGATGACACGCCAAGGCAAACTGGCCGATAATCACCCCTGTGCCAAAAAACAACATTGGCGCTGGCGATAAAACCCCTGATCACCAACATTGTCATCAAAGGGTCATATTCGACATTTACTTTCATCAGTTTTGTCAATTTCAGCGGAAGGGTTCGACGGCATGCTGGCAGCGATCGATCTCGGGTCGAACAGCTTCAGACTCCACATTGGCGCCTTTGACGGGGACCGTATCCGTATCGTTAACAGCGCGCGGGAGCCGGTGCGGCTGGGTGCGGGTCTGGATGAACGCAACAATCTGACGGTATCGGCGATGCAATCGGCCGTCGCCTGCTTGTCCCGCTTCGCTGAAATCCTGCAAGCCACTCCCCTAACCCGCGTGCGTGTCGTTGCTACCAACACGGTGCGCGTCGCCCGCAATGCCCGCACCTTTCTGCACCTGGCCGAGAAAGCCATTGGTTATCCCATCGAAGTCATCTCCGGCGAAGAAGAAGGCCGGCTGATCTATATGGGTGTGGCTTGCGCACTGGATGACGCCTCGGAGCGGCGACTGGTGATCGATATCGGCGGCGGCTCGACCGAGCTGGTACTCGGTCAGGGTAGCGAGATCGAGGAAGTGGAATCCTTTGGCATCGGTACCGTCGCTACGGCGTCGCGGTATTTTGGGGGGCAGAAAATCACCGGGCAGGCTTTCGAGGATGCGATCCTCAAGGCGCGAAGCTGTTTTGAAGACGGGATGAAGCCCTTCCACCCCCGCCTCTGGCATGCCGCCTATGGTTCCTCGGGCACCATGCGCACGATTGCCGATGTCCTCGAAAAAAATGCCATCGGCGACAGCTCGCTCTCGCTCAAGAACCTTCGTACCCTCAAAGACTGGCTAATCGCCTGCGAACGGCAGGACAGCATTGATCTGGTGGGCGTTAAACCTGAGCGCCTCAGCGTGATTCTGGGTGGCCTGCCTGTGCTGATTGGTCTGGCTGAAGAACTGGGGCTCAAGCAACTGTGGCCCATTGAGGCGGGCCTGCGGATGGGCGTGCTGTGGGATCTGCATCTGCGCTCCCGCAGCAAGGACCGCCGGCGGGAATCCATCAAGCGCTTCATGAAACGGCATAGCGCCGATGAACAGCGGGCGGCATCAGCAAAATCCAATGCACGAATCCTGCACGACCAGCTGAATCCGGAACAGGAAGAATTAACCCGCATGGTCGGTTGGGCAGCGCAGATTCATGAAGTGGGCATGGTGGTCTCGCACACCGGCTTTCACAAGCACGGCGCCTATCTGGCGCTGCACGCTGATCTGCCGGGATTCACCCAGCATGAGCAGCAGGTACTCAGCACACTCGTGCTGGCGCAAAAAGGCAATCTGCGCAAAATCAGCGACACTGTGGCCGATCCCGACCTCGCGAAGACAATTCTGGCACTCCGGCTGGGTATCATTTTTATGCATGCGCGCATCGACCCCGCCGAAGAAAAAATCAGTCTGAGGATGCGCAATCGGATTGATCTGGAACTGCCGAAAGGCATGCTGTCCGCCCATCCCACGCTGGCTTACTGGCTCGGTAAGGAGCAGGTCTGCTGGGAAGAAGTGGGTTACGATTTTGTGGTGCGTCCGCTGGTCTGAGTCTTAGTCTTAGTCTGCATCTGATTCTGGGTGGCATCCCGCAGCCAAGCTCGCACCCACGCTCGCACCCACACTGACACATCAACGTCAGAAATTACAAGGATCGTTCTTTCCCACGAAATGAAGATCTGCAAATCCTGCCCGCGTCTTCTCGCCGGTGTTGTCGGTATCGGAGGCAATCGCCACCAGCATCGGTCTGGCTTTTTCGCTGCCAAATGCCCGCATCACATCCGCTCTGACATCGACACGCTCTGTTACCCATCGGTTGATATCGGCATTGCCCGTCCGACGGACAATCATCTGCGCACGATCGGTGTACGCGTTTGACATCCGGGTATCGACAGGATGGCGGTTATCCCAGACATAATTGATCGCGGCATCGGGTACTCGATCACCGTAAAAGGTACGGGCAATCGATAACGCTGCCTTATCGGTAAAACTCAAGGCGTCTGATGGCAAAGAAAAAGCGATGTACACGCGTGCTGCGTAGTCATCCCCCTGACGACGCCTCATGTCTGCCTTTTTGATGACATCCTCCACACGCCAGCGCCAGCACAAGACAGGCGTTGCCATCAGATCCACCGCAATCTGACGACCCAGCAAGGCCATGCTGCGATCAGCCTGTGATTCCACCGCATGAACGCCATCCCATTGCAGCAGGCGGTACTGGGTCGGTGGCACATTTTTTTCAAGCTGAATGATTTGCCATCCGCTTGGAAGATCCGACGACGCCGTATCGAAGCGCCCTACCGTTACCTCTGCCGACGCGGCACTGACAAAACCCAAAGCGACCAGCATCCCCAGAACATGCAGCGCCGATCTATGTCGGGCTGAAAAGCTCACCTCAGCGCCTCGTCCAGCGGCAGGCGACCATCGATCACCGAGACATCGCCATCGGCAAACACCAGCACAGGTTGTCTGGTCTGATCGAGAAGCGCTTTCTCGGGCGGTGTGAATTCAAAACTCAGCGAGTCATAAACCAGACAAATCGTTTCCTCCACAGACGCGCGGGAGGCATAGCCCACCGTGGCCCTGGAATCGGCCAGAATCTGCGTAAACTTTTGCTTCGATCGGAGCAGCGACAGCACCAGACTCCCCGCGTAGTCAAAGCGATCCGTCAGCACCAGCACCGCCTGCTCCGGCATCGAGGCACGCAGCCACATGACCTGAAGTCGGGGTAGATAGTCCGACACCCACTCATGATGAGCGATTGGCAAGCGCTGGGGCGCTACAGCCGAATGCTCTCTTACTTCCTTATATAGAATATCCATGGATTTCCTCTGCGCTGCGTACGACAGGAATACATTACCCATTCAGGAAAACAGGTTTCCCACGCCTGGAGCGTAGCGGTCAAATATGTAAAGATTGTGACAAACCATGGGCTCAGCCATGTCATTAAAGATTCACACGCTTGTGTTGCAATATGTGACGATATGACATCCGCTGACGGAGACACTGCGTGAAAGACCGGGCACCCACCACGTTCTGCGAGGCTAATCTCGCTGCAATGACCAATTTCGACACCGTTCTCGCTGCGCGCCTTTCTCGTCGCAGCCTGCTCAAGGGGAGCCTGGCGACTGCCGCAGCGACGTATCTGGGCGGCAGTCTTGGCTTGTCGGCCAGCAGCGAGGCAGTGGCCGACACGCGCAAATTAACGCTCAATTTTCAGGCGATACCCAAGAGCCTCGCCGACAAAATCACGCTGGCAGACGGTTACCAGTGGCAGCTACTGCTGGCCACTGGCGATCCACTGACACCGGAACTCTCGGCCTATGCGAATGACGGTAGCGATGAGGCAGGCAGTTTCACCCGGCGCGCCGGCGATCACCATGATGGCATGCAGTTCTTCGGCATGGATGCAACAGGCCACTGGAGCGCACAGACGAGTGAACGAGGTCTGCTGTGTATCAACCATGAAGCCGTCAGTGCTGAATTTTTACACACGCGGGGAACGACCATCGCCGATGGCAAGCGTCTCTCGGAAGATGAAGTCATGAAAGAAGTGCTGGCACATGGCGTGTCGGTCGTCGAAGTACGCCGTCATCGCGGCAGTTTCAGCATCCAGAAAGATTCACCTCTGAACCGCCGTATCACGCCGTTTACCGACATGGAGATCACTGGCCCGGCCGCGCGCAGTCCGCAACTGATCACGAAATACTCGATCACCGGGACTCGCACTCGCGGCACCATCGCCAATTGCGCCAATGGTCATACGCCCTGGGGCACTTACCTCACGTGTGAAGAAAACTGGGCGGGATTTTTTAAGCGCGGCGAATCGGATAACGCCAAACGCAGCGCCAGAGAACAGGTCGCTTTGCGGCGCTACGGCATTGAAGGCAAAGGAAAGCACGGATGGGCGAGCGTGCAACCCGATACGGCCGACGGTCGTTTTGGTCGCTGGCACGCCGCTGTCACGGGCACCTCCGCCAATGGCAGTGATGACTATCGCAACGTGGCCAATACCTTTGGCTGGGTCGTTGAGATCGATCCCTTTGCGCCCGGGAGCAGCCCGAAAAAAAGAACGGCATTGGGGCGCTTCGCTCACGAGGGTGCATGGCCCGGTCCGGTCATTCCGGGACAACCGCTGGTCTGGTACATGGGTTGCGATGCGCGCCATGAGTACATCTACAAATACGTCTCTCGTGCGGTATGGGATCCGGCGGATGCAAAGCGCGGTCTAGCCGCCGGCGATAAATATCTGAACGAAGGCATACTCTACGCCGCACGATTCAATGCCGATGGCAGCGGCGACTGGCTGGAACTCAAATTCGGCCTCAACGGCATTGACGCCAACACCGCCGCTTACGCATTCCGCGATCAGGCCGATGTGCTGATTCACGCACGACTCGCCGCGGATGCCGCAGGTGCCACACGAATGGATCGACCCGAGTGGGGCGCCGTCAATCCCCACAATGGCGAGGTTTACATGACGCTGACCCACAATCCCTCGCGCACCATCGACGGTATTGATGCGGCGAACCCACGCGTCTACACCGATCGCCATGCCGGTGATGCCGTCGGAACCACGGGTACCAGCAAAGGTCGGGGAAATGTGAACGGACACATTCTGCGCTGGGCCGAGCATGACAGCAAAAATGCGGCCTCACGTTTTCAGTGGGATGTGTTCCTGTTCGGCGCACGATCCACTGCCGATCCGAACAACATTAATGTCTCCGGACTCACCGCGGACAATGATTTCTCCAGCCCGGATGGGCTGTGGTTTGCGCGCAGTGGTCTGCTCTGGATAGAAACCGATGACCACGCGTATCGCGATGCGAGCAATTGCATGCTGCTCGCCGCCATTCCCGGCAAGGTTGGCGATGGTGGCATTCGAACACTACTCAATCGGGCAGAGAATCAGGAGCGTTCGATACAGACCCCGGTCGGCAAACTCGCGGATGCATCCTCCTTGCGCCGATTTCTGGTGGGCCCGGTCGATTGCGAGATCACCGGGCTGACCGAGTCACCGGACGGACGTGCGCTGTTCATCAATGTCCAGCATCCGGGCGAAACGACCAGCGGCAAGGGCTTCGATATGACGGACCCCACAAGCTATCTGAGTCACTGGCCCGGCGGTGGTACGACACGACCACGCTCTGCGACGATTGTCATCACACGCAAGGATGGCGGTCTCATCGGCGCTGATCTCACTTAAGGACCGGGTCTGTCATCAAACTGCAACCTTGCTGTCATTTCCTTGCATTAATCCCTCGCTACGCTTCACGTATTACAACAACGAGGAAGAACGATGCGACTGATGACCGTCGGTACCGACTCAACCCCGAACTTTCCCAAGCTATCCCTCAGCCTGGCAAGTACCCCCGAAGAGATCCGCGAAGTTCAACGGCTGCGCTACAAAGTCTTCGTCGAGGCGATGGGTCTCGATACACTGACCAATTATGAAGGACTCGAAAAAGACGAGTTCGACGAGTTTTGTGATCACCTGATCGTCCGCGATACCCGCAGCCTGAAAGTCGTTGGCACTTACCGTGTACTCGGTCAGCGCGGCCTACGTCACACCGGCCGCTTCTATTCCGAAAATGAATTTGATCTTGGCCGACTCGCGCATCTGCGTCCGCGCATCCTGGAAGCTGGTCGTGCCTGCATTCACCCGGATTACCGCAGCGGTGGCGTCATCATGATGCTCTGGGCCGGACTGGCGGCCTGCATGCGCAAGGAAAAAGCGGACTATCTGGTCGGCTGTGCCAGCGTCAGCCTGGCTGATGGCGGCGACACCATCAACAGCATTTACCGGCAGCTCTCCGGCGAACATTTGGCGCCACCCGAATACCGGGTCGCACCCCACCTGCCCTTCCCTTTGCACGAAGAAGTCATCCATCATCAGGCCACGCTGCCACCGCTGATCAAAGGCTACCTGCGCAGTGGTGCATGGATTGGTGGCGAACCCGCATGGGATCCGGATTTTCATAGCGCCGATTTGTTCATGATGCTGCCCCTGGAGCGACTCGACAGCCGCTACGCAAGACACTATTTAAAAGAAACGGAGAGTGCATGAACGCGAGAGACAGCTTCGTGACTGCAGACCAGTGGCCAAAAAACTCGATGAAAAAACCCAAGCCCCTGCGTTTCAGAACCATCTGGATTTCTGATGTTCACCTGGGCACCAGCGGATGTCAGGCCAAGCGTCTGCTGGAATTTCTCAAGGCAACTGAATCAGACAAGCTTTATCTGGTCGGCGACATTGTCGACGGATGGCAGCTCAAACGACGCTGGTACTGGCACCAGACACACAATGATGTTGTGCAGTTGGTGCTGAAAAAAGCCAAAAAAGGCACCAAGGTGATTTTCGTTCCGGGTAATCACGATGAAGCGGTACGCCAGTTCATCGGTCTGGATTTCGGTGGCATAAAAATTCGCGATGAGCTGGTCCACACCTGTGCCGATGGCAAACGCATGCTGGTACTGCACGGCGACCGCTTTGACGGTGTGATCGCCTGTGCCAAATGGCTCGCGTATGTGGGCGACTCGCTGTACACCATGATCCTGAAATTTAACCAATACCTGAATGCCTGGCGCGCGCGCTCTGGCCTGCCCTACTGGTCGTTGTCGCAGTACCTGAAACTCAAGGTCAAAAATGCAGTGAGCTACATCACCTCTTTCGAGACCGCGCTGGCTGACGAAGCAAAGAAGCAGGGACTTGATGGCGTGATTTGCGGGCACATCCACAAGGCTGAAATTCGTCAGATCGATGGCATCCTCTATTGCAACGATGGTGACTGGGTCGAAAGTCTGTCAGCACTGGTCGAAGAAGCCGATGGTACGTTGCGTCTGATCGACTGGCATGAGGTCATGCTGCGCTGGGAGCAATCGCAATTCAGGAAGACGGAAGAAGACCTCTGCGCTGTTCCTGCATGAACGCGCTGACCTTTCGTCAGGAAATGCAGATACTCGAAGAGTCGGACTTCCCTTGCCCTGTGCACCCGCTGCATCACGCTAATAGCGAACCCAAGCGGGTCTTGCTGCTCTCTGTGTCCGCAGGTAATGGTCACGTGCGCGCCGCACAGGCTCTAGTAGCGCACGCATGGACAGATTTTCCGCAATTGCGATTGCATCACATCGACATGATGCAGATCGTACCGACAATGTTTCGCAAGCTGTACAGCGATTTGTACCTGAAAATCGCCAGCGGCATGCCCGAGGTTTGGGGATGGCTGTACCGCAAAACCGATTGCGAACCCAACGGTAGTCTGAGCGGACGTCTGCGACGCATGATTCAGCGACTGTGCTCCCGGCGTCTGTTCGATGAGATACATCGATTTCAACCCGATGTCGTCGTCTGCACTCATTTTCTGCCTGCAGAAGTATTGGCTACTGCGGTCAGAGCAAACCGGCTGCAGTGTCAAATCTGGGTGCAGGTGACCGACTTCGATCTTCATCAGATGTGGCTGCATCCCGGCGTCAGCGGCTATTTCGTCGCCAATGAAGAGCTGGCCTTCAGACTGGAAAGTCAGGGCGTCGCCCGGGACGCGATTGTCGTGACCGGCATTCCTGTCATGCCGGGTTTCACTACGCGTCCGACGAGGACAGTAGCCGCGGCGCGATTGCAGCTCAATCCGGCACAGTTCACCGTCTTGTTGATGGGGGGTGGCGCAGGGATGGGCATGGACCCTGGCTGGATTGAGGGGTTGCTCAAGAGTCATCCGACATTACAGATCGTGGTCATGACGGGCAAAAATCTGGTGCTGCGCGAAGCCCTGAGCGGTCTTCAGCGCGACTATCCGGATCGGCTGCGTCCAGTCGGCTTTACCGATGATGTCGCCGGTCTGATGATGGCGGCTGATCTGGCCATCACCAAACCCGGCGGATTGAGTACCTCGGAGTGTCTGGTGTGCGGCTTGCCGATGCTGCTGGTGCATCCGATTCCGGGGCAAGAAGAACGCAATGCCGCTTTTTTGCTTCAGGAAGGTGTGGCGGTGCGTGCGGATGATCCGTTGACGCTGCAGTTCCGCCTGCAGAAATTGATTGCCGATCCCGATCGTCTGAGCGCGATGCGTCAGCGCGCACTCGCTCTGGGCAAACCCGGCGCGGCGCATGAAGTGCTGGAGCGTTTCGCATGAGCATGACCTCTTTTCTGCTGACCCTTCTTTTTGTGATGACGCTGGGATTTTTTTTCGCCAAGCTGGAGATCGCAATTGAGGGTGACTCAGGCTGGGCTGCCAATCTGCCCACCTGGCGCATCGAACATCACTGGTTACTTGATTTGCTCTGGGGTGGTCGAGCGATGACGGGATATCACGCCTGGGCGTTTTCGCTGATTGCGCTTTTCTTTCATTTCCCGCTGATTTTCAGCGGTGACTACAGCTGGGCACTGGAGCAGCGAGTGCTCGGCTCTCTGATGCTGTTCTGGGTGACGGAAGATTTTTTATGGTTTGTTCTGAACCCGGCGTTCGGCTTTCGCCGCTTTGCCAAAACCCATGCTGGATGGCACCGGCACTGGGTGGCGGGTGCACCCGTGGAGTACTGGATATTCTCGCCGCTGGGATTGTTTTTGCTCTGGAATTCATATCAATGAAAGCAAAGCGGGAAGGCCGGCATGAGCGGCGAATACGGTTGGCGCTCGAGATGAGTTCTGCCACGGCTGGTAGTGAATTTCAGTCGATAAAAAATTCCGGCGTGAGTACCGCCTTCAGAAAAATCTCATTACCGTCCTCCCGATCACGGCTGGCAATCCACCAGGCATTGGCTTTTCTCACCGTCCAGCTCTGTTCCTCTCCGGTAAGCAGCAAAGAAGCGAGCTCGCCCAGCCAGGGCTGATGCCCGATCACCATGACCGAATGGCGGCCTGATGGCCAACCGGCAGCGGCAAGAACTTCTGCTGCGGTCGCTTCTGGTCCGATTGCTTCAACGATTTTGTATTTGCGCCCCAACGCATTCGCTGTTTGCTGCGTGCGTATCGTGGGGCTGCAGAGGATGCGACAACCACTCGGCAATGTACGATCCAGCCAGGCGCCCAT
>CAZXDB010000049.1:0-6649 GCA_964639465.1 uncultured Bifidobacterium sp. | reverse complement strand
GGCTGCAGAGGATGCGACAACCACTCGGCAATGTACGATCCAGCCAGGCGCCCATACGCGCTGCCTGCTTGCGCCCTTGCGCTGTCAGTTCACGCCCTTGGTCAGGTTCACCGACTTCTGCCTGCGCATGTCGCCAGAGAATGATGTCCATAATCTTCCCATTATCTTCCCAGTGTCTGCATCAGAAATTCCTGAGCGCTGAAACCGGCCTGATCCGATCGCGGGCGCCGGCGTTGATACACGCCCTCGCCATTCAACTCCCAAGAGTTTAAATTATCTTTCAGATACGGCAGCAGGCCCTCCTGCATCACACGCTTTTTCAGGCCCTTGTCGAGGATGGGAAAAGCGACCTCAATGCGCCGAAACAGGTTACGGTTCATCCAGTCTGCGCTGGCCAGGTACAGATCATCAGCGCCATCATTATGGAAGCAAAACACACGGCTGTGCTCCAGGAATCTGCCAACAATGGATCGCACACGGATATGCTCGGATAAACCTGCAACACCCGGACGGAGCACACAGGCACCCCGCACGATCAGATCGATTTTGACACCGGCGGCCGAGGCTTCATAGAGCGCCTGAATGATGGAGGCATCCTGCAATGCATTCATCTTGGCGATAATGCGGGCGCTGCGTCCCTCGCTGGCGATCTGCGCCTCTTTGTGAATCGCCTTGATCAATTCTTTGTTCAAATCAAAAGGCGCCACCCATAAATGGGTCAGACGTTTTGGACGAGTCAGGCTGGTGAGGTTGATAAAAACTTCATTCACATCGCGTGCCATTGCCTGATTGGCCGTCAGCAAACCAAAGTCCGTATAGAACTTGGTGGTGGTCGGATGATAGTTGCCCGTGCCCAGATGCGCATACAAGCGCAGTTTGCCTTCTTCACGTCGAATTACCATGGCCATCTTGGCGTGCGTCTTAAGTCCGACCACGCCATACACCACTTGCGCACCCACTTTCTCCAGCTTGTCGGCCCAGTTCATGTTGGCTTCTTCATCAAAACGCGCCATGAGTTCCACAATCACCGTGACTTCTTTACCATTGCGCGCCGCCATGATCAGCGCCTCCATCAACTCGGAGTTCATGCCCGTACGGTAAATTGTCTGCTTGATCGCGACGACCGCCGGATCTTCGGCGGCCGTGCGAATGAACTCGATCACGGGCTGAAAAGACTGGAAGGGATGGTGCAATAAGATGTCTTGCTCGGCTATCAGAGAAAACAAATCCTGATTGTCGACCAGGGGCACCGACAAGGCGGCCGAGAAAGGCGAAAAGCGCAGTGCGGGGCTGGAAGCATAATCGATCAGCTCATTGAGTCTGACCATGTTGACGGGTCCGTCGACACGATAGAGAAATTCCGGTGAAATCATGAACTGATCCAGCAGAAAATCGGCCAGATGATCGGGGCAGTTTTGCGCCACCTCGAGACGCACGGCAAAACCGAAATGCCGGGTCTGCAATTCACCTTTCAATGCCTGACGCAGATTTTTGACTTCTTCCTCATCGACCCACAGGTCGCTGTCACGCGTGACCCGAAATTGCGAGAACCCCATGACTTCACGCCCGGGGAACATGTCGGCGATATGCGCGTGTATCACGGACGACAACAAGCAGTAGGCACTCTCCTGATGCTTACCCGCCAATGGGAGTTTGATCACCCGGTGCAGCACGCGCGGTGCTTTGATGATGGCAATCGAGGTGCCACGCCCGAAGGCATCTTTGCCACCCAGCTCGACGATGAAATTCAGACTCTTGTTAACAACCTGCGGAAAGGGATGCGCCGGATCCAGCATGATCGGCGTCAGGAGAGGACGCACTTCTTTCTCAAAAAAATCTTTGACCCAGGCTCTCTGTGCTTCATTGCGATCGACGTGCCGCAGCAGATGAATGCCTTCGACGGCCATCGCCGGCAAGATCTGTTCGTTCAGCACGGCGTACTGTCGCTTGACCAGTGCCATGCAGGCCTCTGTGACTTCGGCCAAATTAGGCAGTGAGACAGGATGAGCGATGCCATTCTCCTGACGATCACGTGCAATCAGACTGGCAATACGTACTTCGAAAAATTCATCCAGGTTACTACTGACAATGCACAGATATTTCAGCCGCTCCAGCAATGGAATACCGGTATCCTCTGCCTGCGCCAGAACGCGCCGGTTAAAAGCGAGCAGGGACAACTCCCGATTCAGGAGGGTAGCGGTCAATGTATCGGAAGCTTTATCAACCATGGATCCCTTGCCTTCATGTGGGCCAGAAGCCAGTCTGGCATGAATGATTCGATTAAATCGGAGAGTCTAGGCAGGGCGTGTGACTATTTCATGACAAAAATGTTTCTTAAATGAAACTTGTCTGTCATACACATGACACATTGGATCGCTATAGTCCGGCCAGTTGTAATGTTTCCCCCCATAAAGCGAGGAGTTTCCATGCGTAAGATGCAATTCATTAAAGGTGTGGCTGTAGCCGCAACCGGCCTGATGTTGACCCTGTCCGCGCACGCGGCAGATTTGACAGGCGCTGGTGCAACATTTCCGTACCCAATTTACGCCAAGTGGGCTGAAGCCTACAAAGCAGCGACCGGCATTGGCCTGAACTATCAGTCTATCGGTTCCGGCGGTGGTATCCGTCAAATCAAGGCCAAGACTGTTGACTTTGGCGCATCCGACATGCCGCTGAAAGCTGAAGAATTGGAAAAAGAAGGCCTGATGCAGTTCCCGGCCATCATCGGTGGTGTGGTACCTGTTATCAATCTTGAAGGCGTGGCGGCTGGTCAGATGAAACTGACGCCAGAAGTTGTTGCTAACATTCACCTCGCCAAAATCAAAAACTGGAACGACCCTGCAATCGCAGCGTTGAACCCCGATCTGAAATTGCCAGCACTGGCAATCACCGTGGTTCACCGCGCTGATGGCTCAGGCACGACTTTCCTGTGGACCGACTTCCTGTCCAAAACCAATGCTGATTTCAAAGCGGTCGTTGGTTCGGGTACCGCCGTTAAATGGCCAACCGGTGTGGGCGGCAAGGGTAATGAGGGCGTTGCAGCCAACGTTCAGCGCGTTAAAGGTGCCTTTGGTTACGTTGAGTACGCTTACGCAAAGAAGAACAAGATTGCCCACGCACAGTTGAAAAACCGTGATGGCGAGTTTGTTCAGCCTGATGATGAAGCCTTCAAGGCGGCCGCCGCAAATGCCGACTGGGCGAACACACCCGGCATGGGCGTGATTCTGACCAACCAGCCTGGCAAGAACAGCTGGCCAGCTACCGGTGCATCGTTCATCCTCATGCACAAGACACAACCTGAAGCGCTGACGGCACGCGCTGTTCTAAAGTTCTTTGACTGGTCTTTCAAGAACGGTGCTGGCATGGCAACAGAGCTGAACTATGTGCCAATCCCACCTGCCACAGTCAAGCTGATCAATGAAGCATGGAAAACCCAGCTCAAAGATCCTAGCGGCAAAGCAGTCTGGTAATAAATTGCAGTCTTGAGTTAAACATCTCCAAGTGTTTTTAGCCCGCTTCGGCGGGCTTTTTTTATGAGTGCATTTTCAGAAGCATGCGTTTCATGCAGCCGCACCACGAACGAGAAACGACTGAGCAATACCCTGTCGCGGTTGTCACTCGATGCTTAGGCAGCCGATGGAGAAGGCAGTTCATGTCGCACGGGCAGGCTTAGCGTGATCAACCAGCAGGCCAGCAACATCAGCGCGGAACCAGCAAGGGCGTAAGACAGTCCGCCCCACTGATACAACACACCCGACAACAGGGTGCCAAAAAAACGACCAAGGGCATTCGCTGCGTAATAAAACCCAACGTCTTCTGCCGCTTTTTCCGAGCCGGCATAGGCCAGTATCAAATAAGAATGCACCGAGGAATTGACAGCAAACGCAAAACCAAACAGGGCCAGCCCACCCACCACGATCCATTGCAGAGGATCCCACGCCATCCACACCGCGACAGCGAGCACAACGGGAATTAATGCCAGCAAGAGTGACCACACACGCGCTGCAGGTACCTCGTGACTCAAACCGTTCTCACTGCGTTTAATCAATTTCGGCGCGAGCGCCTGAACCAAACCATAGCCAATCGTCCAGGCAGCCATGAAGGTACCCACCATGGTGAAATTCCATCCTTGCGAATAGAGAAATACCGGTACGCCCACGACAAACCAGACATCACGCGCACCAAACAAAAACACGCGCGCGCCGGCCAGCAAGTTAATCGCGCGGCTTTTCCCGAATAATTCGCGAAATGATTTCGATGCCTTTGCCTTGCCCATCATGCGGGGCAGTGACAGTAAAACCGCCACCAAAACCATCGCGAGCAAACCCGCCATCAACCAAAGCGACGCGGAAAATCCCAGGCTATCGAGCAGTACCCCACCCAGAAAAAAACCCACGCCTTTCATAGCGTTTTTGCTGCCCGTGAACCAGGCGACCCAGCGAAACAGCTGCCCCGAGGCATCGCCTGCGGTGGCTTTGATCGCCGACTTGCTGGCGGTCTTGGTCAGATCTTTGGCTATCCCGCAGACGCCCTGTGCCATCACCACCCAAGCCACCGACAGTGCTGCGGTCCAGTCGGGTGACATTGCAGACAGCAATAAAAATCCGGCGATTTGCGTCGACAGACCAACGGCCAGCATGCGCGCTATACCGAATTTCGTTGCCAGCCAGCCGCCGATCAGGTTGGCAACGACACCGGCGGCTTCGTACAGCAGAAACAAAAAAGCCAAGGTAAACGGGGAGTAACCCAGACGAAAAAAATGCATCAGCACCAGCATACGCAGTGCCCCATCGGTCAGCGTAAAACTCCAGTAGGCCGAGGTGACAATCAGATAATTGCGCAAACCTGTATTGGCGGGACTCATGACTCAGATCCCGGTGTGCTGCATATGGCAGGCAAGATCCACCATACGGCAGGCATAACCCATCTCATTGTCGTACCAGGCATAGACTTTGAGCATCGTACCGTCAGTGACCATGGTCGACAGGCCATCGACAATGGCGCTGCGGGTATCGCGTGCGTAATCAGCGCTGACCAGTGGACGGGGTTCGAAACCGAGTATGCCGGCCAAGGGTCCGCGCGCCGCCTGTGCGAATAAATCATTGACCTCCTCTGCGGTCGTGGGCCGCTGCAGCTCAAATACGCAGTCCGTCAACGAAGCATTCAGCACCGGCGCACGTACGGCGTGGCCATTCAGCTTGCCTTTGAGCTCGGGATAGATCAGCGCAATCGCGGTGGCGCTGCCGGTGGTGGTGGGCTGCAGGCTCAGCATCGCGCTGCGCGCACGGCGCAGGTCTTTGTGGGGTGCGTCCGTGACCACATTGGTGTTGGTCGGATCATGAATGGTGGTGATCTGGCCGTGCCGAATGCCGATGGCTTCGTGCACGACTTTTACTACCGGAGCCAGGCAGTTGGTCGTGCATGACGCAGCGGTCACGATGGGATGCCTGGACGGGTCGTACTGATCATGATTGATACCGAAAACCACATTGAGCACCGAATCAAACTTCACTGGCGCTGCGACGATAACGCGTTTCGCACCCCGATCAAAATGGCCCTGCAGGGCTTCAGGTGAGAGAAATTTACCGGTGCAATCGAGGACAACGTCCACACCCATCTCGCCCCAGGGAATATCCGCAGGTTTGGCATGCGCAGAAAAACCGACGCGCTGACCGTCAATCCGGATGGCTTCATCGCCCTCAACGGCGATCTCGGCACGCCAGCGGCCCTGCACGGAGTCGAATTCAAGAAGATGCGCGGTGGCCAGAATGCCGCCTTTGATTTCGTTGAGATGGACCACATCAAGACGATTCGCCGCATGCGGATCATCGGACTGCCTGTCAGCCGCTCCCATGGCAGCGCGCAGTGCAAGACGGCCGATGCGGCCCATGCCATTGATACCTACTTTCAAGACAACCTCCCTTAATGAATTAGCAAGCCCTCAAGCCCCCAATCCGCACGACCTGAGCCGGATGAGTACTAAATTTTGATAATTATCGAAATGATGAAATAATACACGCGTCTTGCAGTTCAACCAATTTGATTCTTGCGTTTCGATGGTGTGGTTACCTTCCCCTCAATGTCTGGGGAAAACTGATGGAAACCAAACAATTCAACCGGCTTGACCCAGCCATCGGCTGAGAAGCCTGCATTTCTGGAAGGATAAATCGCATGGATGCCTCCGCAGCCGTCAAGGCGCTCGCGGCGCTTGCTCAGGAATCACGCCTGGCAATTTTCCGTACACTCGTACAGGTCGGGCCAGCCGGTCTGCCGGCTGGACAGCTCGCCGATCAGCTGGGCATCGCCCCCTCCTCACTGAGCTTTCACACCAAAGAATTGGTACACGCGGGCCTGATCAATTCGCGCCATGAAGGGCGTTTTGTTATTTACTCAGCGCAGATCGACGGCATGAACCAATTGCTGTCGTATTTGACCGAAAACTGCTGTGGCGGCAATCCCTGCACACCGCTCAGCCAGGTCGTGTGCACCCCCCAGCAGGCCTGACGGGTGTGCCGATCGAAGTACCCGTCATGCTGCTGGTGGTACGCCTGGTGAACAACAGTCGCGACTGGTACGAGCAGGGTGCAGCAGGCAAATACACCTGCGGCTTGAGCACAGCACACGCACCTCAGTCAGCGCTGATTCTTGC
>CAZXDB010000048.1:0-18237 GCA_964639465.1 uncultured Bifidobacterium sp. | reverse complement strand
TTGGTGAGGCATGGAAGCAGGCGGCGCAGATGGGTGTGGTGCTCGACCCGGGCAATCTGCTGTACGGTGCAGCGCTTCGGGAGGAGGCCGTCCGGCGCAGTGACCATCCTGACCTTCACCCTGTGCCAGCGAGTACAGCGGTCGCAACGCCGGTCAAAGAGATCTCGCCGGTCATTGACTTTGAATTCAGGTTGGAAGGCTTGCTCGGAGAGCAGAAAAATGACCCGGGGTCGATGATAAAGCCAGCCATCAAACCAGCGACTTCAGCCGGTTTGAGCAGCACCGGAAAAAGCGCCGACGTGACTGACGAACATACATCCAGCGATTCGTCTCATGTCTTGGAATTCAGTTTGTCCGATTCACTCATATCCTCCTTGTCATCGTCTGCGGTAACGATGCCGGGATTGAAGAGTCCCGGTGTTACGGAAAAGAGCGCGGACCTCTCCGCTCTCCAGACCAAGCTTGATCTTGCGATTGCCTGTGGTGAAATCGGTGACAAAGAAGGCGCCCGCGAACTGCTCACTGAAGTCGCCTGCGGCGCAGACCCGGCACTGGCCCAGCGCGCCCAATCTCTGCTCAGCCAACTCGCGTAAAATTCGGTTCACTTCCTGACGCATCAGCTTCCGATATCCGTCATCAGCGCCGAATCGCCGGTGACTTGATACTTCTGAAGGACCACGCTGGTCCGGCTTACAGGCTCATGCTGCGTCCGGTTTCTGGAACCGCACAGTGAAACGCATTGCACTCGGACTTCAATACGATGGCACGCCATGGCAAGGCTGGCAGACCCAGCTTCACGGCCGGACCGTGCAAGATGTGCTGGAGGCCGCGCTCGCAAAATTTTGTCAGGCACCCGTCGACACAACCTGCGCGGGCCGCACGGATTCGGGCGTGCATGCACTTTCTCAGGTGGTTCATTTCGATACGCTGATTAACAGAGAAAATTTTTCCTGGGTGCGGGGTGTCAATGCGTTTCTGCCTGCTTCCATCGCGGTGCAGTGGGCCGCTGAGGTCGAGTCGGGCGAGGAGGGATTTCATGCGCGTTTTTCTGCGCTGGCCCGGACTTATCACTACGTGATTTACAACCATCCGATACGCTCACCGCTGTGGCAGGGTCGGGCGGGGTGGGTGTTTCGTTCACTGGACGCCGGGCTGATGGAAGAGGCGGCGCAGGCCTTGGTGGGGAAGCATGATTTTTCTGCATTTCGGGCTGCCGAGTGCCAGGCCCCGTCACCAGTGCGCACGCTGCACCGCATTGCCGTCACCCGTGAGGGTGATCGCATCGTCGTCACGCTGACCGCGAATGCGTTTTTGCATCACATGGTGCGCAACATTGTGGGTTCGCTGATTCAAGTCGGTATTGGCAACCATCCGGTGCAGTGGATGACCGAGCTGCTGGAGAGCCGCAAGCGCGAACTGGCGGCACCTACGTTCAGTCCGGACGGACTTTATCTTGCCAAAGTCGACTACGATGCGCGCTGGAATTTGCCGGCATCGGACATCCAATTGCCTTTCTGTTAATTAATATGAGCCACAGAACACGAATCAAACTCTGCGGCCTGACCCGCATCGAGGATGTCAGGCAGGCCGTGGCGGCAGGCGCAGATGCCATCGGGTTGGTGTTTTATCCGCCGTCGCCCCGGCATGTGAGTGCGGAGGTGGCTGCCGGTCTTGCGCAGGCATTGCCACCCATGGTCAGCTCGGTGGGCCTGTTCGTGAATGCCAGTCTGGCCGAGGTGCGCGAGGTCATCCGGCATGTGCCGTTGTCAATACTGCAATTCCATGGCGACGAGACGCCGGCGCAGTGCCGCGCGATCGCCGAGGCGGTGCAGCGCCCCTTTATGCGCGCGCTCAGAGTACGGCCCGATACAACGGCGGCGGATTTGTTAGAATCAGCAACCGCCTACCGCACTGCGAGCCCGCTTTTCTCCGGGCTGCTGCTCGATACCTGGAGCGATGCATACGGTGGCACTGGAAAGGTATTCGATTGGTCTCTCATTCCCGCAGAAATCGCGCATCAGGCCGTTTTGAGTGGTGGCTTGAACGTGCAAAATGTGACTGACGCTGTGCGCCAGGTGCGCCCGTTCGCCGTCGATGTCAGTAGTGGCATTGAATCGGCGAAGGGCATCAAGGACGCTGCGCTGATGCGCGCATTTGTATCTGCAGTGCGCGCGGCAGACGAACGGTAAACATTCGCAGTTCGAGGAGAGATCATGGACCACAATCCCGCCCATCTGGGCCTGTACAACTTTCCTGACGCATCCGGCCACTTTGGTCCGTACGGCGGCAGCTTCGTATCCGAAACACTGACGCATGCGCTCGAAGAGCTCAAGGCGCAGTACGCTCACTATCAGAACGATCCGGAATTCCTGCGCGAGTTTCATCACGAACTGAAGTATTTTGTGGGCCGTCCCAGCCCGATTTATCACGCACGTCGCTGGTCATCAGAGACTGGCGGCGCGCAGATTTTTTTCAAGCGTGAAGATCTCAACCACACCGGCGCGCACAAAATCAACAACGTCATTGGACAGGCGCTACTCGCTCGACGCATGGGCAAGCCACGCGTGATCGCCGAGACAGGTGCTGGCCAGCACGGTGTCGCTACCGCGACCATTTGCGCGCGCTTCGGGCTGGAGTGCGTGGTGTACATGGGCAGCGAAGACGTCAAGCGTCAGGTACAAAATGTCTATCGCATGCAGTTACTGGGTGCGACAGTCGTACCTGTTGAATCCGGATCGAAAACACTCAAGGACGCGCTTAATGAAGCCATGCGCGACTGGGTGACGAATGTCGAGAATACGTTCTACATCATCGGCACCGTCGCAGGTCCGCATCCGTATCCGATGATGGTGCGCGACTTCCAGTCCGTGATCGGGAATGAATGCATCGAACAAATGCCCGACCTTACCGGTCGCCAGCCTGACTATGTGCTGGCATGCATCGGCGGTGGCTCGAATGCGATGGGGATTTTTCATCCGTACATTAACTATCCGGAAGTCAAACTGATCGGTGTCGAGGCGGCAGGTGAGGGTGTCGACACGGGCAGGCATTCCGCCTCACTGGGCGGCGGCATACCCGGCGTCTTGCATGGCAATCGCACCTATCTGCTGCAGGATGCGAATGGTCAGATTATGGAAACGCATTCCGTCTCTGCAGGTCTCGACTATCCTGGTGTCGGTCCCGAGCATGCATGGCTGAAGGATTCGCACCGCGCTGAATATGTCAGCGTCACGGATGCTGAAGCGATCAAGGCTTTCCATGATTGCTGCCGTATCGAGGGCATCATTCCGGCGCTCGAGTCGGCGCATGCGATTGCCTATGCGATCAAGCTGGCGAAGACCCTGCCGAAGGACAAGACGATCCTGATCAATCTGTCCGGACGTGGCGACAAGGACATGCATACCGTGGCCGAGTACGACAAAGAGCATGATCCGCTGCACGTGCAGCCAAAGCACTAAGGCGGCGCATCATGTCCAGAATCCAGAAAACGTTTGCCGATCTGCAGTCGCAGAAAAAAAAGGCGCTGATTACCTTCATCACCGCTGGTGATCCGACACCCGAGCTCACCGTGCCCCTGATGCATGCACAAGTGAAGGCGGGTGCCGATATCCTCGAACTCGGTGTGCCATTTTCCGATCCGATGGCTGAAGGTCCGGTGATTCAGCGTGCCAATGAACGTGCGCTGAAATTCAATGTCGGTATGCGCGATGTGCTCGGCTATGTGCGCGAATTCCGCAAGGACAATCCGCACACGCCGGTGGTGCTGATGGGTTATGCGAATCCGATCGAGCGGATGGGCGTCGACACCTTCGTCACGGAGGCAAAAGCGGCCGGTGCTGATGGTGCCATCGTGGTCGATTATCCGCCGGAAGAGGCGGCCGAGTTCGCTGAAAAACTCAAAGCGCAAGACATGGACCTGATCTTCCTGCTCGCGCCGACATCGACCGAGCAGCGCATCAAGCAGGTCGCACAAATCAGCAGCGGTTTTTCGTACTATGTGTCGCTGCGCGGTGTGACGGGTGCCGGTCATATCGACACCGTCGAGGTCGCCAGCCGTATCGCTGCCATTCGCGAGCATGTGAAACTGCCGATCGGCGTGGGATTTGGTATCCGGGATGCGGCAACGGCAAAGGCGGTGGCATCCGTGTCGGATGCAATTGTGATCGGCAGTCGTATTATTCAGGAACTGGAGAGTACGTCGCAGGACAAGGCGGTGGCGGCGGTCCATGACTTTCTGTCTGGCATACGTGCGGCCATCGACGAAATCCCGGCTTGAATCTTGGCTTCCAAAGGTCTCCGGGAGACATTGCGCCCCCCGGATACTGCCTAGACATTGAACGCTTCGCTGCATTGTTGTCTGAGTAATAATCCAGCAGCTTGTCGGGCTGGCTCCGAAGATGGCTGACGGGTAGAATGCCGGCCTAACGGTCGCACGGCGTCCACTCAGAGAAAGAGAGTCCCATGAGCTGGCTAGAAAAACTTCTCCCGCCTCGTATTCAACGCTCCGATGCGAGCACCCGCCGCACAGTCCCCGAGGGGTTGTGGGTCAAGTGCCCATCCTGCGAAGCAGTGCTTTATCGCACCGACTTGGAATCCAACCAGCAGGTTTGCCCTAAATGCGATCATCACATGCGCATTCGCGCCCGTGATCGCCTGGATGCCTTGCTTGATAACGAAGGTCGCTACGAGATCGGGCAGGAGGTGCTGCCAGTCGATACCCTCAAGTTTAAGGACAGCAAAAAATATCCGGAGCGCCTGAAGTCGGCGTTGGATGCCACCGGAGAGACTGACGCGCTGATCGTCATGGGCGGCGCGATCATGTCGGTGCCTGTGGTGGTGGCCTGTTTCGAATTCGAATTTATGGGCGGCTCAATGGGTGCGGTGGTCGGTGAGCGCTTTGCGCGCGGTGCACAAACAGCACTGGAGCAAAAAGTGCCCTTTATTTGTATTACGGCGACCGGCGGTGCACGTATGCAGGAGGGCTTGCTTTCGCTGATGCAGATGGCAAAGACCACGTCCATGCTGACCAAATTGTCCGAGAAAAAATTGCCGTTTATCTCGGTGCTGACGGATCCCACCATGGGCGGCGTCTCGGCATCATTTGCTTTCATGGGCGATGTGGTGATGGCCGAGCCGAAGGCGCTGATTGGTTTTGCAGGACCGCGCGTGATCGAGAACACGGTGCGTGAAAAACTGCCGGAAGGTTTTCAGCGTTCCGAATTCATCATTCAAAAAGGTGCGATCGACATGATTGTGGATCGCCGCAAGATGCGTGAGGAAATTGCGCGCGTGCTCGCCATTTTGCAGAACCAGCCGCCGGAAGTGCTGGCCTGATTTTTTCGGTTTGAATCTAACGACACTGGACCCCGGCCTGCGCCGGGGTGACGATGGAAAAGTCGTCGCAGCATGACGATTTAAAAGCCGTCACTGGATGACAATCGAAAAGCTACAGGCCTACAATCTGTCACCCCGGCGCAGGCCGGGGTCCAGTGTCGTTCCTGACGCTGCATGACGATAGAAAAGCTGTCACAGGATGACAATCGAAAAGTTGCAGACCTACAATCTATCACCCTGCCGAAGCGGTTTGGCTTGCAAGCCAAACCGTGGCCCGAAGGGGGTCCAGCGTCGTTCCTGAACCTTTTAATGGGCGCTTCATCTCGCGTACTTTTCACCTCACGCACTCTCCACCATGCCAACTTCACTGAATGACTGGCTGACCCGCCTCGAGTCGCTGCACCCCAAAACAATCGAGCTCGGCCTCGATCGCGTGAGTGAGGTAGCGCAACGACTTGGCGTTCATTTCGATTGTCCGGTCATCACGGTGGGTGGCACCAATGGCAAGGGATCGACTTGCGCGATGCTGGAGTCCATCCTGCTGCAAGGCGGCTATCGCGTGGGTCTCTACACTTCGCCGCATCTGCTGCGGTTCAATGAGCGTGCCCGCATCAATGGGGAGCTCGCCAGCGATGAAGCACTCTGCAAAAACTTCGAAGCGGTCGAGGCGGTGCGCGGCGATGTGTCGCTCACTTATTTTGAATTCACGACACTGGCGATCCTGAAATATTTTGCCGATGCCAGCCTCGATGCGGTGATTCTCGAAGTGGGTCTGGGCGGTCGTCTGGATGCGGTCAATCTAGTCGATCCTGATGTCGCGATTGTGACGAGCGTCGACCTTGATCATCAGGATTACCTCGGGGATACGCGCGAGAAGATTGGTTTTGAGAAGGCCGGGATTTTCCGCTCCGGACGGGCGGCCATTTGCAGTGACCCGTCACCACCGCAATCGCTGATCGACCATGCGGCCGCCATCGGCGCTGACCTGTGGCTGTTCGGAAGAGATTTCAATTACTCGGGCGACCGCCAGCAATGGAATTACGGTGGGCGCCAGCAGCGCCGTAGTGCGCTGGCGTATCCCAGTCTGCGCGGGGCAAATCAGCTACTGAATGCCAGCGCCGCACTGGCTGCGTTGGAGGTCTTGCGCGAGCGTCTGCCGCTCGGTGCGCAGGAGGTTCGCAGCGGGCTGGTGATGGTTGAATTGCCCGGTCGTTTTCAGGTCTTGCCGGGACGCCCCGCCGTGATTCTCGATGTTGCCCACAATCCGCATGCGGCCGCGACGCTGGCGCAGAATCTGGAGCAGATGGGTTT
The DNA here is from genome assembly GCA_964639465.1 of uncultured Bifidobacterium sp. GTDB lineage: Bacteria > Pseudomonadota > Gammaproteobacteria > Burkholderiales > Burkholderiaceae_D > Pernthalerella. Next base: position 11,592 of record CAZXDB010000048.1, on the reverse strand, counting down.
CCATCCCTACACCCACGCGGTGTTCGGTGCGATGGCCGATAAGGACATCGCGGGCATCCTCGCCCATCTGGCGGACCGCATCGACCACTGGTATCTGACTGACCTTCCGCTACCGCGCGCTGCCAGTGCCCAGTCACTGGTTGCTGAGCTGACCAAGGCCGGAGTGCGTGTCAGCGACACGGCTGGCGCAGAGCGTAGCATCCAGTGTTTCGCGACCCCGGCAGACGCTTATGCGGCGGCACGAAGCCGCGCCACCGAGAATGATAGAATTGCGATCTTCGGGTCATTCATCACGGTGGCCGGCGTGATGGCTGTCAGATAATCTTCTGACCTCGCGTCCAACACAATTCAGCAACGCAATCAATTTCATATGGGCTTGTTCTCGTTCCCTGGCAAAAACCAGCAGGATGCCGACGACGATCTGGATGTGCCGGTCAAGCCGCGCCGCTCCCGTCGCAGCCCGACGCAGGACGAAGAACCGCTCGATCCCATGCTGCCGGAGAAGCAACGCGCCCGACGCCGGCTGATCGGCGCTACGGCGCTGGTGCTGGCGGCCATTATCGGCTTGCCGATGATTTTCGATGCAGACCCCAACAAGCCACTGGCCGACGACGTCGAGACCCAGATTCCCGACAAGTTATCGCCGCTGCCAAACAGCCCCGCGCCGCAAGCTGCCGTGCAACCCGCACCCCAGGCGATAACGCCCGGGTCAGCCGAAGTCAAAACACCAGCAGAGCCGCCCGCCGCCGCAAAGGCCGAGACCGTACCTGACGTCAGACCTGCGCCAGAGCCCGTTAAAAAACTCAAACCCAGTGCCGAATCATCGGACAAGCCCGCTGTCGAGCAGACTGCAGAGCGCAAAGCAGCACCGGACGGGGACAAATCGCAGGCGAAGGAAAAGTCGCGCAAGTATGTGCTGCAGGTCGCTGCAGTGAACAGCCAGGCAAAAGCCGAAGAATTGCAGAGCCGCCTGAAAAAATTGGGCATCAAAGCCTACTGGCAGAAGATTAATGCCAAGGACGGTGAGCGATTCCGCGTTCGTGTGGGTCCGTTTGCCAGCCGGGAAGAGGCTGAAAAAATGCAAACGCGTGTAAAGAAGGCAGGTCTGAACGGTAGCGTGCTGTCTATGTAGAGTGTCCGGCCTGGCCGGAAGTCCCGTTTTTTGAAGGAGTCCCACCATGTGCGGCATTGTTGGCGTCGTTTCGCATGGCCCCGTGAATCAGCTCATCTATGATGCGCTGCTGCTTTTGCAGCATCGTGGTCAGGATGCGGCGGGTATCGCAACCAGCCATGGCAATACGTTCAGCATGCACAAGGCCAATGGGCTGGTGCGTGACGTATTCCGTACTCGCAACATGCGTTCCTTGCCGGGTAATTCAGGCATTGGGCAATGCCGTTATCCGACGGCCGGATCGTCCAGTGAGGAAGAAGCGCAGCCGTTTTATGTGAATGCGCCGTTCGGTATCACGCTCGCACACAATGGCAACCTCACCAATGCCGATCAGCTGAAGATCGAGATGTTCAAGAACGATCGCCGGCATATCAACACGGATTCCGATTCTGAAGTGCTGCTCAATGTGCTCGCGCATGAAATACAGCAAGGTACCAGCAGCTTTTCGCTGGATCCGGCCATTTTGTTCAAGGCCGTCGCCGCACTCCATCGCCGGGTGCGCGGATCCTATGCGGTGGTCGCGCAAATTGCAGGTTATGGCTTGCTTGCCTTCCGCGATCCTTATGGCATTCGTCCCTTGTGCATCGGTTTCAATGACACCGAAAACGGGCCCGAATATCTGGTGGCGAGCGAATCGGTAGCGCTGGAAGGTCTGGGTTTTCATTTCCTGCGCGATGTGATGCCGGGGGAGGCGATCTTCATCGATAACGAAGGCAAGCTCTACAACGAGCAGTGCGCTGACAATCCGACCCTCAATCCCTGTGCGTTTGAATTTGTCTACCTGGCGCGGCCCGATTCGGTGATCGATGGCGCATCGGTGTATGCGACTCGACTGAAAATGGGCGAGTACCTCGCTGAAAAAATTCGTCGCGAATTTTCTGCCGGTGATATCGATGTGGTCATGCCGATTCCAGATTCGTCGCGTCCTTCGGCGATGGAGCTGGCGATGACGCTGAACCTCGATTACCGCGAGGGCTTCATCAAGAATCGCTATATCGGCCGTACCTTCCTGATGCCGGGGCAGGCGATACGTCGCAAGTCGGTACGCCAGAAACTCAATGCGATCAGCGCCGAATTCAAGGGCAAGAGCGTGCTGCTGGTCGATGACTCCATCGTTCGCGGCACCACCAGCCGCGAGATCGTGCAGATGGCACGCGACTCGGGCGCAAAACGCGTGATCTTCGCCTCAGCAGCGCCGCCGGTGAAATTTCCGAATGTCTACGGTATTGACATGCCAACGCGCAGCGAGCTGATTGCGCATGGCCGTACTGAAGAAGAGGTCTGCCGCGAAATTACTGCCGATGCGCTGGTCTATCAGGACATCGAAGCGATGAAGCGCTCGATCATGGACGTCAATCCGATGCTGAAAAAATTCGAGGCCTCCTGCTTTGACGGCGACTACATTACCGGTGATATTTCACGCGACTATCTCGACCGCATCGAGTTCGCCCGTGAAAATCCCAAAGCCGTGATTGAAGACGTCGTCCGCACACAGCTGAATCTGAATCTCGCTCAGATCGAGTGATTACCTGCAGCGACAGATGAACGACCAAAAGAAATTCGGTTTTACCACCACCATTCTGCACAGCGATCGGCAGAAGCCCATTGAGCATGGGTCGCTGCACAAGCCGATTCACACAGCAGTCGCCTACGGGTACCGCGATGCGCGCGAGCTGGCCGATGTCTTTCAGGGCAAGCGTCCGGGATATCGTTATGGCCGACAGGGCAATCCGACGGTATCAGCGCTGGAAGAGAAAATCACGCGCATGGAAGACGGCGTTGCCACGCTCTGTTTTTCCACTGGCATGGCAGCGATTGGTGCCTTGGTGCAGGGTCTGCTGCGGGCTGGCGACCATGTGATTTCCTCGTCCTACCTGTTCGGCAATACCAACAGCTTGTGGCAGACCGTGCAGTTGCAGGGCATGTCGGTCAGTTTTGTCGATGCCACGAAGGTCGAGGCGGTCGAACAAGCGCTCACTCCGGCAACACGGGTGGTGTTTGTCGAAACGATCGCCAACCCGCGCACACAGATTGCCGATCTGGAGAAAATAGGTGCGCTCTGCCGTGCGCGTGGCATTCTTTACGTCGTCGACAACACGATTACCTCGCCGTATCTGTTCCGTCCGAAAAGTGTCGGTGCAGGTATCGTCATCAATGCACTCACCAAATCCATCGGCGGTCACGGCAATGCGCTGGGTGGCAGCTTGACCGACACCGGTCTGTTCGACTGGGTCAGCTTTCCGAACATTGCAGAAAACTACAAGCGTTTCGCCCCCGCGCAGTGGGGACTAGCTCAGTTACGTGCTAAAGCCCTGCGTGATTTTGGCGGAGCCCTTGGCCCCGAGGCCGCGCATCATCTGGCCGTGGGTGCTGAGACTATGGCGCTGCGTATCGAGCGCGAATCAGCGACTGCCTTTGCGTTGGCGAAGATGCTGTCCGCCGATCAGCGGATAGCGGCCGTGTACTACCCCGGCTTGCCGTCCCATCCTCAGCATGCGATCGCATCGGCATTGTTCCGTGCGTACGGTGGCCTGTTCAGCTTCGAGCTCAAAGAGGGTATCGATTGCTTCGATTATCTGAATCGACTGAAGCTGGCGATCCCGGCCAGTAATCTGGGTGATACGCGCACGCTGGTGATTCCTGTCGCGCACACGATCTATCATGAGATGGGGCCAGCTCGGCGGGCCAGCATGGGTATTGCCGAGTCGCTGATTCGGGTGTCGGTGGGTATTGAGGACACCGACGATCTGCTCGAAGATTTCAGTCAGGCGCTGGAGGGCTGAGAGCCCCCCTCGGTGTACAGCATCAGATGTACAGGATCTGATGCACAGCTTCAGGGCCCCAGCGTTTTGGCGGCCTGTCGGCTTAGCCAGCTGACACCTTCAGGCATCTCGAAACACTGCAGCCGTTCAATCAGCGCCGATACCTGAGCTTCGTTAAGAAGTAATTTTGCGTGCTCAGGGCGAACGAAACCTTCGCGCACCTGATGGTCGATGAAGTTCACCAGCCCGTCATAAAATCCATCGACATTCAGCAAACCGATCGGCTTTGCATGAAATCCCAGCTGAGACCAGGTCAGGGTTTCGAACAATTCCTCCAGTGTCCCGAGACCACCGGGCAGGGCGATAAACGCATCGGCGTAATCGGACATCATTGCTTTTCGCTCGTGCATGTCTTTCACCACCACGAGACGGCTGATGTGCTCATGTCCCACCTCGGTGTCCATCAGTGCCTGAGGTATGACGCCGATGACTTCACCGCCAGCGCCCATCACCGCGTCGGCCACGATACCCATCAGTCCGACCCGGCCGCCGCCATACACCAGCGCGATCTTCTGCCGCGCGAGTTCGGTGCCAAGCAGACGGGCGGTCGCTGCATGGGTCGGTGCATGACCGCTGGACGCGCCACAGTAAACGCAGATTGCACGAAGCTTGTTTTTCACGGAGATCATAACGGGTGAGGCTGGTGCGCGATCATAACTGATACGACGAGCTAAGTAGGCTCATATATTTCATTGTCAAAGTTGGTCGATGGTTCACGACAGCCGCTGGATCCCCCTTCGGGCCACGGCTTGGCTTGCAAGCCAAAACGCTTCGACAGGCGCAACGCATACGTTGCAAATTCTCTGCCTCACCCTGCGCCGGGATGACGCTTGAAGAGCTGTCGGCCTAAAAATCGTCATCCCGGCGCAGGCCGGGATCCAGCGTCGTTCAATGCTCGTCGGATGATTTTGACAATGAAAAATAGGAGACTGCTTAGTCCGGCGGCAGCAAGACGGCGTCAATCGCATGAATGATGGCGTTGTCTGACATCAAATCACTCTCGGTCACCCGCGCCCCGTTGACGCTCACCATGCCATTGTCGGACTTCAGGCTCAGCGGATGGCCCTCGATGCTGGTCACCCTGCCGGGTTTGACCTCGGTGACTTTCATCTTTCCCCGTGTCAGGTGATAACGGACCATTCTCGCCATTTGTTCCGGGTTTTTCGACAGTGTTTGCCACTGACCCTCTGCAAGGCGGCCAAACGCATCGTCGGTGGGGATGAAGGCAGTGAAGGGACCCTCCGTCTTGAGCTCGCGCGTCAGTCCGGAAGTTTTGACGGCATCGAGAAAGATTTTGAAAGAGCCGGAGCGTTGTGCCATCTCCAGCAGGTCCTCGGCGCTCGCCCAGCCTGAAAAGGGCAGGATTACCAAGGCAAACACTGCGGCCAGAGGTTTCGTCATGCAAATTTCCCTAAAAAAACATCATTAATAGAACAGCAAGGACACCGCCTCTGGTTCGGGTGCCGTATAATTCAAAAGTTCAAAACCGCCCCGCCTGAATCGCAACCGATGAGTACAGAACCCAAGCTCTCGTTCAAACAACAACAACTGATCGTCCGCGAAAACGCCATCGTCGATGCAACGAACCACTTGCTCGCGAAAAAAGGTTTTGATCTGATGACGATGGATGAGGTGGCTGCCGAAGTTGGCATTGCCAAAGCCAGTCTTTACAAGCACTTCCCATCCAAAGAAGCGCTGGCAGCGGCCGCCATGATTCGTCTGCTTGAAAACACGCTGGCATTTGTACGGGGCATGGCGACTGACCGGGCACCCATCGACCAGCTCAAGGGCGTGTTGCAGTGGGCGCTAGAAATCCGCATGAAGGGTGGCTTGCCCACGCTGCCGTCCGAGAACACCAGTCTGCGCGAGGCGCTGCTCAACAATACCCGGTACATCACCCGTTTGATGGATCTCAATGAGTTGATGGGTGAGCTGATCGAACGTGCACGTGCGGATGGCAAGATTCGCCAGGACCTTCCCACAGAGGTCGTGTTGTTTACGATCTATGCGCGCTCCTGCGATCCAACGCTGGATTACCTGCGCAGTAATGAACAATACTCGAGCGAGCAGGTCATCAACTTCCTGCTGAGTACGTGTTTTGACGGCTTGTCCTGATTTCTGCGATCAGCTGTCCGATCACTCCCCGATCAAATCCCAGCGCCACATGGCCCACCAGATCGAGCGCCCGATTCACCGCGCCGGGTAACGCGGCGGACCATTGCGGTGCGACGATATTGTCGTGAAGCGAATAGATCGATGTGATACGGGCACGCACATCGGTGTTCTCCGCAGCTGCCAGCACCGTGAGCCAGTCATCGCTGGATTGCTCGCCGTTTATGGTCGGCAACATCTGGCGTGCATTCCTTCCCATGCCGTAACCGGCGAGCGTACTGCCAAAATGCGGCGTCCCCAGTGTAATCAGTCGCGCCAGCCGCCCGCAGCCATAGCGGCGTAGCCAGGCACGGGCTGCAAGGCCACCCATGCTGTGTCCGACCAGGATGATTTTGTCAGCGCCCACGGCAGAGCACAGTTTTTGCACGGCGATTTCTATCCGGTCTGTATAGTCATCAATGCTGCCCATGATGGGTTCCAGATCAATCGCGGCATGACTGATGCCCGCAGCCGAGAGGCGCTTGCTGAGGGGTGACCAGAAGCCGCTGTTGGCACCATAGCCATGCAAGAGCAATACCGGTGGCAGGCTGTCACGAGAGAGCGTGACCGAAAAGGGGCGGGCTAGCGGGAAAAAGCGAAACCAGCACTGCATACTCCACCAGAATTCCTGCAGCATTCTGCCGGCCATGCGTACAAGTGGCACGCGCTGGCCGTTACTCATCGGTTGTTGTAATGAGTCGGCAAGAAAAAAATTATTGAAAACGATGAAGGCTCTCAGAAGCGTCATCATCAGCATGACCAGCAGCAGGCTGGTGGTGATCGTTTCAACCCAGCCCAGTGACACCAGCAGGGCGCTCAGACCGGCGAGGATGAGCAGCTGCAGCAGGATCACGAAACGAGTGAGTCGGGCAATCACGCTGCCGGCTCCTTCATGCGCTGCTGGCCGACTTTTCGGGAGGTGCGATAGGCGGCAGCTGGATGATGCGCGTGCCGGCCAGACGGTCATGCAGGAACTGCCGGTCGCGATCAAGAAAAACAGCCAGTGCCCAGAGCAGCATGTTCAGCGTGGGCAGTGCCACGAGCATCCAGCCTTGTGCATTCAGATAACGTGCCGCGGCGAGTCCAGGCAGGAACCACAGCCATGCCAGCACATAGCGCGGAACAGCGCGCGTCCAGCTCAGCGGCGTCCCGTCACGGGTGAGCACCTGGATGCGCCAGGTTTTCATTGCCAGCGTTTGTCCCCCATAGCGCCAGAACCAGCTGAAATAGATGCCCAGCACGACAAACAGCCAATACTGCAGATCATCTCGCCGGTACAAGGCGTGTCGTTGCTCCAGCAGCGTGGAAAACAGCAAGGTGGCAGCGAACAGCACGGCAAACAACAGCATGGCTTCGTACACCATGGCCATCAGGCGGCTTTTCAGTGACGCCGGGGGCAGGGTGTTGGACGGTTCAGTGGTTTGCACGGCAGCGGTTGGGGCGTCGTTCACGGGCGGGGTGGCAAATAAAGCCCGTATTGTACGTTGCACAGAATTTGGGGCCGGTCTGGGCAGTGCAGCATGTTTTTTTATTAATTTTCAGGCGAGGGAAACTGGGGCAAACCGCTTGATTTCAAAGGCTTTTTCCAAGATTTCACTTGACCTTGGTGCTGCAACGCATTACCGTATCGTTCCCCTCGCCACCGCGAGGGGTATTTTTTGGCTTGCGTTGGTTGGCCCATGATGCCCGCCGGTGGCAACGCCACTTTCATTCGAAAGCAGTTTGCTCTAACCCACGCCACAAGCGTGAGGAATCGATCGCTAAAGCACGAATTCAGGCTGAACGAGTGGCGCTTAGCGTCGGTATGAAATGCGCCGTAGTGCGCAGGACGGACCGGCGTGACCGCACAAAAAGGAATGCCCGTAGTGTGCCGTCGTCATCGGTTTCGACAGGAGAGAGCATCCGTTCAATTTCCAATGGACCTTGAAAGGAAGCAGCAATGAGTTCAGAAATCACAGGCGCCGACATTGTCGTGCGCTGTCTGGCCGAAGAAGGCGTCGAACATGTGTTCGGCTACCCCGGCGGTGCCGTACTCTACATTTACGACGCCATTTTCAAGCAGGACAAATTCCAGCACATTCTCGTTCGTCATGAGCAGGCAGCGATTCACGCTGCCGATGCTTATTCGCGCAGCTCGAACAAAGTGGGTGTCGCACTGGTGACTTCCGGCCCAGGTGTCACCAATGCAGTGACGGGTCTGGTGACTGCGTACATGGATTCCATTCCGATGGTGATCATTTCCGGACAGGTGCCGACCCATGCGATTGGTCAGGACGCCTTTCAGGAGTGCGACACCGTCGGCATTACCCGGCCCTGCGTCAAGCACAACTTCCTCGTGAAAGATGTGAAAGACCTGGCGATGGTCATGAAGAAGGCTTTTTATATCGCCACGACCGGCCGTCCCGGCCCGGTACTGGTCGATATTCCGAAGGACATCACCACGGCCAAAGCGGTTTTCGAGTATCCGAAAGAGCTCGAGATGCGCTCCTACAAGCCGGTCGAAAAAGGTCATGCAGGGCAGATCCGCAAAGCGGTCCAACTGCTGCTCACCGCGGAGCGCCCAATGATTTATACCGGTGGCGGCGTGATTCTGGCCGATGCCGCTCCCGAACTGAACAAGCTGGTCGACAAACTCGGTTATCCCTGCACGAACACGCTGATGGGTCTGGGCGGGTATCGTTCATCAAGCGAGCAGTTTGTAGGCATGCTGGGCATGCACGGCACCTACGAAGCCAACATGGCCATGCAGCATTGCGATGTGCTGATCGCCATCGGTGCGCGTTTCGATGACCGAGTCATCGGCAACCCCAAACACTTTGGTAGTGTGCCGCGCAAGATCATTCATATTGACATTGACCCGTCATCGATTTCCAAGCGCGTAAAAGTCGATATCCCCATCGTCGGTAATGTGCGCGATGTGTTGAATGATTTGCTGTCGCAAATAGAATCGTCGGATACACAGCCCAACGCAACCGCGCTGCAAGCGTGGTGGAAGCAAATTAATGAGTGGCGCCAGAAAGAATGCCTGAAATATCCGACCTCCGACCAGGTCATCAAGCCGCAATCCGTGGTTGAAAAACTCTGGGAAGTCACAAAAGGAGATGCCTTCATCACCTCGGATGTGGGTCAGCATCAGATGTGGGCCGCCCAGTACTACGGATTTGACAAGCCGCGTCGCTGGATTAACTCGGGCGGTCTGGGCACCATGGGTGTCGGCTTGCCGTATGCGATGGGTGTACAGATGGCGAACCCCGGTGCGACCGTGGCTTGCGTGACCGGCGAAGCATCGATACAAATGTGTATCCAGGAGCTGGCGACTTGTCGGCAGTATCATCTGACGCCAAAAATCGTTCTGCTAAATAACCGTTACCTCGGTATGGTGCGCCAGTGGCAGCAGATCGATTATGGTTCGCGCTATTCGGAGTCGTACATGGATTCGCTTCCTGACTTTGACAAACTGGTGGAATCTTTCGGCCACGTGGGTGTGACCATCGACAAGCCCGGCGATGTTGACGGTGCAATGCGCGATGCCTTTGCGATGAAAGATCGGTTGGTCTTCATGAATTTCATCACCGATCGCGATGAAAACGTCTGGCCGATGGTCAAGGCGGGCAAAGGCCTGAGCGAAATGCTGCTTGGCTCGGAGGATCTCTAATGCGACATATTATTTCGGCATTACTCGAAAATGAAGCTGGCGCGTTATCGCGTGTCGTCGGGTTGTTTTCCGCGCGCGGCTACAACATCGAAACACTGACGGTGGCGCCCACTGAGGACGCCACCTTATCGCGCATGACCATCGTCACCAGCGGATCGGACGATGTGATCGAACAGATCACCAAGCATTTGAATCGTCTGATCGAAGTCGTCAAGGTGGTCGACCTTACCGAGGGCGCGCATATCGAGCGTGAGCTCATGCTCATCAAGGTGCGTGCAGTTGGCAAGGAGCGCGAAGAATTGAAGCGCACCACGGATATTTTCCGCGGTCGCATCATCGATGTCACCGAGAAGACCTACACCATAGAGCTGACGGGTAACAAGTCCAAGCTCGATGCCTTCATCGATGCCATCGACCGCACCGCCATTCTGGAGACCGTCCGCACCGGTGGCTCAGGTATCGGCCGAGGCGAGCGCATTCTGAAGGTCTGATTCACCCGTAACCCATTTCCTTTTCATTCAATATTTCATTCATCAGGATAATCATGAAAGTTTTCTACGACAAAGACTGCGATCTCTCCCTCATCAAAGGCAAGAATGTCGCCATCATCGGTTACGGCTCGCAAGGCCATGCGCACGCACAAAACTTGTCCGAATCCGGCTGCAAAGTCACGGTCGGTCTGCGCAAAGGTGGATCTTCCTGGGCCAAGGTTGAAAAGGCCGGCCTGAAAGTGGCTGAAGTGAATGACGCCGTTAAAGCAGCTGACGTCATCATGATCCTGCTGCCCGATGAAAACATCGCGCAGGTCTACGCTGAAAACGTCGCACCCCATGCAAAGCAGGGCGCTGTGCTCGCATTTGCTCACGGCTTTAACGTGCATTACGGTCAGGTCGTGCCACGCGCCGATCTGGACGTGATCATGATCGCGCCGAAAGCACCGGGCCACACTGTTCGCTCCACTTACACGCAGGGCGGTGGCGTCCCGCATCTGATCGCTGTGTATCAGGATAAATCAGGCCATGCACGTGACATCGCGCTGTCGTACGCAATGGCCAATGGCGGCGGCCGTGCCGGTATTATCGAAACCAACTTCCGTGAAGAGACCGAGACCGATCTGTTTGGTGAGCAGGCTGTTCTGTGCGGTGGTACGGTTGAACTGATCAAGGCCGGTTACGAGACTCTGGTCGAAGCCGGCTACGCGCCTGAAATGGCTTACTTCGAGTGCCTGCACGAGCTGAAGCTGATCGTTGATTTGATCTATGAAGGCGGCATCGCCAACATGAACTACTCGATCTCGAACAATGCAGAATATGGCGAATATGTGACCGGCCCACGCATTGTGACCGAAGACACTAAGAACGCGATGCGTCAATGTCTGAAAGATATTCAGACCGGTGAATACGCGAAGAGCTTCATTCTCGAGAACAAAGCCAATGCGCCGACACTCATCTCGCGTCGTCGTTTGAATGCTGAGCACTCGATTGAAATCGTGGGTGAGAAACTGCGGGCGATGATGCCTTGGATAGCTAAGAATAAACTCGTCGATCAATCGAAGAACTAAGTCTTTCCTACCTTCAACCGGCATCATGCGGGATGCGCTTGCAAGCGCACCCCGCGCTCGGCCTAAAAGCCACCCGCAGGGGTGGCTTTTTTATTTAGAGTAATTCCATGACAGAACTGGACATATCAAATGAATGCTCTACGTACGCTTCCTGAATTTCGGGCTTTGTTATGCCCGATGCCAGATCCTTGGCTGAATATTTCATGGTAAAAAAATCTTACTGGAATAGGTT
>CAZXDB010000047.1:0-19419 GCA_964639465.1 uncultured Bifidobacterium sp. | reverse complement strand
GGTTGAGGCGACCTTAAAATTCCTACCGTCATCCCGGCGCAGGCCGGGATCCAGTGTCGTTCGTCATGCTCAGATAGCCGTCTTAGTATCCAATAGCCGCACCATCACTACGCGGATCCGAACCGCCCCAGCGAACACCGGTCGCGGGATCAATCACGATGCCGTGCGCATGGCCGGCCAGTTCATTCCATGCGCCCCAGCGATTGAGCGCATGACCGCGCGCTTCGAGTTCGCGCAGGGTCTCCGCCGGAAAGCGCCCCTCGATGTGCAGTGTGTCGCGCGCTTCGCCGATGCCAAAGCGGCCCGACAGCCAGCGCGGTGCTTCCAGTGCCTGCTGGATGTCACAACCGAAATCCATCAGCGCGACATAAGCCTGCAACTGTATTTGCGGCTGACCATCGGCACCCATGCAGCCGAGCACACTCCAGAGCTTGTCATTGCGCTTGCCCATCGACGCAATCAGCGTGTGCACGGGAATCTTGCCCGGTGCGAGACAGTTGGGATGCGCAGGGTCGAGTGAAAAATACGCACTGCGGTTTTGCAGCAGCACGCCGGTGTCGCCGGCGATGACGGTCGATCCGAAAGGACCATACAGACTGTGGATCAGCGAGACCGCATTGCCTTCTTCATCGACGGTGGCAATGTAGACCGTGTCACCGGTCAGGCTGCCGTACGAGGGCACCTTGTCCCACGGCAGGGCACGCGCAGGATCGATCAACGCGCGACGCTCGCTGGCATAGGCTTTGGACGTCAGTCGCGCCAGCGGCACGTCTGCAAAATCAGGATCGGCCAGATAGCGATCGCGGTCGTGATACGCGATCTGCTTCGCCTGCACCAGCAGATGCACATGATCGGGTCCGAGGAAACCGGTCTTCTTCAGGTCAAGCGTTTCGATCAGGTTGAGCATTTCGATGACCGTGAAACCCTGCGTGGGGGCGGGTGTCTGGTACAGCGTGAGGTCACGGTATTGTCCGACCACGGGCTCACCCCAGCGTGCTTCCTGGGCGCGCAAATCATCTTCGGTAAAGAAGCCACCGTGCTGTTGCACATAGGAGGCCATGGCTTTGGCGACCGGGCCTTCATAAAATCCGGCGCGGCCGTCGCGTGCGATGCTGTCGAGCGTGCGGGTCAGTCCCGGATTACGTATTCGGGTGCCTGCTGCAGGAACGCCATTAGCCAGAAAGAGCGCCGCTGCCTCCGGTTGCATGCGCAAGTCCGCCTCGGTACGCGCGATCCAGCCCGACAGCCGGGCTGTGACCGGAAAACCTTCATGGGCATAAGCCATCGCTTGCTGCAGGCTGCGTGAGAGTGGCAAACGTCCCAACATCGCATGCGCTTTGCACCAACTGTCGACCGAGCCGGGCGTGGTCAGGCTTGCGGGCAGGATGCCGCGAAACGGAATGTCGCTCATGCCGCGGCCACTGAAAAAATCGATGCTCGCCGATTGCGCAGCGCGACCGCCGCCGTTCAGATAGTGAACCTTGCCGGTTTTTGCTTCATGGATCAGCCAGAACGCATCGCCACCGATGCCGGTCATGTGCGGATAAATGACGGCCAGCGCCGCACTGGTGGCAATGGCGGCATCAACCGCCGAACCACCGGCCTTAAGTACATCCACGCCCGCTGCCGAAGCCAGCGCGTGCGGGCAGGTGACCATGCCCTTGGGGGCCAGCGTCGCGGGACGCCCGGTAGTGATGTCCAATGCGTTCTCTTTCGTGAAAGTCGTTGTACGAGTCGAGCGCGGCGAAGGTCAGACTACGAAGGCTGTACCGCCAGCTCAGCGCCAGTTTACTTGTGCGCTGCTTCCATTAGTACAAATTCGCCTTCTTCCCACAGACCTTCCAGCGGCACACGCCCGTTCGCAAAGGTTTTTTTACCCTTGCCATGGAAGCGCCAGTCCTTGAATTCACCGACATACTGATCACCATTTTTGTATACATAGGTGACGGATGAGGGTAGCTGGTCTTCACGAAATTCGCCGCTGAATTTGCCGCCGGAAGCGTATGTGTAAGTTCCTGTTCCATGGCGTTTGCCATCGACGAATTCGCCGATGTACTCGTCGCCATTCGCATAGCGGAGCGTACCTTTCCCGTCGATACCGTTTTTGCGGAAGCTGCCGGTGTAACGGTTGCCATTGGCAAAATACAGCACGCCTTGACCCTGGAACTGATCGTCGCGGAATTCACCGACGTAGCGGTCACCATTGCGAAAGTAATAATTGCCCTGACCAGTTCGTTTGCCATTTCTGAATTCGCCGACGTACTTGTCGCCGTTCAGGTAATAGGTGCTGTGGCAGCCAGCCAGTGCGACCAGCAGGCCAGCGGCCAGAAACAGGGTGCGGAATAGCGTTGTCTTCATGGCAAAGTCGGGACGAATTAAGATTTAAGAAGCATCGGCATGTGAACAAGAAACTTGAATTAGCCCGGAGCGTGGTGCGATGGGCTACATTTCATCGTCAGGCAGTCATCAGCGGCGAAATACCGTGCGCGAAAATGGCAGGTCATCACTCCTGCGGTTGTTCGGTGCATGCGTAGTTAAGCACGCGATCAAGCGCACTACCCGCCGCGGGTTTGATCCACGGCGTTTTAACATTCATAGGATCGACAGGATTCGTGCCCATCAGCCCGGCATAAAAAGTACCGCCAACAGCGCGTATCAGTTGGTGGCGGCAGTCGACTTCACACACCATACTGTCGGATGCATGACCCCGCGCATTGGTCTCGCGGTAATTGCGCAGCGCGTGAATCGCCGGCCATTTGCCGGCAAGGCTGATGTCCGGATCCACAAAATAAGTTTCACCTGCTGCGATGGTGGCCGGGTCCGGTACCTCCAGCAGGATCCAGTCCGCCCAAGCCGGAGAGGCGCAGAGTAGCAGCAGGGGCAGCAGTATTTTTTTCACGGGCGCGTCCTTAGCAGAACATGTGTCGCCTTAGTGTAACCCATGGCCCACCGGTGCTGTATGGGGCGGATGATTTACTTCTTGTCGGTTTTCATGCCGATGCCGATGTACATCGTCTTGCTGAGTGAATTGAAGCCGAGGTTGATGCCAAAGCTTTCAAAACCCAAAATGAAACCGCCGTTCAGGTTGACGCCGTTTCTGGTGTACGAGTCGAGGTCGTACCAGTTTTGCCCGTATTTGGCGATGCCTTCCATGGTGCCGTAGCCAATGCCGACATACGAATGAATCGTTTTGTAGAACGGCACCGAACTGCCGGGGCCGATAGCGGCAAAGGTAGCGCCGATATTGGCAATATACGGGACCCGCGCGCGCTCAGAGTACGAACCAAAGGAATAACCGTAGGAGTTGTAGCCTTCGGGCGGCAGACCAATGGTGCCATTCAGGTAGTAGCCCATGCCCTGGTCTTTGAGCTGGTAGACGCCAAGGCCCAGGCCTGCCTGGGTGTCGGATTGCTTGACCTGGTAGTTGAGGTCTGCAAACGTGGCATCCGCGTGTGCGACGCCAGCAGCGCACAGCAGGGCGAGGATCGATGAGAGCGTGACTTTTTTCATGATGGATCCGCGGTTTTTAAATTGATGAGCGCGTCGCGTGCAAGGATAGTGCGGTGTCAGGAAGCCACAACGCCGAGCTGACCACGTTCCAGACTTTGGCGATTGACTTCGTCCGGGTCGAACAGCCGAACCAGTGAATTGAGCAGTTGAGTTGCTTTGTCGCTATTATCTGTCGAATAGTTGCACACGTAGACGTCCAGCGTGATGGCCTGCAGTTCGGGCCAGGTATGGAGTGCGAGGTGTGATTCCGCAAGCAGTACAGTGCCGGTGATGCCACCGGTCTCGTCTGGATCAGCACCGGGGAAGGCGTGAAAGACTTCATTGACTGCCGTCAGGCCACTGGCCTTCACCAGTTTCAGACATGTTGCGCGCAAACCGGCGACATCCGTCATCAGGCTCAGGTTCTTTTTGCAGCCTGACAGATCAGCGGTCAGATGAAGTCCTTGCATTCTTTGCTCCTTGTACGGCCCCCAGGCTCACCGGCAAAATTGCCAGTTTGAGCTGTAGGCGCCGACGAAGCAGGCGGTCTGCGTCTCGTCTAGGTGCCGACAGCGGCTGAGGTGGATGGTTTGCCCATGGTGAATCAGGGAAATTTGCGAAGGCGAAACAATATAAATAATTTATTTGTTTTTCAAGCCTTATTTCATCTGATGCAGGGATATCTGTGATCTCGCAAGCATGTTTGTGCGAGAAAGTTTTCAAATAAATAATTTACAGCCATCCATTCTGCTGAAAAGTGACTTTAGAGGGCTGCTGATTTCAAAATTTTGTTATCGTGCCGACTCTATCAACCGAGGCTTGTCAAACGGCTGAAATCATCTGCATGACTATTTTCGCAAAATTGTTTTCGTTTGAATAACAAAACGATACAAGAATGTGCGCCGAAATGCGAGCTGTTTTGAGTGTCATTCACGAACGGCGAATTTTTGACTTTGGTCAAAGGAAAAATAGCGGTAAAGCTTGATGATCATTAACACAAGGTGGGCCATCCCATGTCGCCCCAGTCTGCATTCAGGTAACGAACCGAGAAAGAAGCTCAATGTCTGCTCTGCGTAGTTTAGTCCTGCTGACGGGAACGCTCGCCGCGACAATCGCGCTGGCGCAAGACACCTCGTGCAGCCAGTCACAAAGCGCCGAAGGAAGAACGGCGTGTCTCGACAGTCAAATGCGGCAGCAGGCGCATTGCTTTTCGATAATGGATACCGATGCTAAAAACCTCTGCATGGCTCAGGTCAGGCAGCAGAAAAGCTATTGCTTCAGCATTCGTTCTTCCGACCTCAAGAACATCTGCTTTGACGTTTTCAAGTAATCAAAGGATTGAAAACATCTGTGTCGTGGGTTCGATACCGCCCTAGCGGCCTGACGAGACAGACTCCACGGTGAATTTTCAAAGGACTATCTCAAGATCGTGTGACGGCTATGGCTGCGTTCATGTGATGGTGAGGCGAAGTCTAATAAACGCTTCGTTGCATTGGTGGTAGCTGAGAAGGCCAGCTAAAATACAGCCTTCACGATCGACCGCCCACCCAGCACAGGCGGTGCTGACAGCGTCTCTAATAACAAAAACACCGAATTCACAGGGGAACCACATGACCATCGTAAGCCAGCGTACGCAGAGTCTTGGCACGGAAAACGCCTTCATCGTGCTGGCCGAAGTCAACCGGCTCATCCGCGATGGGCGGGATATTCTGTCTTTCTGTATTGGTCAGCCAGATTTTCATACGCCGCTCCACATTCAGGATGCGGCGGTCAGTGCGATCCGCGAAGGCAAGCACGGCTATACGCCGTCTGCCGGTATCGCCGAATTGCGCGATGCGGTTGCCAGAGAAATTGCTCGCACGCGTGGCATCGACGTGTCGCCGGATGATGTCGTTATTGCGGCAGGCGCCAAGCCTTTCATCGGTTACACGATTGCGTCTGTCACCGATTTTGGTGCGGGCGACGAAGTGATTTATCCGGTACCGGGTTTTCCGATTTATGAATCGCAGATCAAGGCCAACGGTGCGGTGGGCGTGCCGATCTTTCTGCGCGAATCGCGTCAGTTCAGTTTTGATCCGCAAGAGCTGGCTGACAAAATCACGCCGCGCACCAAACTGCTGATTCTGAATTCGCCGCAAAATCCAACCGGTGGCATCATTCCGCGCAAGGACATGGAAGCGATCGCCGAGATTCTTCGCCAGCATCCGCAAGTCTGGATTTTTGCGGATGAGATTTATGGACGTCTGATTTACGGCGGCGAATTCGTGTCCATCGCGTCGCTACCGGGTATGCAGGAACGCACCATCATTGCCGATGGCTGGTCTAAAACTTATGCGATGACTGGATGGCGTCTGGGCTATGCCGTCAATCGCAAGCTCGCACCGTATTTCACGACATGGATTACCAACACGGAATCATGCGCGTCACAAATTACCCAATGGGCTGGCGTCCAGGCGCTGAATGGCCCGCAGGATGATGCGGAGCGCATGCGCGAGATTTTTCATCAGCGCCGCGAGCTGATCGTCGGCTTGCTCAATGACGTGCCCGGCGTGCATTGTCAGAGCCCCGGTGGCGCTTTTTACGCATGGCCGAATGTCACCGAAGCCTGCCAGCTGACGGGTTGCAAGGACTCCGAAGAATTCCGCAAGAGACTGCTCAACGAAGCTGGTGTGGCTGTGCTGGCCGATATTCACTTCGGTCAGCGTGTCGAGGGTGAGGGACAGCATATCCGTCTCAGCTATGCCGCTTCGGATGAAACGATACGCGAGGGCGTTCGCCGCATGGCCGGTTTCGTCAAAGGTCAGATGAAATAAACATTGGTCACGGCAATTCAGTCGCAGCTGAAGCGGCTCACACACCGAAACCAGTCGGAGCATTCGGTGTTCTTGTGAACGACCCGCTGTCCGGTGCGCTGACATTGCTGTTGCGCGCGCTGCCAGACTTTGCCTGAAAAATCCAGACTGCTGTACGTGTAAATCAACTCGCTGCCATCGTTGGCAAGTTCACGGATCATGCAGCCGCCCAGCAGGCAGACCGCCAGCAACGCGGCGACAGTGCTTCGTTCAGATCGCATTGCGTTCCGGGCTTAGTGCCGGGAATGTGACGGGCGCTGGTTCGGCGGATTGACCGGCACGATCACCAGCGGCTGCGGCGGCGGTGGGGATGTTCTGACGACCTTGGCTGGCGCACCATGCGGGTTGGAGCGTATGGTGTTTGCGTTCTGACTGCTTTGCTGCCCATTCGAGGAAATCGTCTCGGCACGGCCAGAGATCGCAATGCATGTCAGGAGCAGCAGCGTAGCGACAGGGTGGCCGCCGATGATTCGCGGCATGCTAATCAATGTCGATAACGAACCTGGTGTTGATCGGGGTAGTGTCATCCGTTACCTTTCTTTGCAGAGCAATGCGCCGTGGTTGCGATGGCGAGCTCGTGGCGTTGCTGCAGACCGGAGCGAATCAGTGGATCGTAGGCCCGACGCTTCGGCTCACCATTCGCAGGCATGCCTGCGGTGTCGCCAGTGATCAATCCAGTTGTACCGACTTTATCCACGACAGCTTGCGTTCGGTGCGGGCGAAATTCCAGCCTTTGTCGCGCATGCAGTCGATATAGGCTGCGGTCATATGGATCGTTTGATCTGATTTGTCTTTAGAAGATTCCGGCACGAAGAAATTCGCCTGATTGCATGCACGCTCATCTCGCGCCAAATCGGACTTGGTGGCCGGCACATCACCGGCGCGGGTGATCTGATAGTTTCCGCCGCAGCCGGCCAGCAGGGCCGGTACAAGGAGGGTCGCAGCAAAGTATCGTTTCATGGTCTCTCCCGAGTTCAGATGGGTTAGTGTTCCCTTGTAAGTGTGCGGCATTCGCTGGTTTTACGGCCAGCGTCAACGCCACGATTATTTTGCCACGATCACGCGATTCAGCCCTGCACGGCATAACCACCATCGACCGGTATCGCCGTGCCGGTCACAAAATCCGACGCTGCACTCGAGAGGAAAACAGCAATGCCGGCAAAGTCTTTGGCCTCACCCCAGCGGCCGGCCGGTGTACGTGCCAGCACGCGCTCATGTAGGCCCGTCACATCCCGCCGGGCAGTCTGAGTTAGTTCGGTGTCGACCCAGCCCGGCAGTACCGCATTGACCTGAATATTGTCGGCGGCCCACGCACAGGCCAACGCACATGTCATTTGCACGATGCCGCCTTTGGATGCCGCATAGGGCGTCGCGAATGAGGCACCGAAAATCGACATCATCGAACCGATGTTAATGATCTTGCCCCCCGATGTACGCTTCATGGCCGGATAAGCGGCCTGTGAGCAGAGGAAGGCACTGGTCAGATTCGTCTGCAAGATCTGCTGCCACTCGGCCAGCGTGTAGTCTTGTGGCGGCTTGCGGATGTTCATGCCTGCGTTGTTAACCAGGATGTCCAGACGCCCATGCGTGCTCACGGTTGAGGCCACCATCGCATGACATGCGGCTTCCTCGGTCACATCGACGGTGATTGACGAAGCGATGCCACCGGCAGCGGTGATCACATTGACCGCTGCCGCGCTCTTGTCGGCATTGCGTGCGGCAATGACCACGGTCGCACCTGCAGCCGCCAGTCCCTGCGCCATGCCCAGACCGATGCCGCCATTGCCGCCGGTGACAATCGCCACTTTACCTTGTAAATTCCATGGAAAGCTCATCGCTGATCGTCCTGATTACGGGTCAGGGTTTTGCTGCCGTACTGCGCAGCGATTCCTCGACCGCAGGCTGCGACTGGTAGAGCCGCGAAGTCGTGGTGGGAAAGGATTTGTCCTCATGGCTCATGCAGAACTCGAAGGCCTGATCAAAGATCGTCTCGGCATTCTCTTGGTAGCCGGCGGTTCCTTCGGTAGCGAGTTTATTGCTGACCAGCACAGCCGAGCAGCGGCAAAGAATACGAGCCCGGCCCTGACCACGACCGAGACAGTAGGTGTTCACGGATTGCTGAATCAGCAGCAGTTCGCTGGCCGTCGGCGTCTGCGCTTGCGCGCTTGTCGGCAGGAGAGTGGCACTTAGCAGGGCGCTCAGTAGTGCAGTTCGGCAGAAGATTTTTTTCATGGGATTCCGGAGGGTTTGGGCGGAGCGGGTGGTCGATCGTGTTGGCGATTGTATAGCGACTGACCGTGCGGCAGCATGGCCGGGCGATAACTGGTATATATCCGAGGTTGCTTGCGTTTTAAACTTTAATATGCGCTCCATTTTCCTGCTCCTGCTGCTTTTCCTAAGCCCGCTGGCCAGTGCGGAGTGGCGTCAGTTTGCGGAGCAGAATGACGGCGATCTCAGCATGGTTTCCTACTATGAGCCCGCCAGCCTGATCCGGGCGAAAAAACCCAAGATTTCGATCATGGTGATTTTTTCCACACCCGCACCGAAGTTCAGTTGGCGCGCGACCAAGTTTTTGTGGGAGGCGAACTGCTTCTCAAAACAGATTCGTTTGCTCGCCTCGGCCGATTTCACGCAAATGGGCCCGGATATCATCCCGATGATGCAGGATCCGTACATCGAGTGGATGCCGCCCGATGACGGTAGCGGAAAGATCCATGTATACAACCTCCTCTGCAAAGCCTCCTGAGAACCTATCTCGTTAGGCCGTTTGCGGCGTTGGCAGTACAACGAGATAGGTTCTAAGCCGCTTAGCTGGCACGTATCCACACCGCTGTATCGTGAAACACGGCGCCGCCGTTCGGCCATCCAGGATCGGCGCTGGTCAGAACGTTGATACCCACACCTTCGTCAAACGAGCGGTTCGGCCACAAGCCCTCAACCACCACCACACCGCGCTGCTGACCTGACTGCGGCTGCACATGCACCGTCACACTGCCGCGCTCGTTGCCGATGATGATGCGATCTCCCTCAGCCACCTTCAGTGCACTGCAATCGTCGGGATGCAGCAGCGCAGTCGGACGTCGTTCGCGCTTCAGCGAGCCCGGTGTCTCGGTGAACGTGGAATTCAGAAAAGTGCGTGCCGGTGCCGTGACCAGCCGGTAGGGTTTGTCGTCGGTCGCGTTGTCGATCACATCAAAGTGATCGGGCAGGGCGGGCATCTCGGCGGCTCGGCCACCAAAGCGGGCCCAGTCGGGCTTGAAATGAAATTTGCGGTCTGGCGTATCAAAGCCATCAAGGAAATGCATGCGTTCGAATGGCGCTGCCAGATCCTGACCTCCACGATCAAGGTTGGTTTGCGCATCCCACAGACCCGATTGTTTCAGGCTGTGATCCATGATCTCCCAAGCGCTCATACCGAAGCCGGGATGCGATGCGCCCAGCCGGCGCGCCAGTTCGCTGATCACGAAATGATTTTCGCGCGCCTCACCCGGTGGTTCGACTAATTTTTTTGCGACCTGAAACACGGTGTGACCGCTGCCCGAATAAAAATCATCGTGCTCGAGAAATGTGGTGGCCGGCAATACAATGTCTGCCAGCAGCGCGGTCTCGGTCATGAATTGTTCATGCACGCAGGTGAACAGATCCTCGCGCAGCAGCCCGTTACGGACCCGATGCTGATCCGGGCAGACCACAGCAGGATTGGTGTTCTGTATCAACAGCGCGGTGACGGGCGGGCCGCCCTGCAGCGCGTCAGCATCGCCGGTGAGGATGGCGCCGAGACGCGACTGATCCAGCGTGCGCGTGCCGAGGTCGACCTGATCCAGCCCCTCGATCAGGCGGCGATCCAGCGGCAGCAGTCCCGCATGACCGTACACAGCGCCGCCGCCGCGGTGCTGCCATGCGCCGGTGATAGCGGGCAGGCAGGTGACGGCATGCATGTTGGCCGCGCCATTGCGCGATCGGGAGAAACCGTGATGGCAGCGAATGAAACTCGCGCGCGCGCGGCCATACTCGCGCGCGAAACTGACAATGGTCTCTACGGACAAGCCGGTGATGGCAGACGCCCAGGCCGGCGTACGGGTGCTGACGTGGGCGGCGAGTTCATCCGGGCAATCGGTGTAGCGGCGCAGGTAATCCCAGTCCGCAAAGCCTTCGGCGAACAGCACATGCATCACCGCGCAGGCCAGCGCACCATCGGTGCCGGGGCGTACCGCCAGATGCAGATCGGCTTTTTCGGCGGTACCCGTGCGATAGGGGTCGACCACTACCAGACGCGCGCCCCGTTTTTTGGCGGCCATCGCATGCTGCATTACATTGATTTGCGTGTTGACCGGATTGCCGCCCCAGATCACGATCAGGTCGGCATGCTCGGCCGCTTCCAGCAGATCCACGCCGCGCTTGCTGCCGATGCCAGCGATCCATCCTGCGTCCGAGAGTGCCACGCAAATGGTGGCATGCCAGCGCGAGTATTTCATCACATGCCTGAGTCGCTGAATGCCGTCGCGCTGCACCAGTCCCATCGTGCCCGCATAAAAATAAGGCCAGACCGTTTCACTGCCGTGTTGTGCGGTTTTTTGCTGTAAAGCCTCTGCAGTACGGTCGAGTGCCTCGTCCCAGGATATACGTTGCCATTGGTTGCTGCCCTTGGGGCCTGAGCGCATCAGCGGATACAGCAGGCGGTCGGGATGCTGCTGCCGCTCTGCGTAACGGGATACCTTTTCGCAGATCACGCCGGCGGTGTAGGCATTGCGCTGCGAGCCGCGGACCTTGCCGATACGGTGTCCGTCCAGCACTTCCACCTCGAGCGCGCAGGTACTGGTGCAGTCGTGCGGGCAGACCGAAGGCAGGATGGTGGGTGGCGGCATGACGAAAACCTTTGGCAACGCGATTCAGCGAAGCGATCGCAACAGCAGAAAAATACCAGTTTCACTCAGCCAGCGGTTCATCCGTCGGTGGATTTTGTTTTTTTAATTCATTGAGTTGGTCTTTGGCCTTTTGCTGGGCCAACTGCATCGCAGCCAGGCGCTCGTTCAGATCAATCCGAAAGGTCTCCACGCGGATGTGGGTCGGTTGCGCCGCAGCGTCAGCTGCGTTGTCGGTGGAGGTCATCGGGGCACTGGCCGGGTTGGCAGCTTCAGTGCCGGACAGATTGACCCCGTGGGGCTCATCCAGGTGGCGGGTGGGAGCCCCGGTTGCATCGGTGATTTGATTTTTTCTCAGCGGACCCGTCGCGGTACGGGACAGCGACTGTTTTTTTAGCAGGTAGTTTTCCGCTGAAACATCGTGAGCTCCCTGCGAACGAAAGACTTCAAGGATCTCTTCCCGACCCGGGCGTTTCACTTTGTCATTCATGATGGACTCAGTATGGCGGGCAGGTCAGGCAGTCCAGCAGTTATTTCTCAATACCCTTGGTGACAATCTCGCCGCTCACACCCTGCAGGCGCTCCACGATAATCTCGATATCCTCATCCGTAAAACCATTATCCCGCAGCGAGTCGACAAAAAGATCAATCATCAGCGTGTGAGATGCCTTGGTCACGCCCGCATTTGCATGCTGGTCATGCAACTGTTTCATGCTGATCGTGGTTCTGGGCTTGCCAAGCGCGAATGTTACATATTCGATATGGTGCGAGATGATTTTATCCACCGGCATGTCGAGAAAATAACGCCGAATATGCGGTCGACGCATCAGCCGCTCATGGAAGTCCCGGACAATGTCCGTTACCGCAGGCACACCGCCGTACTTGTCAAACAGGGTTTGGGACATGGATGAAAATCAGATAAAAATCAAAGAGTTAAAACGCCATTTTACCGGGTTTCACCGTGGGCCGTTTTGGTTCGTGCGAATCCGATGCGTCGGTGCCCAGTTTGTCATGGCAGAGGGGGTGAATGCATGACGTATTCACCAGAGTCGGCAGCCACAGGCGACGATATATTTAAGGGGGATGCTATTGCGGGCTGGAAACTGGCGGCGAATCGTTTTAGTATGCGGCAGCGGTTAGGTTCCCTCGCGGCTTGATGCCAAAACCAACGCAGAAATGAGTAACATTTAAATAACAGCATCGTTCGCCCGAACGGCCCCGACAAATTCCCGACACACTATTCATGCAAGCCACTGCCGACAATAATCACGCCCATGCCCTCAATGGCTGGCGCCTGAAATGGTACACCATCATTTTCGAGGCCGACACTCCCGCCGGCCGCCGCTTTGACCTGCTTCTGGTCTGGGCCATCATCATCAGTTTGCTGGTGATTATGCTGGACAGCGTTCAAAGTATTCATGAGCAGCACAAACAACTGCTGACGACCGTCGAGTGGATTTTCACCATTATTTTCACGGTCGAGTATCTGGCACGCCTTGTTTGCAGCCCCGCTCCGCTGCGCTACGCCAAGAGTTTTCTCGGGATTATTGACTTTATATCGATACTGCCGAGTTTCCTCGCCTTGATTGTGCCGGAAGCCTATGTGCTGCTGGACGTGCGCATACTGCGTCTGCTGAGAATTTTCCGTATTCTGAAAATGTCGGGTTATGTTGACGAGTATCAGTGGCTGATGCTCGCGGTTGCGGACAGCCGGCGCAAGATCGGTGTGTTTTTGTCGATTATTCTGACCATGGTCGTCATTCTTGGCACCATGCTCTATGTGGTCGAGGGTGGGCAAAACGGTTTCACCAGTGTGCCGACCTCGATTTACTGGGCGATTTCAACCGTGACCACCACCGGCTTCGGCGATATCGCGCCGAAGACGGATATTGGACGCTTCATCACCTCAATTATGATGATGTTCGGTTGGGGAATTCTTGCGGTACCGACTGGTATCGTCTCGGCGGAAATGATTGCTCAGCATGCGGTCCGAAAAACCCTGACCGAATCGACCACGCGGACCTGCCATGCGTGCATGACCGAAGGCCATAGCGCAGAAGCGAAGCATTGCATTCACTGTGGTGCGGGATTAACCGAGTACTTCGGCGAATCGCCGGAGCTCACGCCGCGCATTGCCTTTGCCGCGGCGATGATTTACATGATCAACGCCGATGGCCGCATCGAGCCCGAGGAGATCCGCAGGCTGGTGATCGCCGTTCGGGATGACCGCATACTGCTTGAGGTCGCAACGCGCTACACCAAATTCCACACAGTCGAGGAATTCATCGAGCAGAGTTCGGCGCTACTCGATCATGATCAGAGGCTGTCGGTGCTGGTCAATTTGTATGACGCCATTTTGGCCAACGGCGAAGCCTTACCGCAGGAGCTGGATCTGTTCGAGCAATTCATGAAAACCTTTGGATTCGACGAAGCAGAATTCGAACCGTATTTCAAATCGATTGCCGTGAAAAACAACAAGGCGCTGTTTAGCAAGGCGTGAAGCGTGACGGCAGCTGCGCGGTCTTGTCGGCAGCCTGGTTCTCTGGCGGGGTGAGGTCTTGTTTCGCGTTGTCAAAGTCACCTGAGGCAAAGCAAAGCCCACAGTAACGCCCAAAGTAACGCCAGGCACTCAGTCGTTTACCCCGGTGCGTGCGACCGCCGCACCCCCATCCGCCGATTGCGCGGGTATGGTGTGAACGGTGCGCTGCGGGAAGGGAATCTCGATGCCATGACGGTCGAAAGCGAACTTCAGGCGGCGCAGGTACGCCCGGCGCACTTTCCATTGCTCGAGTGCCATGGTCTTGATCCGGCTCTTGATGATCACCGCCGACTCGGCCCATTGATCCACGCCGGAGATTTCCAGATCCTCGAGGATGAGCAAGGCGAACTCGGGGTCGGACCGTAATTCGGCAGCCGTTTGCTGCATTACCGCGTAGACGCGGTCAATGTCTTCCTTGTACGCGATGCTGGTGTCCATGACCGCATATGCAAAGCCCCTGCTGCGGTTGGTGACGGTCACGATGGTGCCGTTGGGTACATAGTGAACCGAGCCCTCGTAGTCGCGTAGCTGCACATAGCGCAGCGTCAGTTCCTGCACCACGCCGGCTTTGCCCGAGACCTCGACCACATCGCCCACCCGGATCTGGTTTTCGATCAGCATGACGAAGCCGGTGAAGTAATCCTTGACCAGGCTTTGCGCGCCGAAGCCAATCGCCAGACCCGCTACACCGGCAGTGGCCAGCAAGGGTGCGATCGAAATACCGAATTCGGAGAGCACCAGCATGACGACGATCACGCTAACGATCACGGTCAGCGCATAAGTAAAAACCCGCTCGAGCGTATCAATACGCCGTAATTCCTCCGGGCCTTCCTCGCGCGCGCGCAAACGGACATGTGACAGCCGGATCAGGCGCTTGGCCACGCCGAACAACAGCCAGGCCAGCACGATGATCAGCGATACCTTGGACAAGGTGACAGCAAGATCGAGCCACTCAGGCACCGAGGGCAGATTCAGGGAATGGAGCAGGGCTTCGATCGTCTGTTTCATTGAGGCATGGAGAAATGGCTGGAAAAGACGAAAAGTTTACCGCGATTACGCGCGGGCTGACCACGATGCCCGCGTGTTTGCTTAAAGAGGCTGCATCACTTTTCTGCCCGATCCTCGCTATCCATTCGATGAAACACGCTCTCGATGGTTCAGATGCGCCGTCTACTGCTTCGTTGCATTTGAGCGAATCAATTCCTTGAGTTCGGTAATTTCGCGATGCAAAGCCTCGATTTTTTCGGTCACCTCGTCTTTTTGGTTTTTCTTGTCTTCGTGATGTTTGATGGAGTTAATTGAATCCACAATCACTGCGACGAAAAGATTCACCACAATGAACGTCGAGATAAAAATAAAAATCAGGAAGAAAATCCACGCAGACGGATAAAGTTCCATCACCGGCCGGGCAATTTCTTCGGACCAACCCTCCAGTGTCATTACCTGAAAAAGCGTGTAGAAGCTCATGCCCAGTGTTCCGAATCGTTCCGGGAAGTCTGCAGCATACATATTGGTCGCTATAACCCCCGACACATAAAATACGATCAACACCAGCCCGAATACCGAGCCCAGGCCAGGCAATGAGCCCAGCAGCGCACTCACCACGCGGCGCATGCTCTCGATTTTATTAATCAGTCGCAAAATCCTGAGCACGCGCAGTGCACGCAGCACCGACAAGCTGCCGGTCGCGGGCACCAGCGCAATCGCCACCACCAGAAAGTCAAAAATAGACCAGGGGTCCTTGAAAAAATGCCAGCCTCGCGCAGAAATCAGCACCACAATCTCCGCGATGAACACCCACAAAATGGCATGGTCGATCATGATCAGCTCATGCCCGATCACCGCCATGATGTTCTTGTTGGTTTCAATACCGAGAATAATTGCGTTAACTACGATAAGAATAATCAGGAGGCGCTGGGTGAACTGCCGTGCCATGAAACGTTCAACCTTGCCGCGCCAGCCTGGCTGATTTAGAAGTGCGAGTTGTACATCGGGGTGCATGAGTCGGTGCCTTGTATTTTTGTTAATCTTTGATCTCGGGGGAAACGCTGAACCCATTTCCAGTTTGCAGCTGGGGAAACACCGAATCAACCAAACCTGACACGTTTGTGACGAAAAAAATCTCGCTAAGCTCTTGATTTTTAAGTGCCCCGCGTCGCACAGCTGCGCTGGCTCGCGACAAAATGTTGATCTAGTCTGTATTTACCCAACCCACGATTTTCTCACAAGGTATTTCCGGGAGGAAGTATGCCTGTGCAGTCAATAACGGCGTCGGTGAAAAATAGCAGCGTATGCCCGCCGGATTCAGAACAAGGCCATCTGATTTTCTTCAAGCAGACAGTCAACGACAAACTGCAAAAGCAACTGATGATGATCACCCCGATGCCAGTAGGGGCGCATGTTCTTTTTCAGATACCAGCTGTCTTCGCTTTCGAGGTGGCAGCCGATCAGCCCTATCGGGCCTTGCACGATCGCCATGGGGTCACCATTGGCGTAAGTGGCGATTTTCTCGAACTCGCCGCCGACAAAGGTTGGCCCATCATAGAAGTACATCCGCTCTTCTTCGCCACGCCATAGGATGGGAACGGTCGTGGCATAGGATGACTTGATATCTGCCTTCGGGCGTTTGATGTACTGCACTACCCGGGTATCTCTCAGCAGACTGAAATAATATGAATCGGCCCAATACGCGCCCATGCAAATACCCAGATACTTGCCGCCCCGATCGAGGAAGGTTTTGATGTCGTCGATATTGTTTTTCAGCAGTGACACGAACGCGCTGTCATCGCCGACGCCGCCAGGAAAGACCACCATGTCCACCGCATCGAAAAAACCATCCGGAACTTTATGCCGGGTAAATATCCGTATGTTGTAGTTTCGCGAGAGGGCACTGATGACGCCGTTCACGGATTCCATCGAGCAGGTTGGATGATGCAAGAAAATGGCAATAGTTTTTTTCACTGGAAGCGTTCCCTATGGCCGGTCTCCGCAAGACATATGCTTGATATTATAATTTTGATATCTCTCGAATGAGGTGGCGCTTCCTGCACAAACTTATATGATTCGCATAACCACGAATTCTAACGTTACTCCACAATAGCTGCGACAAGCCCATGCAAGTAAAAGATTTTTATCCGTTTGAACCCCCGGATGCGACCGGTTTGTCATTGATCCCTCTGCGTGTTCGATACAAACTCGATTGCGCCGGTGTGCGTCTGCGCCTGTTGCAATGGCAGGCCATGACACCGGAGGAGAAAGCGCAGCTGCTGCGGCTGCCAGTTGAAACGCCGAGTGATCAGAATGCCTACCGGGTTGTATTAAGCCAGATGGTCGGCAGGCAGGGTGAGCCTTTGCTGGCCGATGCGTCCGGCACCGACGAACAAGAATGGCGCAACGCGGATGTGTGGCCCGCAGTGGTAATCAGACAGTGCGATCTTCAGGGCTTACCCTTGCCGCCGGTTTTACGCTGGCAGATGCTTGCTGAGCCCGATCGTCATGCACTGTTCGTGCTTGCGCGCTCGAATCACAGTCAAGCAGAGTTCGTTGCGGCGATGGCGATATTCTGTGGGGGCTGAGAATAAAGCTGCGCCCCTGGGTTAAGCAAAGACACTGGATCCCCCTACGGGCCACAGTTTGGCTTGCAAGCCAAACTGCTTCGTCAGGTGCAATGAATGCGTTGCAAATTCCCTGCTTCACCCCGCGCCGGGAGCGAGTGGGGAATTCGGTTCGCATGCGATCCGCCCACGCAGCAGTCATCACATGCAGGTGATGACGTTTAAAGAACCGTTAACCTCAAAATTGTCATCCCGGCGCAGGCCGGGATCCAGTGGCTTTGGTGGTACTTCAGATGGCCTTCACGAGCACCATCAGAACAGGATTCACGCCAGCATCTGACGATGTGTGCTGAGCGCTTCGCGAACGAGAGGGCTCATTGCAGCCGCATCCTCTGAGTCGAGGCTGGCCACGATGACGCGACGCATGCGCGGGTCCCAGAAACGTTTCAGGTGCGATGCGATATCTTTTTCCGCCTCTTCGCGGTTGGGCATACTTTCGAAGAACTGACCAATCTGGTTGGCCATCTTGATTAAATGTTGACTATCCATGATTCAGTGCTCCAGCCGTTCCGGGTGGGTGTAGATGACATACGAGTGGTCACGCATAAAGCCAATGAGCGTCACGCCCGCGCTTTCTGCCAGATTGACCGCAAAACTGGTCGGCGCAGAAATCGCCGCCACCAGACCGATATTCATGATGGCCGCTTTCTGCACCATTTCATAACTGGCACGGCTGGTGATCAGCAATGCGCCCTCGGTCAGATCGGTTCGTCGCGTCACGAGCGCCCCGATCAGCTTGTCGAGCGCATTGTGTCGGCCCACATCCTCGCGCACCAGCACGACCTGGCCTTGCGCATCCATCCAGGCGGCCGCATGGGTAGCACCGCTTTGCTGTTGCAGCGGCTGTAGCGCCTGCATCGCACGCATGCCGGCCATCAGCTGCTGATCCGCAAAAGCATGGCGGTGCGTCACCGGCGATACAACACGGCGTACTTGATCCAGTGCCTCCGTACCGCATAGACCGCAACCGGTCCGGCCGGTCATATTGCGGCGACGCTCTTTAAGCGCCACGAAACGTTCCGACGCAATCTGCAGATGCACCAGCAGGCCATCGCCGCGCTGCTCTACCTCGGCCTCATACAACTCAGAAGGCTGCGCGACGATCCCTTCGGTGAGCGAAAAACCGAGCGCAAAATCTTCCAGGTCATTCGGCGAAGCCAGCATCACCACATGCGAGATGCCGTTGTACTCCAGCGCGACCGGCACTTCGACTGCCAGCACATCAGCGGAGGTGCTGCGAACACCCTCCCGGCAGCGCAGCACCGATACCTCAGTCAGCGTCTCTGCGCCGCGCACCAGTGCCTCATTGTCCGGGAGCTGGCCCATCCTTAATCAGCCTTGGCCAGTTCCAGCTGCTGCTTGTTGAAACGCTCGTACTCGCGCTGCCATTCCGACGGCTGCGTGACTGGCATCACCTGCACGGCTGTCACCTTGTACTCGGGGCAGTTGGTTGCCCAGTCGGAGTTATCGGTCGTGATCACATTCGCGCCGGATTCCGGGAAGTGGAAGGTGGTATACACCACGCCCGGCTGCACGTTTTCCGTGATCGTCGCGCGCAATACCGTCTGACCCGAGCGTGACTCAATACCCACCCAGTCATCCTGACGGATACCGCGTTCCTCGGCGTCATGCGGATGGATCTCCAGACGATCTTCGCTGTGCCAGCGCACATTCTCGGTACGGCGTGTCTGCGCGCCGACGTTGTACTGCGACAGAATGCGGCCGGTAGTCAGGATCAGCGGGAAGCGCTTCGTGACCTTCTCATCGGTCGGGACATATTGCGTGATGATGAATCGACCTTTACCACGCACGAATTCATCAATGTGCATGATCGGTGTGCCTTCAGGGGCTTTCTCATTGCAAGGCCACTGCACGCTGCCCAGTTGCTCGATCTTCTTGAACGAGACGCCGTGGAAGGTCGGCGTCAGCGCAGCGATCTCATCCATGATCTCGGACGGGTGTTTGTAGTTCATCGGATAGCCGAGCGCATTGGCCAGCAACTGCGTGACTTCCCAATCCGAATAACCCGCCTTCGCCGGCATGACCTTGGTCACGCGCGAGAT
>CAZXDB010000046.1:19506-19753 GCA_964639465.1 uncultured Bifidobacterium sp. | reverse complement strand
ACGACACTATCAACCACCGAGCCCACCACCATAACAGCCACCACACCTGCAACCATCGAAACAACGACAACGACACCGGTAACAACCACCGAATCCACAACGACGTCCGACACCACAACTTCATCGACAACCGCAACATCACCAAACGTCGTACCTATCACGACGATCACAGGTGCGGGAACAACGGGTACCGCGCAATAGCGATCTATGTCGCAGAAGATCGGTATCCGAAAAAAATCCTCAGTAG
>CAZXDB010000046.1:0-19496 GCA_964639465.1 uncultured Bifidobacterium sp. | reverse complement strand
CATATAGGTATCCGCACTGTGGGGAAATTCGACGTCACGGATAGCACGGATAGTCAACATGAAACGCATCGACAAATGCGCTCGGATGATGTTGCGACATAAATGCACCTGACCCCACCATTCGCATTAGCTTTGCAGCACATAGCTGCCCGGCGCATTCGGCAACCCCGGCACATCGCCTGGCGCGATGACTTGCGACGGCAGCGTCGCCTGCCCGCGCTCCAGCCACTCCGCCCAGCGCGGCCACCAAGAGCCTGACTCCGGCTCGGTATGCTGATACCAGCGATCCGGATCGATGTAATTCTCATTTTGCGGAAATAGCGTCATTCGGTAATAACGGCGAGGATGCCCAGGCTCACTCGTAATACCCGCGTTGTGTCCGCCAGAGGTCAGCAAAAAAGTTAGATCGGCGCTGTAAGACAGATTGAGCTTGTAAACAGAACGCCAAGGTGCGACGTGGTCCGTTTCGGTCGCGACCAAAAATGCAGGCACCCGTATGTCCGACAACGCCAGCGGCCGACCATTAACGCTGTAGCGCCCGGTAAACAAATCATTATTGAGAAACAAACGACGCAGATACTCACTGTGCATCCGGTATGGCATGCGAGTAGCATCCGCATTCCAAGCCATCAGATCATTGAGTGGCTCGCGCTTGCCGAGTAAATAGTGACTGATCAGACGCGACCAGATCAGATCATGCGGCCGCAACAATTGAAATGCACCCGCCATTTGCCGGTTATCCAAGTAGCCCTGATTCCACATCAGGTCATCCAGATAGTCGAGCTGACTGTGATCGACGAATAGTCGCAATTCACCGGCCTCAGTAAAATCAGTTTGAGCCGCGAGCAAGGTCATCGATGCCACATCCTTGTGATGCTGCTGCGCTAGCCAGGCAACGGTAATCGCCAGCAGGGTGCCGCCCAGACAATAGCCGACCGTCTGCACCGAATGATCGGGGCTGCGTCGCCGCACTTGCTTCAATGCTTCGAGCAAACCCATCTGCATATAAGAATCCATGCCAAGGTCGCGATCCTCAGCATTCGGATTACGCCATGAAATCATATAGACCGTGTGACCACGACCGATCAGATAATTTACCAGAGAATTGTGCGACGACAAATCAAGAATGTAGTACTTCATGATCCATGATGGCACGATCAGCAAAGGCTTTTCAAAAACCTTCGGTGTCTGCGGTGCGTACTGAATCAGCTCCATCAGATGATTTCGATACACCACGCGACCGGGCGTGATCGCCACTTCATGACCAGGGCGAAATTTTTCTGCGCCGACGGGTGGATGTCCACCGATCGATCGCTCCCAATCCTCGACCAGATATTCCCAACCGCGCAGCAAATTTCTCCCGCCTTCGCAGATTGTAGTTTCCAGTACCTCAGGATTCGTCCCAATGAAATTCACCGGCGAGACCATGTCCAGCCATTGTCGGGCTGCAAAAGAAACGACTTCTTCATGATGCGTAGACATGCCACCAATGCCCGTGGTCGCGTTGTGCCACCATTGCTGCTGCAACAGAAAATTCTGATAGATAAAACAAAATGGCCATTGCTGCCATTGCTGCGAACGAAATCGTCGATCCTGCACCAGCGGGTGGATGCAAGGTCCGCATTTATGTCCGGACGTCTGACGTGTCACATACAGCGCAAAACGCGCCGCTTTACGCACTGCCTTTTCCAGCAGGATCTGCTGCTTGCCCGGTGAATGCGACAAATGCACCGCCCAGTCCGCGCCGGCGAGCGCGAGACTTCCTGGAGATATGCCTCCGGTAAACTGCGCCATCACCGCGTGAAACAAACGGTCGGAGGCCGTTGGCGACGAAGGCTTGTCTTCAATCGGTGATTCAGGCGCGCCGCGCTTTTCCTCGGGCAATCGCTTCAAGGTAGCGGCAATGTTCTGTGCAGGTAAATCCATGAGGCAGACACTATTCCGTTTGGCGCAGGCTACTTGCGGCCGCGCGAAATTTTACGAGAGTCGGATTGGACAACGTGATTCATCCGCAGTGCCAATCACATCAATGTCCGATTTGTTTTCCAACTGTGTTGCCACAATCGCTCCCGCCTGCCGGCGATGCAACCATCGATGCTTATTTACAAAAACGGCCAGCATCAATTTCAGATGCCGGCAGTGTCCTGCCAACCACCGCAAGCCACGATTTTCCCGGGCCGCCATCTGATCGCCCAGCCACCGCCGGCCGCGCACATACTGCCCGCGCAACATCATCATCAGCACCGTCAGCGGCTGCAGCAGCATCTGTCGCACCGAGGGATAGACTGTCATCCGGTGCAGTGCCTGCGGCACAGCCAGCAGCTGATGCTTGTACTGGTAGCGTCCCCACAGCAAATGACAATCACGCGCGCCCCTTTCAATACAATCGCTGACCGACCACAGACAGGTCAGCAAACCCAGACGATAAGCACTCATCGCCGGATCACTGGCCGAGAGCAGCATCACATAGGTATCACCAATCCGACAGGACAAAGCGCCGGCACAAACACGTCCCTGAATCAGCCCGATACCAAACAAGCCACAGTCTGCCGCCATGGTCAGGATACGTTGCGTTTCAGCCGGATCGATGTCGGCCAACTTGCCACGTGCGCTCATACTCTCGCGCTTGAAGCGGTGCAGCCTAGCCACCAGCTCGCGCTGTTGCTCTGCACTCAATGCATGGCAGTCATAAGCCGTCCAGCTAAAATCGGGGAAATCGCGCTGCAAACGATTACGGTAGCCACGCACACTCTGGCGTGTGGATTTGCCGAGTGCTGCAATGTAGGCTTCATTGCAGGCTGGCAGCGTCAAGACATAGTTTTCTGAATATGCAAAGTGCTGATTCGGCAGCGAACAGGGTGGTGACTGCAGAGTCACGGCATTAAAGACGACCCGACGCACGACTGGGAAATGTCGGAACACCCGCTCTGAGAACGCATCGATCTGCAAACTATCCAGCGAAATGACCTCAGAAAGTACTTTTGCACACCTACCCTGAATGCAAAACAGCAGCACACTCGCCACTTCGCCGTTGCGGTAGCCCACCCAGGTATGAGGCAAAATTTGTCCCGGCCCGCATAACTGCAAGTACTTCAACGATGCATACAGACTACCCTGCAAACAGTCCAGCGCCTGTGATGCAAAGTCCGGCACGCAGTGCTCATGGATCTCGCTGACGATATCGGCCAGAAGCAACGACCGGGCTCGAGCTTGAACGTTGACTGACGATGGCGAGGCTGCAGTCATCGCAGGCGCGGATGAGTGAGTCGACATGAATCTCCCTGAAGATGAGCAGCGTCCGCTTTAGCGCCGACGATTCTCTGAGTTGCATTATTCCGCGTACAAACAAGCCTCTGATTGAGCGCTGCCAAGCAAAAAGTCAGCGCGGCTGTGCTGACGCAACAAGTCCCACCAACGGTACCGTCATCATCAGCGCATAGGGGAGTGTCCAATGGGGACCACCCGGTGTCCAAGCCGGTTGGCGTGGTTCGAATCCATGCTCCCCTGCCAGCTGTCGATAGGGGCATGCATGCTGCCGACCAAATCTCCGCGGGCCATCTTCTCATTACGCGGTGTAGATAAAATTTATCAAATGGGTGATGTTCGCGTCGATGCGCTGCAATCGATCGATCTTGATTTATTTGAGGGTGAATTTCTTGTTTTGCTGGGCGCCTCAGGGAGTGGCAAATCCACCCTGCTGAACATTCTCGGAGGACTGGACACACCGACGCGTGGCAGCGTGCACTATCTGGATCAGGAATTAACCCGGGCCAACGATGATGAACTGACCCGGTTTCGCCGAGAACATGTGGGCTTTGTGTTTCAGTTCTACAACCTGATTCCCAGTTTGTGTGCCCTCGAGAATGTCGAGCTGGTGACAGAGATCAGCCCATCGCCCATGGATGCCGCAAAGGCATTGCGGCAGGTGGGATTAGGCAGCCGCCTGTTTCATTTTCCGGCACAGCTCTCGGGCGGCGAACAGCAGCGTGTGGCCATTGCGCGTGCCATTGCAAAGCGGCCGGACATTTTGCTCTGCGACGAGCCGACCGGCGCACTCGATGTAGCCACTGGCCGGATGGTACTCGATGTGTTGGCGCAAGCGAACACCACACTTGGCACGGTCACCGTCGTCATTACCCACAATGCAGCTATCGCCGCCATGGCAGATCGCGTCATCTTGCTCGGCAGCGGCCGCATTACCGCCATCACACGGAATGCAACACGATGCTCAGCTGCAGCGCTTTCCTGGTGAAACATCGCTCATCGCTGCAGCGAAAGCTCCTGCGCGACCTGTGGCGTTTACGCTCTCAGGCGGTGGCGATCGCCGCCGTCGCCATGTGCGGCATCGCCAGTTTGGTGACCATGCGGGGGGCTTATGAAGCTTTGCTGATGGCGCAGCATACGTACTATCAGCAGTACCGCTTTGCCGATATTTTTGCCAGTCTGCGTCGCGCGCCTGTGGGCATGACCTCGGCCATACGTCGTATCGAGGGCGTCGCCGAGGTACAGGCGCGCGTCGTTTTCGAGGCCCCGCTCGACGTACCCGGACTCAGCGAGCCCGCCACCGGGCGACTGGTGTCGCTGCGACCCTCAAACCAAAACGATCTCAATCTTGTTTACCTGCGCGCAGGCCGACTGCCTGATCAGGGCAATCGTCATGAAGTTCTGGTCAGTGAAGCTTTTGCGCTAGCCAACAGTTTGCAAGCAGGCGCTGCTCTGCACGCCATCGTTAATGGCCGACGCGAACGACTGACGGTGACGGGCATCGCGATTTCACCCGAGTACATTAGTGAAATGCGCGGCACCGGATTCCCGGACTACCGGCGCTTCGGTGTCTTGTGGATGGATCAGGCAGCACTCAGTGGCTTGCTGGACATGCGCGATGGCTTCAATGACGTCGTGCTGACGCTGGCACCTGGCGCGAGCGAGGCTGATGTCATTCATCGTCTGGACGGACTGCTGGAGCCCTTTGGTGGCTTAGGTGCCATTGGCCGCGACGATCAGCTCTCGCATCAGTTCATCAGCAATGAACTCGCCCAGACCAAAGTCAGTGCGACGGTCATTCCGGCTATTTCTCTGAGCGTCGCTGCATTTCTGATTCATAACGTGTTGTCGCGGCTCACCGCGCTGCAGCGCATGCAGATCGGCTTGCTCAAGAGTTTTGGTTACAGCAATGCAGCGATCGCCCGCCACTACCTGCAGTTTGCCCTGCTGACCGTGGTAGCGGGCAGTGTGGCCGGCATTGCGCTCGGCAGCTGGCTGGGGGCGGGACTGGCGCAACTCTATGCGCGCTTTTTTCATTTTCCGAGCCTGTCGTTTTCTTTGTCGCCCTTGCTCATTCTGGTGGCGCTGGCACTAAGCCTGATGGCCGCTTTGCTGGGTGCGGGACTTGCGGTGCACCGCGTGTTGCGCCTGAAACCCGCCGAGGCCATGCGCCCGGAATCACCCTTGCGTTACCGGCAAAGTCATCTGGAAAAATCCGGGCTGTGGCGGCTGATACCCCTGGCTTTGCGTATGGTGTTGCGCAATCTCTTGCGAACGCCCTTGAAAACCTCGCTGACGATCCTCGGCCTGTCGATGTCCGCGGCACTGGTCATCACCGGGCTTTTCTCTTTTGATGCACTCAATGAAGTGATCCGCTTTCAATACCGCGTTCTGCAGCGGGAAGATCTGAGCGTCACATTCAACGACGAGTATTCGGTCGATGCCGTCCAAAGTCTTGCACGGTTACCCGGCGTGGTGCGCTCCGAAGCTTTTCTGTCAGCACCAGCCACGCTCCGTTTTCGTCATCGGCACAAAAGAACCATCGTCACGGGTCTTGAACGACAACGACAACTACGACTGACCGTTGATGATCATGAGCGCGCGATAGAACTTCCCGGCGAAGGCTTGGTGTCTTCACGCATGTTGGCTGACCTTTTGCAAATCAGGGTCGGCGATGTGGTGGAAATCCAGTTTCTGACCGGGCGACGTCAGCAGCTTGAGCTACCCGTGGCCATGGTGCTTGAGGAACCCATCGGTGCCTTTGCCTATATGGATTTGCAAGCATTATCGCGACTGCTACAAAAAACACCGACCGCCAATGGCGCCTGGCTTGCGCTAGACGTGCTGCAGGCCGATGAATTTTTCCGCAGGATCAAAGTACTACCGGCACTGTCCGGTACCAGTCTGCGCGAAGCCACTATCCAGAGTTTTCTGGCAACCGTCGGAGAAAACATTCGCATCAATAACAGCGTCCTGATTGCTTTCGCCTGCGTCATTGCAGCAGGCATTATTTACAACTCAGCCCGTCTCTCGCTCTCCGAGCATGCCACCGAGCTGGCCAGCCTGCGCATTCTTGGCTTCACTCGCGCAGAAATTACGGTCTTGCTGCTGACCGAGCAATGCCTGCTGACCGTCGTCAGCATTCCCCTGGGCTGTCTGATGGGCTATGGCCTGGCCGCCGCCATTGCAACCCTGCTGTCGCAAGAGCTCTTTCGCATACCGCTGATCATCAGCGGCCTAACCTGGGCGTCTGCTGCGATGGTGGTCTTACTCTCCGCTACTGCATCGGCAGTGTCGGTCGGGATTCGATTACAAAAACTCGATTTGATTGCAGTCCTGAAAACGCGTGAATGAATTCGAACATTGCCAACAAAAGAACAATCCTGCTCGCTGGGATCAGCTTACTGTTGATCCTCAGCCTGCTCACGTGGCTGCTGGCGCCCGCACCTTTGCAGCTCCAGCTGATGCACGTCGGCAAGGGGCCCATGATTGTCAGCATCGATAACGAAGGGATCGTCAGAGTGCGCGATGCCTATGTCGTTGCCAGTCCGGTCGCGGCAACCGCAGAACGTATCACGCTGCGCACTGGCGATCAGGTGCTGCGCGGCGAGGTCGTTGCCTGGCTCTCTCCCCTGTCCGTTGATCTGCAGGCAAAAGAACAGACACTCGCCCGCATGAAGGCGGCCGAAGCCCGCAGGACGGAAGCGGCATTCCATCAAAACGACGCCGAGATGAATCACCAACTGGCCCGACATGAACTTGAAAGACACCAAGCGCTAGTGCGTGATCAGTTCATCTCGCCTCAGGCATTGGAACAAATGATCGTTCGCGAAAACGCCGCGCGTGCGGCTGCCCTTGCGGCGCAGGCCCGCACCAAAGCCGCACTCGCGGTCGTCGCAGAAGCCCGCGCGGCGGTCAATACGGTGGTGCGCGCGCCGGAGCGACGCCTGCCGGTCAGGGCGCCGGCTTCAGGCCGCGTCCTTGCGATCAGCCAGCAAAGCGAGCGCACGATAGCCGCGGGCTTGCCGCTGATGACGATTGGCGATCCGTTGCACATGGAAGCAGTGGTCGACGTGCTCTCGGTCGATGCCGTCAAAATCAAGCCCGGCATGCGCATGCTGCTCAAAGACTGGGGCGGCGATGCGCCACTAGAGGCCCGCGTCAGGCTGATCGAGCCGGTGGCTTTCACCAAAATATCGGCACTGGGCATCGAAGAACAGCGCGTCAATGTGATTGCCGACCCGATCGGCCGACCCTGGCCGCTGGGCGATGGTTATCGGATTCAAGCAAGCATCCTCTTGTGGCAACAGGATGCCGTCCTCAAACTACCCGGCAGCAGCGTATTCCGTGTCGCCGATGAATGGCGTGTGTTCGTTGTCGAGAACGGCCGCGCACGCGAAAGAACCGTCACCCTCGGTCAACGTAATCGGGACGAAATGCAGATCATCGCCGGCCTGCGTGAAGGCGAGCAAGTGATCCGGTTCCCAAGCCGGCAGGTCAGCGAAGGTGTTCGGGTCCGCAGTGACTGATCGGCCTGCCCGCTACCGGATGACCGGGATGCATTCGAATGCCCTGAACTGACGCTACGCCACGCCACGCCGCCCGATCAGGCGATCTCGGCCACCATTTCGATTTCAACGCAAGCGCCCAGCGGCAGCTGGGCCACGCCGAACGCCGAGCGGGCATGCTTGCCCGCCTCGCCAAACACCTCGCCCAGCAATTCCGAGGCGCCATTGGTGACCAAGTGATGTTCGGTGAAATCTGCGGTCGAATTGACCAAACTGACCAGCTTGACGATCCGCTTTACCCGAGACAAATCACCGTCGCAGGCTGCATTAAGCGTCGCCATCAGGTCCACCGCCACAGCGCGGGCGGCTTCCTTGCCCTGCTCAGTGCTCATGTCGCGCCCGAGCTGACCAACCCAGGGCTTGCCGTCTTTTTTGGCAATATGACCCGAGACAAAGAGGGTATCGCCTGTGCGGACGTACATTACATAAGCGGCAGCCGGGGCAGCGACCGGCGGCAGGGAAATACCGAGGGCCGTCAGGCGGGAAGCAATAGTCATGGGAATCCTTGGATTTGGGTGAATAAAAGACGCGTGAGTAAAGCGGGTGGTGGCTGGGATTGTAGGGTCAGCGCCCGGCCGGATCAATTGCAAAATCCAACCATGATCTGTTCGCCACAGTCTTGAAATGCCGCCACTCGCCCCCAATTACCGGCAACTTCTGAATTTTTCTGCCAATTTTGTTAACAGAGGACACCATGGGCGCACCCGACAAGCAAATCCTGGGCTTTCAGGCCGAAGTCAAACAGCTGCTGCAGCTGATGATTCATTCGCTGTACTCGAACAAGGAAATTTTCCTGCGCGAGCTGATCTCCAACGCCTCCGATGCGGCCGACAAGCTGCGTTTCGAAGCGATCAACAATGCGGCGCTGTTCGAAAATGACAGCGAGCTGCAGATCGACGTGACCTTCGACAAGACGGCACGCACGATCACGATCACTGACAACGGCATCGGCCTGTCGCAACAGGAAGCGATTGATCATCTGGGCACGATCGCCAAATCAGGCACCAAAGAATTTTTCTCCAAACTCTCCGGGGACCAGCAAAAAGATGCGGCACTGATCGGTCAGTTCGGTGTGGGGTTTTACTCCGGCTTCATCATCGCCGACAAGATCACGGTGGAATCACGCCGCGCCGGCCTGCCCACCAATCAGGGCGTGCGCTGGGAATCCGGTGGCGAAGGCGACTTTACGGTTGAAACCATTGACCGGGAAAAGCGCGGCACACAGATCACCCTGCATCTACGCGAAGGCGAAGATGAATTTTTATCTGCCTGGCAGCTGCGCTCGATCATCCGCAAATACTCCGACCACATTGCACTGCCCATCCGCATGCAAAAGGAAGAATGGGATGAAGAGAAAAAAGAGATGGTCGTCCGTGATGAACTCGAAACCGTCAATCAGGCTAGCGCACTCTGGGCGCGCAGCAAATCCGACATCACCGACGAGCAGTACACCGAATTCTACAAACATGTCTCACATGATTATCAGGAACCCTTGACCTGGACGCATAACCGCGTTGAAGGCCGCAGCGAGTACACGCAGCTGCTGTACATTCCCACCCACGCGCCTTTCGACCTGTGGGACCGTAACAAGCGCGGCGGTATCAAGCTGTATGTCAAGCGCGTATTCATCATGGATGACGCCGAGCAGTTGATGCCGGTGTACCTGCGTTTCGTCAAAGGCGTGATCGACTCCAATGATCTGCCCCTGAATGTCTCGCGCGAAATCCTGCAAGAGTCACGCGACGTCAAAGTCATTCGCGAAGGCTCCACCAAACGTGTACTCGGCATGCTGGAAGAACTCGCCAATGCTGATGAGCAGGACAAAAAAGACAAGTACGCAAGCTTCTGGAAAGAATTCGGTCAGGTGCTAAAGGAAGGCGCTGGCGAAGACGCGACCAACAAGGATCGCATCGCCAAGCTGCTCCGCTTTGCCAGCACCCACAATGACACCGATGCGCAAAACGTCGCCTTCGCCGACTACGTCGCGCGAATGAAAGAAGGTCAAGACAAGATTTATTACGTCACTGCAGACAGCTGGACTGCCGCGAAGAACAGCCCGCATCTGGAAATCTTCCGCAAGAAAGGCGTGGAAGTCCTGCTGCTCACGGATCGTGTGGATGAATGGATGTTGTCCTTCCTGACCGAATTCGATGGCAAGACCTTGGTGTCGGTCGCGAAAGGCGATCTTGATCTCGGCAAGCTTGAAGACGAAGCCGAGAAAAAGCAGAAAGAAGAAACCGAGACCGACTTCAAAGAACTGGTCGACAAAATGAAAACCTCGCTCACCGACAAGGCCAAAGATGTTCGCATCACTTTCCGTCTGACCGACTCACCGGCTTGCCTCGTCGCCGATGAGCATGAGCTCTCTGGTAACCTGCTGCGCATGCTGAAGGCCTCTGGGCAGAATGCACCGGAAACCAAGCCCGTGCTGGAGATTAATCCCCATCATCCGCTGGTGCAGCGCCTCAAGTACGAAGAAACCAAGTTCGACGACTGGAGCAGCATCCTGTTTGATCAGGCAATGCTGGCCGAAGGCGGGCAGTTGGTAGACCCGGCCGGGTTTGTAAAAAAACTCAACGACATGTTGCTGGGTATGTCGCTGAAATAATCACTGAAAAGTTACCGAAATACTGGCTCAAATAACGATAAAACACTGATGACTGATGACCTGCCCCTGCTGGATCGCGAATGTTTCCAGACGCCGGATACCGCGCAACTGTTTCCGGCACAGCGATCCACCCACGCGCCGCGCATTCTGCTGTTGTACGGCTCTCTGCGCGAGCGCTCCTTCAGCCGACTAATGGCCGAAGAAGCCGCACGGCTGTTGCAGGCCATGGGTGCGGAAACACGGATGTTCAATCCTTCGGGATTGCCACTGCCGGATGACGCACCCGAGTCACACCCCAAAGTCGCCGAACTGCGAGACCTCTGCACCTGGGCCGAGGGCATGGTCTGGTCATCACCGGAGCGACATGGTGCAATGACCGGCATCATGAAATCGCAAATCGACTGGATACCACTGGCTTTGGGTGCGATACGACCCACGCAAGGAAAAACACTGGCGGTGATGCAGGTCTGCGGCGGGTCTCAATCTTTTAATGCTGTCAATCAGATGCGCGTGCTCGGCCGCTGGATGCGCATGCTCACGATTCCGAATCAATCGTCGGTGGCGATGGCTTACAAGGAATTCGATGAAGCCGGCCGCATGAAACCTTCGGCCTACTACGATCGTCTGGTGGATGTGATGGAAGAGCTGATGAAATTCACGCTGATGACACGTGATGCATCGGACTATCTGGTGGACCGCTACAGCGAGCGCCGCGAAGCGCTGGCTGAAATACAGAAGCGGGCGGGGCTCGACAAGCTTTGATCTGATCCTCCCGGGCAGCGCTACGGAGACTCCTTAATACCCGGGGCGATTCAATTGTGCAATTAGTATCCTGGCGATACAGCTGGGCAGAAACTAGCGCCCCCCTGTCACATCAATCAGCGTCCCGGTCACATAAGACGACTGCTCGGACGCCAGCCACAACACCGCCTCGGCCACCTCTTCTGCCGTGCCGCCACGCTTCATGGGGACCGCATCCTTGGCACGCTCGACGCGGCCCGGTTCGCCGGCGCTGGTGTGAATGTCGGTATAAATCAGACCGGGCCGCACGGCATTGACGCGGATGCCTTCGGCGGCGACCTCTTTGGCCAGCCCAAAGGTCATCGAATCAACCGCGCCTTTAGAAGCCGCATAGTCAATGAACTCGTTTGGCGAGCCAAGCCGCGCCGCCGCTGACGACAGATTCACGATGCTGCCGCCTTTGCCGCCGTGGCGAGTTGACATGCGCAGCACCGCTTCGCGGGCACACAAAAAACTGCCGATCACATTCGCTGTCAGTACACGCTGCCAGCGTGCCACATCCATCTGATCCAGGCGCATCTGCTTTTCCAGCATGCCGGCGTTGTTGACCAGTACGTCCAGTGTGCCCCACTGCTCGTCCATGTTCTTGAAAATCCGCTGCACATCAGCTTCGACGCCGACATCGGCCTGCATCGCCATCGCGGTGCCACCTGCTGCGAGAATAGTGTTCACGACCGCGTCGGCGGCTGCGGACTGGCTTTGGTAGGTCAACGCGACGCGATAACCGCGTGCAGCACCGATGATTGCTGTGGCAGCGCCGATGCCGCGGCTGCCGCCAGTCACTAGCATGATGGGTTGGGTCATGATCTGCCTCCTCTTGTTCGATGTAATGCGGGGATTCTACCGTGCGCGGGTGGCGCGACCTCCTTACAATGCACAGATGTCCTCTGCAAGTTTGCCCCTGCCGACCGGCCCTGCGCCGACAACACGGGTCAGCGCCCAGCGATACTTCGAACAAAAACCAGTACAGTGGCGTGCCTTAACTGATTAACTGAATTTCAAGCTCATGGCCCGTAAAGCTCCAAAAAATCTCGCGTTACAAGCCCCAGCCCGCAGCGGTCGCCGACCCAAGTTCGCACCGGTCACGCTGTCAGAAAGTGACGGCGTGCGCTATCTGCATTTCGGCACAGAGTGGATTCAGGGCGCGATGCGACTGCGCAAGCCGGACTGGATTGAACTCGAATATGCGCAGCAAATGATGGCCTGGATGCTGTTCATCGATCAGCCCGCGCGGATCGTGCAGCTGGGGCTGGGTACTGCAGCGTTGACTAAATTCAGCTACCGCAATTACCTGTCCTCGCGCGTGACGGCGGTGGAACTCAATCCCTCAGTGATCGACGTCTGCCGGTCCATGTTCAAGCTGCCGCCTGAAGATGACAGGCTGTCGATTCTGGCGATGGATGCGGATGAATTCGTCAACGACCGCGCCAACCACGGCCGTGTCGATGTGCTGCAGATCGATTTGTATGACGCCACCGCACGCGGGCCCGTACTGGATTCACCGGCGTTTTATCGCGCCTGCGCCGCCTGCCTCAGCCGCCATGGTATTGCGACGATTAATCTGTTTGGCGACCACCCGAGCTATCGTAAAAATCTGCAGGCGATATTGCCGGCTTTCGATGCGGTGATATCGCTGCCCGAGGTTCATGAAGGCAATGTGGTGGTCATCGCATTCAAGAACCTGCCCGCCCTGGATTTTGCGGATCTGTATGAGCGCGCGGCGGTCATCCGTGACATCACCCGTCTGCCGGCGCGCTCCTGGGTCAATGGCATCAAGTCGGCGATACAGGCAGGCTCGCCAGAAGATCACTGACCGTCGGCCAGCGCAGGTGCACGCCGAGTTCGGCTTTCATGCGCTCGTTTTTCAGCCGGCGCGACTCGGACATAAATGACAGCAGCATCGGCGATACCTGGGTGGCCAGCTGCGCGCGCGGTAATCGCGGCGGATGCGGCAAACCGAAACGATCGGCGACCAGATCAAAATACGCACCCATCTTCAGATCAGAATCATCAACCGTGTGATAAACCCGTTGCGGCGTCGCGCGGAAAATCGCCAGCGCGATGATGTGGGCGAGATCATCGGCGTGAATATGGTTGGTATAGACATCATCATCCGGCAACAACGCCGGGGTTTGCTGACGCAGCCGGTCAACCGGCAGACGATCTGCCGCATAGATCCCGGGCACCCGGAGAATGGCCAGCCGGCCATTCATGCGAAGGGCCCAGCGCCTGAGCACTTGCTCGGCATCGACGCGGCGCAAGGCGCGCGCATTGACCGGCGCCACCGACCGTGTTTCGTCGAACATCGCACCACCGCAATCCCCGTAAACACCAGTGGTGCTGATATAAACGACGGTGCCATGTCGGGGTAAAATGGTGGCCAGATTACGGGTGCGGCGGTCCTGTTTTCCATCCGAAGGCGGCGGCGCAA
The DNA here is from genome assembly GCA_964639465.1 of uncultured Bifidobacterium sp. Taxonomy (GTDB): domain Bacteria; phylum Pseudomonadota; class Gammaproteobacteria; order Burkholderiales; family Burkholderiaceae_D; genus Pernthalerella. The sequence continues at coordinate 5,824 of CAZXDB010000046.1, read as the reverse complement.
GATGCACAATGGTGTCGGCCAGGCCTTTCAGCCGGAACAGACTGTCGCGCTGATCGAGATTGGCAACAACCGGTGTCGCACCTGCTGCGCGCAGTTCCGCGCAGCGGGCGGGCTGACTGGTCACCGCGTAAATGTGAAAGCGCATGCGCAGCAAGGGCAACAGGCGCATGCCGACGTCACCACAGCCAATGACCAGCAGGCGTGGTTTGCCCAGAATTTTCAAACCGTTGTTTTTCATTCGCGAGATTGTATGACGTTTCAGGTTAGCGTTTCTCCCAGTGGCCGGCAGTTTTCTTGTGATGCCGGTGAATCCATTCTGGCGGCTGCCATCCGCGCCGGTGTCGGGCTGCCCTACGGCTGCAAAAACGGCGCCTGCGGCAGCTGCAAAGGCAAGCTGCTTTCGGGTGACGTGGCACTCGGCCCGCATCAGGAACGCGCACTGTCTGCCGCAGATCAAACGACCGGACACACCCTGTTTTGCTGCGCTGTGCCGCAGTCGGATGTGGCCATCGAAGCGCGCGAAGTGCTGGGCGTTGGCGACTTCCCGATCAAGAAAGTCCCGGTACGCGTGGCCAAACTCGATCGCGTTACCGACGATGTCGTCATCATGTCGCTGCAACTGCCCGCCACTGATCGCATGCAATACAAGGCCGGTCAGTATGTGGAATTCATGCTGAAAGACGGCAAGCGCCGCAGCTACAGCATGGCCAATGCGCCGCATGCGGATGACTTGCTGACGCTGCATATTCGTCATATGCCGGGTGGCTTGTTTACCGACCATGTGTTTGGGACCATGAAAGAGCGCGACATTCTGCGTTTCGAAGGGCCCATGGGTTCCTTCTTCCTGCGTGAAGAGTCTGACAAACCCATCATTCTGCTCGCCTCAGGCACTGGCTTTGCACCGATCAAGGCCATCGTCGAACACTGGGCGCATCTGAAATCGGAACGCCCGATCACGCTGTATTGGGGTGGCCGCCGTCCGAAAGATCTCTACATGCAGGCGCTCTGTGAATCTTGGGCCGCCACGCTACCCAACCTGACTTATGTGCCCGTGATCTCTGACGGACTGCCGGAAGACGCATGGTCGGGCCGTACCGGCTTCGTGCATCAGGCAGTCATGCAGGATTTGCCGGATCTATCAGCGTATCAAGTCTATGCCTGCGGTGCGCCGCTGATGGTAGAAGCTGCCCAGCGCGACTTCATCGCCGAATGCAAATTACCCGAAGATGAATTCTTCGCTGACTCATTCACTTCCGAAGCCGATCTGGCCACCGCCTGAACCATGAACAAACCTATCGACCTGCACGTGGATCAGTACAACACCGACGCACTGCTCTACATCACCAATCGCCCGCCCCTGGTCTTTACCGAAGGTCACGGCATGTGGCTGACGGATCATCACGGCAAGCGCTATCTCGACTGGTTGCAGGGCTGGGCGGTGAACTGCCTGGGTCACTCACCGCAGTGCATTCAGAATGCGTTGGTTACTCAGGCAAAAAAGGTTATCAACCCCTCACCTGCGTTTTATAACGAGCCATCGATACAGCTGGCCACGATGCTGACCCAGCATTCGTGTTTCGACAAAGTGTTCTTCGCCAACAGCGGTGCCGAAGCGAACGAAGGTGCAATCAAGCTTGCGCGCAAATGGGGCAAGCTCAACAAAAATTCTGCCGGCGAAAACCGCTACGAGATCATCACCTTCAATCACAGTTTCCATGGCCGCACATTGGCGACCATGTCGGCCTCTGGCAAAGCAGGCTGGGACACGATGTTTGCACCGCAAGTGCCCGGCTTCCCCAAGGCTGAGCTGGATGATTTGGCCAGCGTCGAAGCCCTGATCACCGACAAGACAGTGGGCGTCATGCTGGAACCCGTACAGGGCGAAGGCGGCGTGATTCCGGCATCGAGAGAATTCATGCAAGGCCTGCGCGCGCTGACGCGCAAGCACGGCATTTTGCTAATCGTTGATGAGGTGCAGGCCGGCATGGGTCGTACCGGCAAGTTGTTTGCTTATCAGCTCTCTGACATCGAACCCGACATCATGACGCTGGGCAAAGGCATTGGTGGTGGCGTGCCATTGGCTGCTTTGCTATGTACCGAAGCATGCGCGGTATTCGAGCCCGGCGATCAGGGTGGCACTTACAACGGCAATCCGCTGATGACGGCGGTTGGCGTGGCGGTGCTGGAAGAATTGCTCAAACCCGGCTTCCTGCAATCGGTGCTGGATAAGGGCGCGTATCTGCGCGAAGGTCTGCTCAAGCTGAGCGAAAAACATGGTCTTGAGGGAGAGCGCGGCGAAGGGCTGCTGCGCGCACTGAAGCTGGGTTCGCCGATCGGCGGCAAGATTGTTGAAATCGCGCGCGATCTTGAACCACAGGGTCTACTGCTGAATTCCCCGCGGCCTGATCTGCTGCGGTTTATGCCGGCGTTGAATATCACGCTGGAAGAGATTGATCTGATGCTGGAGATGCTGTCTGGAGTTATAGCAACCCTACACCACTGATACGCAATGCATTAATGCCGCCGAATTTATACGGCCCGCGTTGGAATGTAATGAGTAAATGTGACATTACTCATTGAGTCCGGATGGAGTTGATGGCGCAAATTTTTCAAAAATGTATTTTTCGCCTGAGTATGCAGTAATTATTATTTCATCGGGACCTTCCTTTTTATTGCGCAACTCCTCAACAGCCTTTCGGAGTCCTTCGCAGGCATACTCACGATCCGGGGATTCAATCACCACTCGCCCCCGCTCTTTACGAAGCTCTTTCAGGTAAAAGCTTTTTACCTTCTCGACATTCGTTTCGTATTGAGTATGTTTTGGGGGCCAACCAGCTCTTAAACGCTCGAAGACAATCAATCGTTTGATTGGAAGATCCATGGTTGGAAATCTGGCGGCGAAGAGCGTGGAATCCTCGCTTACACGGTTTTTTTCATTTTTAAATGCGACTCCGATTTCTAAATCTTGTCGCAGCTCCGAAATCGACCGGATCAGCTTACTTGCTTCCGCAGGCTTATCCTCGGGGTTTTGAGGGCTCGGACTCAGAGTATTTGAGTTGAGGATCGATAAGTCGGATTGAATCATCTCGGGATAATTCATGATGCACACCGAGACATTATCAAACTGAGTGGTAAATTTTTCTAACCCATTTTCATCTATTGGATCCAATTTCGCTAGCTCATCACCATGAGCAGGAATCATGAATAAATCCATCGGATTAAGATTTGATGAGTTGGATTGGGAAGCTTTTTTTGCATCGTGCTGGATTTTGAGATTCAAGATACGCTCGTACAGCAAATGGTCACCGTCGGTCGCGATCAATAGCCGACCGCTTGGATCGGATTGATGATGTTCGTCGATGACCAGAAGAAGTCTATTAATCGCTTCGTCAGAAGGTTCGTCGTTATCCGAAACTGGGCTAAGCTTCACGATGAGCACTTCCGCAGGATATTTTTTTCTCGCCTTGGCGAATGCAGCGTTGCAGGCGTCTCGAAAATTTTCCTGAGTTAGCGCCTGGGTTAAATCCACTTGATTAACGCTCCCGAAATCCATTGATAAAGCGTCAGTAACAATAAGCTTTCCTTCTGCGGGAACCGACCTTACAGAATTTTCCATCAACTTGAATTTTTTTTCTCCTAACCTCAGCCTATCGTTTAATTCTCTTACCGACACAAGTTTTTCTTGGGCATCAAATACAGATCGCCCGAGCACACCTGCCAAAACCACATTTTTTTTGATAACTGGAGTAATGCGTCGCCGGACGCGTGGTATAGGTCTTTTGACAAAACACTGTGAAACATCTTACCGAGACGCTCAAGCATCCCCACCTCGCGAACGAAAAAAATTCCTTGAGCTTGATCCTTGCATTCGAACTCAACATCAGAAAAAATTCCGAATTTTTTTAACCCCCAAAGGAGCTCCGACCGAGTTGTATCTGCTTTCACCTCAAAGACCTGGCCAGAAAAAATTTTCATCTTTTTATTTTCTTTAAAAAAATAGTTCTGTTTTTTGAAAAGGAAATCTAGGTCAATACTCATCGACTGAGGATAAATACCAACGAAGCTCTAGCCCTGAAAAAATATTTACCCGATGCTGGAGACGCTTAGTGGCGTGATCACAAAGGCAAAAAACTGATCGGTTTTAACGCGTATAGCCATTCAGCCATCCTCAAAGGTAACCGTGCTAGGTTGACTTGAAATCTTCGTTTACCCAAGTTTTTGCATCCGGCTCAACACGGCTCTATCTTTGCACGCGAACGTGATATTGAGATTCTGATTTGATGCTTTTGCTTTATCTACCAGTTTTCGGGCAATGGCTATCTGAGATCGCAGGCCATTGTCCGTATAAGAATAGATTCGCTTTTCACTTTTTTCGATACAGTTGTCAGGGATTATTTCAATCACCACAGCACCTTGCTTACCCTCGATACCTCTTTCTAGAAGTCTCGATAAATCTTTAGGATCAAGCGTCGCCTGATTTGTACCAACAGCCGGCAGCTCCAAATCAGTTACACAAGCCCAAGTCGATGCTGACAAGTTGACCAAAACATCGGCGCACACGTTGGATGGCACAGGCTTTTCCCTTGCACCAAATTCCTGCTGTTTATTTTTAAAAAAGAAATCACTTAAATGTTTTTTTAGAGATGAGTACGCTGGATATTGGCTTAACTCAGCGATTGCGGTCGAAGTACGCAATACTGCATGATCACATTTAATTTTAGCGGCATCAGCCTCAATCAGATGCACACCATTGCCTTTACGAATTGATGCAACTGTCCCACCTTGCAAAGGACTTGGCCTGACACCTCTCAGCACCGGCTGATAATCACATTTCAGTGCATAGCCAGTCACACCGACATTGTGTTCGACTCTATCCTTGATGTTTTGCAAAAGCTGTTCCGAATGAAGCTCTTTGCTAATCAGCGGTTCAAACGCACTCATAACTGCCCGTCTCGATTGAATTGCCAGCGTTTTATTCCAAGGAAGAATTTCCTTGAAAAAATCGCCCAGCGTTCGCTCGCGAAAAATAACTTCAGTGGAGCCATTGGTCTTATAAGAACTCTTCTCAAGTCGAAGCTCGCCAAGCCGTTCTAAATTTTTTACAATAGCTTCGTATTTCATGTTCGAATTAACGGTAACGGTTTTCACTATTTTTATTCCAAAAAAATTCATAAGAATTTTTTAAACTAAACACAAAAATCAATTTTTACAAAATATAAAATTTCAGATCAAGACTGACATTAAAAATTCCTCATGGCTTCTAGACTCACCAGATCTTGCATATCTGACTGAAAATCTCCATTTCCAACTGCAAGAGCTTCACGGATATTCTGGTAGCGATTGTCAGAGACATCGACGCCAATCTTTTTACAAGCATCCAAGATAAGATTAGCAAGCGGTCTCGCTTCGTCTACCTTCATGTCATCTGACATGACCAGCCGTTTCAAGCGATCTTGAGGGCTGGATTTTTTTACGTAGATAACTTCCTGCCCGTTTTCCATCGTGTGATACTGCGAGGGCGGGGAGCGAAATTTGCCCAGCTTATGCATTTCTCGCTGAATATCCGTAAGACTCATCCCCTCAGTCAGTCTTGCTACACACGCTGAACTCATACTCTCTCCGTCAATTGGCTATACAAGAAAAATATATCGCTGAGATAATTTCTCAGGAACGGGTCCAATACACAGGGTTCCTGTAACAACAGAAACTAGTACACCCGGAAAGCAAAACGGCCTGCGCAATGGCAGGCCGTTTTGGAGAGGGGAAAGAAGCAGCTGCGGGAGTCATTGCAACAAGAGCTGCGAGGCAAAGGAATTCAGGCGGA
>CAZXDB010000045.1:0-19782 GCA_964639465.1 uncultured Bifidobacterium sp. | reverse complement strand
GCGATCTTCAGCTGTTCGCTGTAAAAAAATTCCTGCTTTGCGCGTAGCGGTGCTGTCATCAGCTCGGGAATGAAAAAATCCAGACCGATTTCTCCGATCGCCACAAAACGAGGGTCACCCAGTGCAAGCTGCACGCGCTCACGAAGCAGCACCAGATCATTTTCGCTCGCATCAGGCACATACATCGGATGAATGCCCAGCGCATGCACGCAGGAAGGCAGAGTTGCCGACAGATGTGCGACGGTCTCGAAGTTGGCGCGCTCGACAGCCGGCACCACAATCCACGAAACGCCCTCAGCCCGGGCTTCTTCTGCAATGCGCTCCGCTGCGTCACCGAATTCGCTGGCATCCAGATGACAGTGGCTGTCGATGAACATGGCCGGTGGCGATTAGCGGACTTCCTGCTGCAAGCCCTGATCCGACAACTGCATCAGTCGGTCGCAACGGTGGGCCAGCTCGGCGTCATGCGTGACGATGACAAAAGCGGTACCCATCGTCTGCGCCAGTTCAAGCATCAGTGCAAAGACCTGATGCGCGGTATGACGATCCAGATTCCCCGTGGGCTCGTCAGCGAGCACACAAGCCGGCTGAGTCACCAGCGCACGCGCCAGCGCCACGCGCTGACGTTCACCGCCGGACAGCTCACCCGGCACATGGGAAAGCCGTGCCGACAAGCCGACGCGTTCCAGCAAACTGGCTGCCGCATCGCGGGCTTCGGCACGAGATTGCCGGCGGATCAGCAAGGGCATGGCCACATTGTCGAGCGCTGAAAATTCCGGTAGCAGGTGGTGGAACTGATAAACGAAACCCAGCGAACGATTGCGCAATTCACCACGTGCACTCTCGGACATCCTGGCGAGGTCACGGCCCAGCAAATGCACGGTACCTGTGGTCGGCAAATCCAGACCGCCGAGCAAGTGCAGCAGCGTGGACTTGCCCGAACCGGACACCCCCACGATCGCGACACGCTCTCCCTTGCTGACGGAAAAATTAATGTTCTCGAGCACGGTCAGTTTGTCGTGACCTTGCGCAAATTGCTTGCCCAGCCCTTCGCAGGACAGCACAACCTCAGACCCAGGCAGATTTGGATTATTCATAGCGCAGCGCATCTGCCGGTCGAACGCATGCCGCGCGCCAGCTGGGATAAATCGTTGCAAGGAAAGCCAGCACCAGCGCCATGCCGCCAATGCGCCAGACATCGGGCCAGCGCAGGTCAGAAGGTAAAGCACTGATGAGGTAAATATCGCGCGGTAGGAATTGCACGCCGAACAGGGACTCGATGAAAGGCACAATCACATCGATATTCAATGCGACGAGCACGCCCAGACCGACACCAATCGTCGTGCCGATAAAACCGACCAGTGCGCCCTGAATCATGAAAATTTTCAGGATCGATGCGGGCGATGCGCCCAGCGTTCTCAGAATGGCGATATCGGCCTGCTTGTCGGTCACCGTCATCACCAGCGTGGAAACAAGATTGAATGCAGCCACCGCAATGATCAGGGTCAGGATGATGAACATCATCCGCTTTTCGGTCTGCACGGCAGCAAACCAGTTGCGGTTCTGCTGCGACCAGTCGCGCAGATAAAGGCTGCCCGTCAGCGACAGGGACAAATCGTTTGCCACCTCAGGCGCGCGCTGCATGTCGGCGACCTTCAGTCGCAGACCGGTGGGTCCGGCCTGACGGAACATGCGTTCGGCATCTTGCAGATCAATGAAGGCCAGCGAGGCATCATATTCGTAATGCCCGGCCTCAAAGATGCCGACCACATTGAATTGCTTGAGTCGCGGCAGCACACCCGCAGGCGTCACTTGCCCTTGCGGCGCGATCAGCGTCAGTTTGTCGCCCAACTGTAACCGCAAACTACGCGCCAGTTCACTGCCCAAAACGACATTAAACTCACCGGGCCGCAGATCAGACAAGCTGCCCAACACCACCTGCGAGGCGACGTCAGACACGCGCGGCTCCTCCGAGGGCAGGATGCCGCGCACGATGATGCCGCGCACCGTATCGTCCCGGATCACCATCGCCTGCGCTTCGACGTACGGTGCCGCACCGCGCACTTCGGGATGTTTAAATGCCTGTGCTGCGGTCGCCTGCCAGTCCGGCAAACTGCCCGAGGCATCAAAAACTTCGATGTGCGAGAGCACCGACAGCATGCGGTCACGCACTTCTTTCTGAAAACCATTCATCACCGACAGCACAACGATCAGCGCGGCGACGCCCAGCGCAATGCCGGCCATGGAAATCAGGGAAATGAACGAGATGAAGCTGTCGCGCGAACTGCGCCGGCTGGCGCGCGTATAGCGCAGGCCGATCATCCATTCAAACGGCAAGTTCTTGAAAAGGCCCAAACATGGCTCCGGAACGCGGGTATCCGCAAACAAGGCGGCAGTTTGCCATAGTCAGGGCCGTGCGACAAAACGCCGTGGCCCGCCTGCAGCCTTTAGAATGACATCATGCATCACTCAACGATCCTCCTCCCCTTCGCGCTCGTACCCGCTGAACATGCCAGAGATCTGCTGGCCGCACTGCACGCGCCGTCGCTCGCGCAACTGATCTCTCACGCTTATCCCGGCAGGCAATCGGTGTCAGATGCGTTTGCGCCGCTGCTACCCCATGAACAGTGGCTGGCCGGCGAGGTGAGCAAGATGGGTCACCTACGCGACAACAGCCCGGCCATCGCCCATGAACTGATGCAGCAGCTGGGCATGTCGCCTGAGCCGGGATACTGGTTTGTGCTGGCACCCACGCATTTCCATGTGGCGCGCGACCACCTGGTACTAACCGACAGTCGGCAGCTCGTGCTGAACGAGACCACATCGCAGACCTTGTTCGATGCCGCACATCCCTTGTTTGCAGAACTCGGCTATACCCTGCGCTATGGTAATGCGCGTCACTGGTTCCTGCGTGCAGATGCCTGGTCCGAGCTGCGCACCTGCAGTCCGGATGCCGCTTGCGGACACAATATCGATGTCTGGCTGCCGCGCGGTCAGGTTGAGCGTGACTGGCGACGCCTGCACAATGAAGTGCAAATGCTGTGGCACACCCATGAAGTCAACGAAGCGCGCGAGCAGCGTGGCGAGCGACGCATCAACGCGCTGTGGCTCTGGGGCGGCTCAGATGGCATGAGCTCACAGGCAGAACATACCGGCTTGCGAGAACTCGCTCGGTCCTACCTCGGACTATCGGCCCCGCAGATCGGCGGTAACGCTATGCCCGTCCTTGTGGATGCATTGATCGGTGCCGCTCTGGCGGGTGACTGGTCGGCGTGGCTGGCGGCGATGGCCGAACTGGACGCCGGGCTTATCGCACCGATGCTGGCGCAACTGAAAAATAGTGAGATCGATGTCATTACACTGGTGTTGAGCGACAGCACCCGCACCATCGAATGGCAGCTGCGGCGTTCATCCATGAGAAAATTCTGGGTTCGCACTTCGCTCGCCCGCCTTGCTCCTTGACCCACCTCGCGCCATGACCCGCATCGTTTCTCGCCCCTACGCAGTCCGTCAGGCCGAAATGCTTGCCCAGCAGGGCCTGCATCCCGTCATGGCGCGATTGATGGCGGCGCGCGGCCTGACGGAAACGCACCAATTGTCGACGGCGCTCGACGCGCTGATCGCGCCCACTAGCTTGCTGCATATCGACAAGGCAGCCCGGTTTCTGGCCGATGCGATCGATGCCGAAAAAAAAATGGTGATCGTTGCCGATTACGATTGCGATGGTGCAACCGCTTGTGCGGTGGCGATTCGTGGTTTGCGGGCGCTGGGTGCGCTGGTGGACTACATCGTGCCCAACCGCTTCGAATACGGGTACGGACTCACCCCGGAAATCGTCGCACTCACCGCGCAAGTCAAATCGCCCGACATCATCATCACGGTCGATAACGGCATTGCCAGCATTGATGGCGTAGCCGAAGCGATGCGACGCGGCATGGACGTGGTCATCACCGACCATCACCTGCCGGGTGACGCCCTGCCCGACGCCGCCGTGATCATTAATCCGAATCAGCCCGGTTGCGGCTTTCCGAGCAAAAATCTGGCGGGCGTGGGGGTGATGTTCTACACACTGCTGGCACTGCGCGCCGAATTGCGACGACGAGGCCGCTTTGATGCCAGTCATCAGCCACGATTAGATGCACTGTTGGATCTGGTCGCACTGGGTACGGTCGCCGATGTCGTGCGGCTCGATGCCAACAACCGCATTCTGGTCGCGCAGGGCCTCTCGCGTATTCGTTCAGGCCGCGCACATCCCGGTATCGCGGCACTGTTCTCGGTCGCCGCTCGTGACGTCCGCAAGGCCACGCCTTTTGATCTGGGATTTGCAGCCGGGCCACGACTGAACGCCGCCGGTCGACTGTCCGACATGTCGCTCGGTATCGAATGCCTGCTCACCGACGATACCGACCGGGCCTGGGAAATTGCACATCAGCTCGACCACATCAACCGTGAACGGCGCGATATCGAAGCCGGCATGCAGGAGGCGGCACTCGCCTCGCTGGAAAACATCGAAGTTCGTGACAATGCGACGCTCTGCCTGTTCAATCCCGACTGGCATCAGGGTGTGATAGGTATCGTGGCCTCAAGGCTGAAAGAAAAGTTTTATCGACCCACCGTCACCTTTGCCCCGGCCGGTGACGGCATGATCAAAGGCTCGGGCCGTTCGATCCCCAATTTTCATTTGCGGGATGCGCTTGATTTGGTATCCAAGCGCGCACCCAATCTCATTGATAAATTTGGCGGCCATGCCATGGCTGCTGGTCTGTCCCTACCTGAAGAAAACTTTGCCGAATTTGCGGCCGCTTTCGAGGCGGTGGGACGAGAATGGCTATCCAGCGCAACGCTGGAACAGATGATTGAAACGGATGGCTCGCTCGAATCGGCGTACTTCAGTCTGGAATTCATCGCGCTGCTCGACACGCAGGTCTGGGGTCAGGGCTTCGCGCCCCCGGTGTTTTGCGATGAGTTCCGGGTGATGAACCAGCGCGTGCTCAAAGAACGCCACCTGAAACTGCAGCTCGAACGCGAAGGTCGGCAGTTCGATGCGATCTGGTTCAATCATGCCGATAGCCTGCCACCGCGGGCGCGTATCGCCTACCGGCTCGATGCGAATGAATTTAATGGTCGTACGCAAGTGCAGCTGATGGTGGAATTTGCCGAGCCGGTGGGCTGACGCCCCCTCCCGTCGAAGGTATAATCATCGGCTTTACCGAAAGCCCTGCCCGCCATGGAAGCCGAACGCCTCAACGCCCTCACCGCTCTAATCGCCGACCTCGACGCTCGTGAGCAAGATTTACGGAGGTATCTTTGACTTCGATCTGAAGTCAGAGAAACTCGAACAAGTCAACGCCGAGCTGGAAGATCCCACAGTCTGGGACGACCCCAAGCGCGCCCAGGACCTGGGCAAAGAAAAAAAATCTCTCGAAAATATTGTCGACTCGCTGACAAACATCCGCAGCGGACTGCGTGATGCCGGCGACCTGCTGGACATGGCACGCGAAGAAAACGACGAAGACACGCTGCTTGCGGTCGAAGCCGATGCCCATGCACTGCAGAAGCAGGTCGAGGCGATGGAATTCCGCCGCATGTTTTCCAACCCGCTCGACAAGAACAGCTGCTTTATTGATATCCAGGCCGGCGCCGGTGGTACCGAGGCGCAGGACTGGGCATCCATGCTCCTGCGGCAGTATCTGCGTTACTGCGAGCGCAAAGGCTTCAAGACCGAGATTCTTGAACAGTCCGACGGGGAAGTCGCTGGCATCAAAACCGCCACCATCAAAGTCGAAGGTGACCATGCCTATGGATTCCTACGTACCGAAACCGGTGTACACCGGCTGGTACGCAAGTCTCCCTTTGATTCCGCCAATGGTCGTCACACTTCATTTTCCAGTCTTTTTGTCTATCCGGAAGTCGATGACTCGATCAGCATCGAAGTCAATCCGGCGGATGTGCGGGTCGACACCTACCGTGCCTCGGGCGCGGGTGGTCAGCACATCAACAAAACCGATTCCGCAGTTCGTCTCACACACACACCCACTGGCATCGTGGTGCAATGTCAGAACGACCGCAGCCAGCACCGCAATCGTGACGAAGCCTGGGCGATGCTGAAATCCCGCCTGTACGAACTCGAGATGCGCAAACGCATGAGCGAACAGCAAAAGCTGGAAGACTCCAAAACAGATATCGGCTGGGGCCATCAGATCCGTTCCTATGTGCTGGACCAGTCGCGCATCAAAGACTTGCGAACCAACATAGAAACGGGCAACACCAAAGCCGTCCTCGACGGCGATCTGGATGAATTCATCGCAGCATCTCTGAAACAGGGCGTATAACCATGATGAACAATAAACACGAAGCCTTGACCGAGGAACAAGACGAGAACTCGATCATTGCCGAGCGGCGCTCCAAGCTGTCGGCAATCCGCGAAAAAGGCGTGGCATTCCCAAATGATTTCAGCCCGCAGCACAAAGCGGCTGACCTGCATCTTGAGCACGGCGAAGCCGATCGCGAAGCACTGGAAGCCACACCCGTGCATGTGGTAGTTGCCGGCCGCATGATGTTGAAGCGTGTCATGGGCAAGGCCTCTTTCGCAACGCTTCAGGATGCGTCGGGTGTGCGTGCCGATGGCCGCATCCAACTGTACATCTCCAATGAAGGAGTCGGAGAAGAACTGCACGAGTTATTTAAGCACTACGACATTGGTGACATTCTGGGTGCGGAAGGCACGCTGTTCAAGACCAAGACAGGCGAGCTTTCAGTGAAGGTGACTCAGCTGCGCTTACTGACCAAATCGCTGCGCCCGCTGCCTGACAAATTCCACGGACTGTCGGATCAGGAGACCAAATATCGCCAGCGTTATGTTGACCTGATCATGAACGAAGAAACGCGCCGAACCTTCAAGGCGCGTACATCGGCGATTGCTTCCATTCGCCGCTTCATGAATGACCACGGATTCATGGAAGTAGAAACACCGATGCTGCACGTCATTCCGGGCGGTGCGGCGGCAAAGCCGTTTACCACGCACCACAATGCGCTGGACATGCAAATGTACCTGCGTATCGCGCCCGAGCTGTACCTGAAGCGGCTGGTGGTGGGCGGATTTGACCGTGTGTTCGAGGTGAACCGGAATTTCCGCAACGAGGGCGTGTCGCCGCGACACAATCCGGAATTCACGATGATGGAATTCTATGCAGCCTATGTCGATTATCAGTGGCTGATGGATTTCACCGAATCCCTGATTCGTCAGGCGGCGATTGATGCACACGGTACGGCACAACTCACTTACGAGGGCCGCGACCTGGATCTCTCCCAGCCCTTCCACCGCATGACCGTGCTCGGTGCGATCAAGCATTTTGCGCCTTACTACAAGGACAGCCAGCTCAATGATGCGGAGTTCCTCAGAAAAGAACTCATGCGGCTGGGCGCAAAACAACCCGCCTCCGTTGGTCTGGGTGGCATGCAACTCGCGCTGTTCGAAGAAACCGCCGAGCCACATCTGTGGGAGCCGACCTATATTACGGATTACCCCGTCGAGGTCTCGCCACTGGCGCGTGCCTCCGACAAGAGCCCTGAGATTACCGAACGTTTCGAGCTGTTCATTACCGGCCGCGAGATTGCGAATGGATTCTCCGAGCTCAATGATGCCGAAGATCAAGCCGCGCGTTTCCATGCACAAGTGGCCGCAAAAAAAGCCGGTGACGACGAGGCGATGTATTACGACGCCGACTATATTCGCGCACTGGAATACGGCTTGCCGCCCACAGGTGGCTGCGGAATCGGCATTGACCGCCTGATGATGCTGATTACCGATTCACCGAATATTCGCGATGTGATTCTCTTCCCGCATCTGCGACGAGAAGAATAAAAAAATAACAACAGATCGTCGACCAGAAGCCCCGGATAAATACCGGGGCTTTTTTTTAATCTCATAGCTGTCATTAAATTGTCACAAATTAGTAACAAAAAATAGCACGGCACTCCCGGAATGATTGGTTGCTTGACGTTACATAGGCAGCGTTAACTTGCCATTTTCTGGAGCCGTTGATGATCCCAATCCCGACTGTGCCTGATGGAATGTTCGATGACTGCGCAAATACATCTGCGGAGGACAGCCCACGCAGCACAAACAACAACCCGCATCACCAAGCAGCCTTGCACAAGGCTGATGCTTGCTCAGCCCGGTTACCCCGACTTGTCTCCCGTCCAGTCGCAGATGAGACATCTATTCCGCTCTGGCACACTTCACTTCATCAGGCCGTCAGAGAACTCTTGACACAGTCCATCGGGCGATTGGCCGGTGCTGCTGCGTACACGGGTCTGAGTCATTTAAAGGGTGCAGCCAACCCTGCCACCGTCATAGGTGCGATGAGTGCAGGAGTATGTGCGGGACAGTTGTTACAGCACCAAATTGGCACGGCCAGTACCGCGCAAAAGGCAGGCGTCGGTCTGGCGTCGGTCACTGCCATAGTAGCGGGCGGTGTAATCACCGGATATGCCTCAATACCCACTGCCTGCATCATCGCCAGCGGCTCTCTCGTCGCCGCCATTGCATCGAGTGCTGCAAGAAGCGCTTATGGCCCAGAGAACGACACTGATACGGAAGACGCGGCAGAGATCAGGGCCAAAGAGAATCGCTGCCCGGACGAAAACATCACACTCGGTTTAAAGATACTGGGCTTTGCGGCAGGATCCGCACCTTTCCTCATCGGATTTCTGCTGAAACCTTCTTTTTGGTTAGATCATGATGCCCAAGTCGGCACACGCAATCTCAGCGTGGTGATTGAAGCGCTGGCCGTTGAACTCGCCAAAGCAACGGTCAGTACCGTAGGCATCTCCGTCAACAAGGACGCCATGGTTTTTGAAGAAAAATTCAAAACCGCCATGATGGGCTTTTTACCTTACGTTATTTCCAGCGTGTTATTAAATGGTGTCGCAGGCGGTTTGCTGCAGGCCGAGCTCAGATCGGACCAATTCACGAAACTGGTCATACCTGCACTAGTGGGAGCTCTCGCCAACTGCGTCAAAGGTGCTGCCAATGCCGCCGCCGCCCGCTATGTGAGTGACCCGGACGCAACTTTTCTGCAGGCCAATAATCAGACCACCCTTCCCCACCAGGGAACGCAGTGGCCCATCCGTGCACAACTGGTACCGAAAGTCATGCTGCGTTATCTGATGATTTCGTGTCGGGACAGCCTGTTTTTCGGTATGAAGAAAGCTGGGGTAAATCCTGATCTGGCAAATGCCTGCTCGATGGCGATCTATGCCAGCTTTGCGCAATTCCGGGAATTAACCGTCGACCTGATGCAAGGCGAGGGATGGAGCGAACCTGAGCCGAGCCACCATCGGGCTGTCATTGTTTGATGAAACTCAAGAAGAATATCAAAAAAGAAACATCGGGCACCGCAGACGAGTATAAAGACGGTCAGGAGGACATACCATGACCACGAACAAAAACGCGCAGACGCTTGCGTCGCCACATGATGCATTGATTGAAACCGAACAAAACGTACTGAATTACCATCCTCACCGTCCCGAGTCAGACCCCTTTCATCCACTGGAAATCGTCGCCTTTGTCATGGCGGGATTCGTGG
The DNA here is from genome assembly GCA_964639465.1 of uncultured Bifidobacterium sp. Taxonomy (GTDB): domain Bacteria; phylum Pseudomonadota; class Gammaproteobacteria; order Burkholderiales; family Burkholderiaceae_D; genus Pernthalerella. The sequence continues at coordinate 10,192 of CAZXDB010000045.1, read as the reverse complement.
CGGTTGTCCTGATTTCGGTCCTCGTGGGACGCTGGTATTTCGATGAGCCTCACAAGACGTCCGCAAAGTGGCTGGAACAACCACTCAAGCTGACACCACGCTAGCCGAGAGGCTATTTAGCTTCGTCAATCCATGCCATCTGTATCGCCTCGAGAATCTTTTCTCCTGAGCGATCAGGAGCGTCATTAAAACCCTCCAGGGCCATCACCCACTGATGCAAATCGGTGAAACGCACGGTCAGGGGGTCAATATCTGGGTGGGCATCGCACAATGCCTCAGCAATACGTATCGTGTCGGTCCACTTCATCAGTGATTCTCCCGCGCGTGATTGATCGTGTATTTCGGAATTTCCACCACCAAGTCTTCCGTACCCACCATCGCCTGGCAAGAAAGTCGGGAATTCGCCTCCAGACCCCAGGCCATATCGAGCAAATCCTCTTCCCGCTCCTCAGCTTCATTGAGCGACGCAAAACCTTCTCTCACCACAACGTGACAAGTGGTACAAGCGCAAGATTTCTCGCAAGCGTGTTCAATTTCAATGTCTTGCCCGAGCAGGGCATCGCAGACTGACATACCCGTCGGCGCATCGAAGACGGCGCCCTCAGGGCAGAGGATTTCATGAGGTAAAACAACAATCTGTGGCACGTTAGAATTCCCGAATAAAAAATCTATGCAATTTCGTCAAGCTTCTTGCCCGTCAGTGCAGCACGCACATTACGGTCCATACGGCGTGCAGCGAACTCTTCAGTCGACCGGGCCAGTGCATCGATGGCCGCTTTGATCGCCTGATGATCGCTGCCTTGGGCACTGTGTCGCAGCTGCACGATACACGCGTCAATCGCGTCGCGCTCTGTGGAACTCAGTAAATCGAGATCTTGCCCGAGTGCCGACTCGGTCGCCAGCAGGATGCGCTCCGCTTCCACCTGTTCTTCGCGCAAGGCGCGCAGCTTCATATCATCTTCCGCTGAGGTGAACGAGTCCTGAAGCATCCGGGCAATTTCATCATCACCCAGCCCGTAGGACGGCTTCACCACAATCGAGGCCTCCACGCCGGAATGCAATTCGCGTGCAGCGACCGATAACAAGCCATCGGCATCCACCTGATAGGTCACACGAATACGTGCAGCGCCCGCTGCCATCGGCGGAATACCGCGCAATTCAAACCGCGCCAGTGAACGGCAATCCGACACCAGCTCACGCTCACCCTGCACCACATGTACCGACATCGCGGTCTGACCGTCTTTGAAGGTGGTGAATTCCTGGGCACGCGCGCAGGGAATCGTGGAATTGCGCGGAATGACTTTTTCAGCCAGCCCGCCCATAGTTTCAATACCGAGTGACAGCGGAATCACATCGAGCAGCAACCAGTCATCACCGGAGGCACGATTGCCCGCCAGAAGATTCGCCTGCACCGCAGCGCCCAGCGCCACGACCTTGTCCGGATCGATATTCGCCAATGGCAGCGTCTTGAAATAATCGGCTACGGCCTTGCGTACATGCGGCATGCGCGTTGCACCGCCCACCAGTACGACGCCATCAATGTCATCGATACTCAGACCGGCATCTCGCACGGCCTTGCGGCACGGCGTGAGCGTTTTACTGACCAGGTGCTGGGTCAGCGAAACAAATTCAGTGGCGGTAATCGACAGTCGCACTTCCTCGCCCGAGGCCAGCGCGGCATCGATATGCGTCTCAGCGTGCGAGGAGAGTGTTTCCTTGGCTTCGCGCGCTTTCACCATCAGCAAACGCGTATCTTCATCCGACAGTGGTGCCAAGTGCGCCTGCTCAATGATCCAGCAAAACAAACGATGATCGAAATCGTCGCCACCCAGCGCGGAATCGCCACCCGTGGCCAGTACTTCGAACACACCCTTGGAAAGCTTCAGAATCGAGATATCAAAAGTACCGCCGCCCAGGTCATAAACGGCGTAAATGCCCTGTGAGCCGTTATCCAGTCCATAGGCAATCGCTGCTGCCGTCGGTTCGTTCAGCAGACGCAGCACATTCAAGCCGGCGAGTTTCGCGGCATCTTTGGTGGCCTGGCGCTGTGCATCATCGAAATACGCAGGTACGGTAATGACAGCACCCACCAGTTCATCACCAAGCGCATCTTCGGCGCGCTGGCGCAGGGTGGCGAGTATCTCGGCCGAGACTTCCACCGGACTTTTGATACCGGCCGCAGTTTTAAGCTGCAGCATGCCCGGTGTATCAATGAAGTCGTAGGGCATGTTTTCGGTGTGAGCGATATCCTTCAAACCGCGTCCCATAAAACGCTTGACCGAGACGATGGTGTTTTTCGGATCGACCGTCTGCATGGCCTGCGCACTGAAACCGATGTTGGCATGACCGTTCGGCAGGTAGCGCACGATGGACGGCAGCAAGGCATGGCCTTCCTCATCATCCAGCACTTCAGGTATGCCATGACGAACCGTAGCGACCAGCGAGTTGGTCGTGCCAAGATCAATACCGATCGCCAGCCTGTGCTGGTGCGGCGCAGTAGACATGCCGGGTTCGGCGATTTGCAGAAGTGCCATGGTGGGATGAACTCAGGGATCGTTTAGCGTGGGGGTCAGGCTTCCAGTGCCTCAAAAGTACGGGCGACTTCTTCACCGAATTTTTCAACAAACATCAGCTCACGCACCCGTTGACCGGCCTGGACGAATTGCGACTGATCGAGCAGCTCACCTATACGCTCAGTCATCTCCCGACGCACCGCGTTCAGTGACTGCTCCAGTGCTTCGAGCTGCGCCATATCGCGCGTGCTGCGGGCTTCATCCAGTGCCTCGCGCCATTCCATCTGCTGCATCAGAAATGCCGGCGGCATCGCGGTGTTCGATTCAATACCCAGATCAATGCCGTGCAACTCGCACAAATAGGCGGCACGACGCAGTGGACTTTTCAGGGTCTTGTAGGCTTCATTAGCGCGTGTGGCCCACTGCATGGCGACCCGCTTTTCGGGATCACTGGCGGCAGCGAACTTGTCAGGGTGCACACGACCTTGCAGTTCACGATAGGCAGCATCCAGCTGCGCGGCATCGATCGCGAAACGGGCGGGCATCTGAAACAGGTCAAAATGATTTTCCATACGCCTCTAAAAAGAAAAGCCTGTCATGCTGCAACAGGCCTCTTCAACAACGGTATTACTGGTTAAATAGTGAAGCTTTCGCCGCAGCCACACTCGTTTTTTACATTCGGGTTGTAGAACTTAAAGCCTTCATTGAGACCCTCGCGCGCAAAATCCAGTTCGGTGCCGTCGATATAGGGCAGACTTTTCGGATCAACGAACACTTTAATGCCGTGCGATTCAAAGATCTGGTCTTCAGAGGCGCTCTCATCCACATACTCGAGCTTGTACGCAAGCCCCGAACAACCGGTGGTTCGCACACCAAAGCGCAAACCAATGCCCTTGCCTCGCTTTTCGATATAGCGTGACACATGCTTCGCCGCTTTTTCAGTCAGAGTAATTGTCATGATGATTCTCTTCCCACGTTGATACGTCATCCCGGCCAACACCGGGATTCATGCTCGCAAACTCAGGCGACCTTTTGTTCCTCACCATGACGCGCTTTGTAGTCCGCAACAGCGGCCTTGATCGCATCTTCGGCGAGGATGGAGCAGTGAATCTTCACCGGTGGCAGCGCCAGCTCTTCAGCGATTTGCGTATTTTTGATCGACAGCGCCTGGTCCAGAGTTTTACCCTTGACCCACTCTGTCACCAGCGACGATGAAGCAATCGCCGAGCCGCAGCCATACGTCTTGAATTTGGCATCTTCGATCACACCATCAGCTCCCACCTTGATCTGCAGCTTCATCACGTCGCCGCAGGCAGGTGCGCCCACCATGCCGGTACCAATCGTTTCATCACCTTTGTCGAAAGCACCGACATTGCGGGGATTTTCGTAGTGGTCCAGTACTTTGTCCGAATAAGCCATGATCTGCTCCTGAAAAAATTAGTGTGCTGCCCACTGGATCGAATTGATATCGATCCCTTCCTTGTACATATCCCACAGCGGCGAAAGTTCGCGCAGCTTGTGAACTTTTTGTGTCAGCAGCTCGATCGCAAAATCCACATCGGCTTCGGTAGTAAAACGCCCAAAGGTGAAACGGATCGAGCTGTGCGCCAGCTCATCGCTGCGACCCAGCGCGCGCAATACATACGATGGCTCGAGGCTGGCGGATGTGCAGGCCGAACCGGAGGACACGGCGATATCCTTGATCGCCATGATCAGCGATTCGCCCTCGACATAATTGAAGCTGATATTCAGGTTGTGCGGCACACGGTGTGCCATGTCGCCGTTCACATAAACTTCTTCGATCTTGCCCAAACCAGCAGCCAGACGATCGCGCAGCGCGCGAATCCGCGGGATCTCGGTGGCCATCTCTTCACGGGCGATCCGGAAAGCCTCCCCCATGCCAACGATCTGATGCGTGGCCAGTGTGCCGGAGCGCAGACCGCGCTCATGACCGCCGCCATGCATCTGCGCTTCGATACGCACACGCGGTTTGCGGCGCACATACATGGCACCGATACCCTTCGGACCATAGCTCTTGTGCGCGGTGAAAGTCACCAGATCAACTTTGGTTTTTTCCAGATCGATGGGCATTTTGCCGGTTGCCTGTGCAGCGTCCGAATGGAAAATGATGCCCTTGCTGCGGCACAGCTCGCCAATCTCGTCGATCGGTTGGATCACGCCGATTTCATTGTTCACCCACATTACCGATACGAGGATCGTATCCGGGCGAATCGCGTCAGCCAACTGTTGTACCGTGATCAGGCCGTCATCACCCGGCTGAAGATAAGTGGCTTCGAATCCCTGACGCTCAAGCTCGCGCACGGTATCCAGCACGGCCTTGTGCTCGGTCTTGACCGTGATGATGTGCTTGCCCTTGGTCTGATAGAAATGCGCAGCGCCTTTGATGGCGAGGTTGTTGCCCTCGGTCGCGCCAGAGGTCCAGATGATTTCACGCGGGTCCGCGTTGACCAGTTTCGCAACTTCTTCACGCGCTTCTTCGACCGCTTTTTCAGCCGACCAGCCATACATGTGGCTGCGCGAAGCAGGATTGCCAAATTGCTCGCGCAGATAAGGAATCATCTTGTCAGCCACGCGCGGATCGATCGGCGTGGTCGCCGAGTAGTCCATATAAATAGGAAAATGCGGAGCCTTGAGGCTTTCCAACAGGGATTGGTCCAGTGGTGCGTTCATCTCTTTACTCCGTTTAATCAGGCCGCCTGATGCGAGCGCTGCATCACGACGACAGGTTTTTGTTCCACGGCTTTTTCTTTTTGCTGATCGACCAGGTCCTTGAGTGAGACCGAATCCAGATAATCGACCATTTTGGCATTCAGCGTCGCCCACAAATCATGGGTCATGCAGCGCGCGCCAGAGGCTTCACGCTCGCCATGGCAGTTTTCTTTACCGCCGCATTGCGTCGCATCCAGCGGTTCATCGACCGCAATAATGATGTCAGCCACCGTAATGTCTTCGGAACGGCGCGCCAGATTGTAGCCACCACCCGGACCGCGCACCGACTCCACAATCTCGTGGCGACGCAGCTTGCCGAACAGCTGCTCCAGATACGACAGGGAGATTTCCTGCCGCTGGCTGATGCCGGCGAGCGTCACCGGACCGTGATGCTGACGCATGGCCAGATCAATCATCGCAGTGACAGCAAAACGACCTTTGGTAGTCAGACGCATTGGCTTACTCCAAATTAACGAACGGTGCTGCGAAAGGATGCCCGGTATTCCCGAACAATTTGGTCGAGTATAGCAAAGCCGACTGGATTTGTCAGGTATTGACTTTCGAAGGAACTAAATGGGCTGTTGCGTTAATTGAAATTTTTAGAACGCAGCAGGCGCATTGGCCCAAACAAATTCTGCATCGCCTTGTTTTGTATAAAAGAAAGATTGTACGGATGCTCGGCAACTGCCTTGGGAAACCGGCTGACCGCGGGCAAGTCCTCAAGCCACTGCGCGATCCGCCCCCACAACACCAGCGTCGGAGGAGACATACCAGGGCGGTCGGCTAGGGCCTCGAGCACCGTTTCCAGAAACGGGCGCCATGCTTTCGCCTCTTTGACCGGCGGGACATGAGATCGGAACACCAGCGCGGCATTCAGCAAGAGAAACCCGTGGTCCGTCAGATTTTGCTGCAACTCAGGCAGCGTCTGTATGAATCCTGAGCCGGGTTGCATGGCCTTGGCCGCCACTGAGGCTACCGCTTCCCCGCCGGTGGCATCGGGCTGAAGCAAACCGTCAGCAACCATTAGCATCTTCATGAAATTGCGCAATGAGGTCGCCCGATTGACCGGCTTTGACAAACCCTGCTCCGACCAAAGCGAGCCGACCGCACCATCCATGAAACACACGCCGGTTGCACTTTGCTCGCGTGGATAAGGACCCTCGCCGACCAGCACATAGTTCACCGCTTCCAAAGGCTGTTCAAATGCCGAAAAGATTCGTCCCCCGGTCGGCAGAAAACTGTCCTCCGACAGGCTTTGGAGATACGCACCGTCCTGTCGCGCCATCATCGCCAGCCCCTGCATAAGGACAGGCTGCCAGGAAGGCGCGACGGTCTCTGCTGACTTGAGGAAAATCGAGGGCACCATCGACCGGTTTCTTGTTTTTATTTGCGAATCAGCGACGTTACATTGTCCGACCCTGATGCGCCGAACAACTGCTCTTTCAGTAATTGCAGCTGGTCCCTTACCTGCGCCGCCTTCTCGAACTCCAGATTCTTCGAGTGATCCATCATCAGCTTCTCAAGCCGCTTGATTTCTTTGCTGACCTGCTTTTCGCTCATGGCTTCGTACTTCGCCTGCTCCTGCGCAGCCATCAATTCCTGACGAGCCTCATCGATTTTGTAAACGCCGTCGATCAGATCCCGAATCTGCTTCTTGATACCCATCGGGGTAATATTATTTTCGGTATTAAAAGCGATCTGCTTGTTACGTCGGCGCTCGGTTTCGTCCATCGCGCGGCGCATAGAATCCGTGATCCTGTCGGCATAAAGAATCGCTGTGCCATTGATATTGCGGGCAGCGCGGCCAATGGTTTGAATGAGGCTGCGCTCAGAACGCAGAAAGCCTTCCTTGTCGGAATCCAGGATAGCCACCAGTGACACTTCAGGAATATCCAGACCTTCGCGCAGAAGATTGATACCTACCAGAACGTCAAACGTCCCCAGCCGCAGATCGCGAATAATTTCAACTCGCTCCACCGTATCAATATCGCTGTGCAGGTAGCGAACTGCAACGCCGTTATCACTCAAAAACTCCGTCAGCTGTTCGGCCATGCGCTTGGTCAACGTCGTGACCAGCACGCGCTCGCTCTTGGCGACCCGATCAGTGATTTCGTTCATCAGATCATCCACCTGCGTGCTCGCAGGCCGCACAATCACTTGAGGATCAACCAGCCCCGTGGGACGCACCACCTGCTCGACAATCTGCCCGGAATTTTTTTTCTCATAATCCGCCGGCGTCGCCGAGACAAACATCGTCTGTCGCATCTTGGTTTCGAATTCATCAAAACGTAGCGGCCGGTTATCCAGCGCCGAAGGCAAACGGAAACCGTAGTCCACCAGATTCGTTTTACGTGCTCGGTCACCGTTGTACATGCCGTTCAGCTGTCCCATCAGCACATGCGACTCATCCAAAAACATCAGCGCATCATCAGGCAAATAATCGACCAGCGTCGGTGGCGGCTCACCCGGTTTCGCGCCTGACAGATGACGCGAGTAATTTTCAATGCCTTTGGTAAATCCGATCTCCTGCATCATCTCCAGATCAAAACGCGTGCGCTGCTCAAGGCGCTGCTCTTCGACCAGCTTGTTCTCCTTGCGGAAAAAATCCAGCCGCTCACGTAACTCTTCCTTGATCGTCTCAATCGCGCGCAACACAGTCGAACGTGGCGTCACATAATGCGAGCCCGGATAAACGGTAAAGCGAGGAATCTTCTGACGTACCCTGCCTGTCAGCGGATCAAAGAGTTGAATGCTATCGACTTCGTCATCGAACAATTCCACTCGTACTGCCAGCTCGGCATGCTCAGCCGGAAAAATATCCAGCGTATCGCCACGCACCCGAAAAGTACCGCGCCCGAAATCAATATCGTTACGCGTGTATTGCATCTGAATCAGACGCGCAATCACATCGCGCTGAGAAAGCTTGTCTTTGGTTCGCAGCGTCAGCACCATTTGATGGTATTCCGACGGATTACCGATACCGTAAATCGCAGAGACGGTTGCGACAATCACCACGTCGCGTCGCTCCATCAATGACTTGGTGCAGGAGAGCCGCATCTGTTCGATGTGCTCGTTAATCGCAGAATCTTTTTCAATAAACAGATCACGCTGCGGCACATAGGCCTCAGGCTGGTAGTAGTCGTAATAACTGACGAAATACTCGACCGCATTTTTCGGAAAGAAATCACGAAACTCACTGTACAGCTGCGCGGCGAGCGTTTTATTCGGCGCGAACACAATGGCGGGGCGACCCATGCGAGCAATCACATTGGCCATCGTAAACGTCTTGCCCGATCCGGTAACGCCCAGCAAAGTCTGAAAAGACAAGCCGTCATTGACACCCTCAACCAGTTTTTCAATCGCAGCTGGCTGGTCACCGGCCGGCTCGAAGGGCTGGTACAGATGAAACGGCGAATCCGGGAAGGTCACGAATCGCGATTCATCCAGCGGGCTATCGACTTCGGATATTTCAGCCATCTGATTTTGACCTTTGGTAAAATGCGGGGTTTCGCAGTTTTTGCAGGACTTATCAACTATTTCCGTGCAATTGATGTACGTAAAAAGCAAAACCCCAATACAACTTTTCATGTTATCACGATGAACGCTCCGCTATCCGCACCCCTGTTCGCTGCCATTCAAATGGCGCCCCGCGATCCCATCCTTGGTATCACCGAGGCTTTCAACGCCGACCAGAATCCGGACAAGACCAATCTTGGCGTTGGCGTTTACTACGATGACAATGGCAAGGTCCCCCTGCTGCAGTGTGTGCAACAGGCCGAAGCGACCCTGATGCAGAAATCAGCACCGCGCACCTACCTGCCCATCGAAGGTCTGGCTGCCTATGACAAGGCGGTGCAGGAACTGGTCTTTGGCGCAGACAGCGAAGTCATCGCCTCCAAACGCGCGATCACGGCGCAGGCACTGGGCGGCACTGGCGCGCTTAAGCTCGGCGCAGATTTCCTCAAGCGTTTTGCGCCTGATGCGCAGGTCTATATCAGTGACCCCAGTTGGGAGAACCATCGGGCGCTGTTCGAATCCGCCGGCTTCGTCGTCAATAACTACGCGTACTACGATGCCAGCACCCGTGGCGTGAACTTCGCCGGCATGCTGGATGCCCTTAAAACCATGCCCGCAGGTTCCATCGTGGTCCTGCATGCGTGCTGCCACAACCCGACCGGCGCTGACCTGACCGATGCCCAGTGGGCGCAAGTGATCGAGGTGGTGACGCAGCGCGGTCTGGTGCCTTTTCTGGATATGGCCTATCAGGGCTTTGGCGACGGCATTGCGGAAGACGGCAAAGTCGTTCGCCAGTTCACCGCCGCCGGTGGCCCGCTGCTGGTATCGAACTCCTTCTCCAAGTCATTCTCGCTCTACGGCGAGCGTGTTGGCGCGCTGTCCATCGTCGCTGCCAGCGCCGAAGAAGCCGCCCGTCTGATGTCGCAGCTTAAACGCGTCATCCGCACGAACTACTCCAACCCGCCAATTCACGGTGGTCAGGTCGTCGCCACCGTACTGGCCACGCCTGAACTACGTCAGATGTGGGAAGAAGAGCTCGCCAGCATGCGCGTGCGTATTCGTGCGATGCGCGGTGACATGGTCGCCAAGCTGAAAGCCAAAGCCCCGGGCCACAACTTCGACTTCGTTGTCCAGCAGCGCGGCATGTTCTCCTACTCTGGCCTGACCAAGGCTCAGGTAGACCGGCTGAAGACCGAATTCTCGATTTATGCTGTAGATACCGGCCGAATCTGTGTCGCTGCGCTGAATTCCCGCAATCTCGACCGCGTGGTCGATGCGATCGGCAAGGTGCTGTAAGCGCCCCTTCTGACTGTTTATTCCCGCTTCACGGCGGGGTGTTTTGACAAGGGCATGTCCTTCGGGCATAATCTTGCGTCTGTTCCCTGATAGCTCAGTCGGTAGAGCGACGGACTGTTAATCCGCAGGTCCCTGGT
>CAZXDB010000044.1:0-20713 GCA_964639465.1 uncultured Bifidobacterium sp. | reverse complement strand
GGTCAGCTGTCGAAGTTACGTCGCGCAGCGAGTAGAATAGTTTTCGCGACCAGCAACCTATTTGTCATCGGCAGTACCAGCAGCAGTTGTCGCCATGACAGTGGCATCAAGGCCGGAGATACTTGGCGTTGTGTAGCTGATGCCATTGGGAATAAAGAAGCCGCCAGTATTGCCGCTGCCTGCAGTCGAGCTGAACTCAGCCGGGAGTTTGTACAGCCTGCGCTACACCGCCATCAGGTTTCGCCTGCTGCACGGCAAAGGCATTGATTTGCTCACACTCGCGCGCAATGCGCGAACCTCGGTGCAGCTGATCTAGGAATTTTATGTGTCCAATCTGACCGCAGAAATGAACATAGGACTGCTGACCATAAATCCAATCAGCGTAATTATAGAATTGATAATGGTCGGGGTGAGAGGATTCGAACCTCCGGCCTCTACGTCCCGAACGTAGCGCTCTACCAGGCTAAGCTACACCCCGATTCACTGGCCGCAAATAATCCGGCCAGAATTTTACCGTCGAGGTACTGAGCTTTCAAGTGATCTTGCTGGCAAGGCCCCGCGTCGTACAGCAGCGATGATTGCGATTCGTCCGACCGTAGGCCCTGAGTAAGTGCTTAGCACCCTCCACGAAGAGTGTCTGCGCGGGGAAAGCTGGAGCTTGTATTTTAAATAATTTACGTCGTGTCGCATCGGCGCCCCCGACGCTTGTCGCGCTTGTTTCGCGTCATTGCTTATAAAGTTCAGAGCTGATTGAATGCCTTCAGGCAATAAATCGGGTACAGTGCGGCTCGTGAAAGTTCGCGTGCCCGTATGCCATTGCTGCGGTCAGCATCGATAATCAAAGGAGAAGTCAGATGGGTGGCGTAATAAAAATCATACAGTTTATCTTCGTGTGGGCTGTTCTAGCGATAAGCACCATGGGCATCGGGCTGCTCCTGTTCCCACTGTATTACTGGCTGGTTTTTATCGGTGGTGAGGCGCGTGTACAAAAAGCGCAGGAAAAATTGCAGAGCACGCTGATGAAGGAGGAGACCGTCATTGCCTCGGGATTACAGCAGCGATTGTTTGGTCTGTTTTCCCGTCGCATGCTGGTGGCCATTACCAGCAGCCGACTGATCGAAATTCGCCGTTCGGTGTTGGGTGGGTTCAATATGAAAGACTATCAGTGGAAAGATCTGCGTGATGCACGCATGTCAGAGAACATTATCCCCAATTTTTTTGGCGCAAAGCTTGAGCTCGTGGTTCGCTCCGGAACCGCCGACATCGTGATCGACGGCCTGCCGAGCGCCGTTGCCTCCACCATTTATTCTCATGCTCAGGCCGAGGAGCAGGAGTGGGAAGAAAAGAACCGGATTCGCGATCTTGAGGAAAAGCGCGCGATGAGCGGCGCTTCGGTCGTCACCGTGGGCGGTCAAAGCGCGTCCAAGGCAGATGAAGGTGATTTGTTCGCCAGTCTTGAAAAGGCCAAAAAGCTGTTTGATACCGGTGCAATCAGTGATGCCGAGTATCAGGAGCTGAAAGCGAAAATCATCAGTAAAGCGGCTTGATTTGTCAGTGATTGCGCTCGACGGCAAAGCTGGCCAGTTCAAACAGCGCTGTTTTGCAGGGGCCCTCGGGCAGTTCGCGTAGCGAGGCTTGCGCGCGAGCTGCGGCGACTTCGGCTTGCTGTCGGGTGTATTCCAGTGCGCCTGAGCTGGTGATCGCGGCGAGTATTTCGTCAAAATGTGCCTCGTCGCCGAGTGAAATGCATTGTCGCACCAGCTCGCGTTGTTGCCCGCTGCCATGTTGCATCAGGTAGATCAGCGGCAGCGTCGGTTTGCCTTCTCTCAGGTCATCTCCCACATTTTTGCCGGTGTCGTTTTGATTGCCGGAGTAATCCAGTACGTCGTCAATAAGCTGAAATGCAGTGCCCAGTGAGCGACCATACTCGGCGGCTGCAGCGATCTGATCTTCAGAAGCGCCGGCCAGCAGGCTGCCCAGTTCAGTGGCCGCTTCAAACAGCTTGGCAGTTTTTGAGCGAATGACTTGCAGATAGCGTTCCTCAGTGACGTCCGGGTCGTGCATATTCATCAGCTGCAGCACTTCACCTTCGGCGATCACATTGGTGGCATCGGCCAGAATTTGCATCACGCGCATATTCTGCACAGAGACCATCATCTGGAAAGCGCGCGAGTAGACAAAGTCACCCACCAGCACCGATGCTGCGTTTCCGAACAAGGCGTTTGCGGTCTTCCTGCCGCGCCTGAGGTCGGATTCGTCGACCACGTCGTCATGCAGCAGGGTAGCGGTGTGGATGAATTCGATGACGGCGGCCAGCTTGTAATGCGCATCACCGCGGTAACCCCAGGCATTGGCCATTAGCAGTACCAGTGCTGGTCGTATCCGTTTGCCGCCCGCGCTGATGATGTAGTCGGCAATCTGGCTGACCAGAGGGACGTCGGAATGCAATTGGGCGCGAATGGCAGCATCGACTGCCTGCATATCTGCCGCAATAACGCTCAAAGGCTGATTCCGGGACGCCGGCTGGGGCGCAGTTTGGAGGGCGGGCACGATAATGGGTGGGGATTCGGTCAAAGTAGGGAATTATACGATGCCCTTCCGGCACCCATCGCCGCGACGGCGGCCGGCCTGAGGCGGCGGTGGCCCGGGAAAATGACTGAAGCGCGGTTTTGACCGGGGCGCTAAGTCCATGTATAATTTGGGGTTTTCCCGAATTGGCAACGGCTTTGCGTCAGGCCGGGCAAGAATAAGGGCGTCTGCACAGGCGCCGCAGCGTTATCCCGATAGATCAATCAATGAGGTTCCCATGTACGCGGTCATAAAAACCGGTGGCAAACAATACAAGGTTGCTGCTGGTGAAAAACTTAAAGTAGAACAGATACCGGCAGACATAGGCTCCGAAATCACGCTGGATCAGGTGCTCGCAGTGGGCGCCGGTGAAACCATGAAGTTTGGTTCGCCACTGGTTCAGGGTGCCAAGGTGCTTGCTACGGTAGTGGCCCAAGGTCGCCACGACAAGGTGAAGATTTTCAAGATGCGTCGACGCAAGCATTATCAGAAGCGTCAGGGTCATCGTCAAAACTACACCGAATTGCAGATTGTCTCGATCAACGGCTAAGCCGCTGATCTGACTCAACTCGTTATCAGGAGCACCAAATGGCACACAAAAAAGGCGGCGGTACCACGCGTAACGGCCGCGATTCAGAATCGAAACGACTGGGCGTGAAGGTTTACGGCGGCCAGGCAATCAATGCAGGCGGCATCATTGTTCGTCAGCGCGGCACCAAACTGCATGCAGGCGAGAACGTCGGCATGGGCAAAGATCACACCCTGTTTGCACTCGTGGACGGTAAAGTCCAGTTTGCAGTCAAAGGTGCACAGAAGCGTCACCTGGTGATGGTCGTTCCGGCCTGATCGACGCGACCCTCCTGCGAAAAGGCTCTGCCGCAGGTAGGGCCTTTTTACTTTATAGCGGCAGAAACTCATGAAGTTCATTGACGAAGCAAAAATCGAAGTCGTCGCCGGTGATGGCGGCAACGGCGTTGCGTCGTTTTGCCGCGAAAAGTTTCGCCCGTTCGGCGGTCCGGATGGCGGCGACGGCGGCAAGGGCGGCAGTATCTTCGCGGTGGCCGACCGCAACATCAACACGCTGGTGGATTATCGTTTCGCGAAACTGCATCGCGCAAAGCGCGGTGAAAACGGCCGAGGCTCGGATTGTTACGGCAAAGGTGCGGATGACATTTATTTGCGCATGCCGGTTGGAACGCTGATCACGGATCAGAATGACGGTGCCATCATTGCCGATCTGACCGAAAACGGGCAGGTTGCCTTGCTTGCCAAGGGCGGTGAAGGCGGCTGGGGCAATATCCATTTCAAGACATCAACCAACCGTGCGCCGCGCCAGAAAACCGATGGCAAAGAAGGCGAGCGCCGGGATTTGCGTCTTGAGTTAAAAGTACTCGCTGATGTCGGGCTGCTCGGTATGCCGAATGCTGGCAAGTCGACCTTTATTGCTGCGGTGTCCAACGCGCGGCCCAAGATTGCCGACTATCCGTTCACGACCTTGCACCCCAATCTGGGCATGGTTCGCGTCAGCCATGAAAAAAGTTTTGTGATTGCCGATATCCCCGGTCTGATCGAAGGTGCCGCCGATGGTGCTGGCCTAGGTGTGCAATTTCTTCGTCACTTGCAGCGCACACGATTACTCCTGCATATCATTGACCTCGCACCCTTCGATACCAACATTGATCCGGTCAAGGAAGCCAAGGCTATTGTCAAAGAGCTGAAAAAATATGACGAAAGCCTATTCGAGAAGCCGCGCTGGCTGGTGCTCAACAAGCTCGACATGGTGCCCGAGGATGAGCGTGATGCGAAGGTGAAGGATTTCATCAAGCGTTTTGGCTGGAAAGGTCCGATGTTCCGGATCTCTGCACTCACGCACGAGGGTTGTGACGACCTCGTCAAGGAAATTTACGAGCATCTGGCCGCGTTGCGTCAGCTGGAGCAGCGAGAGCAATCCGGTCTTGCGGAAGAAGCGATTGGCATTGATTCGATTGATGCCGATGATCCCCGGTTCAAACTTGCCGACTGATCATGCAGTCCATTATCCGACAGGCGCAGCGCGTCATCGTCAAGGTAGGCTCTTCGCTCGTCACCAATGAGGGCCGCGGGCTGGATCATGCAGCGATTGCCAAATGGGCCGACCAGATTGCGCAGTTGCGTGGCATGGGCAAGCAGGTCGTGCTGGTCAGTTCGGGCGCAGTGGCCGAAGGTATGCTGCGCCTCGGTTTCGAGCGCCGTCCAGTCGCCATTCATGAACTGCAGGCCTGCGCCGCTGTTGGGCAAATGGGCCTCGCGCAAATTTATGAAACCAGTTTTCGCGCGCATGACTTGCGTACGGCGCAGGTTTTGCTCACGCATGCCGACCTCGCGGATCGCGAACGCTACCTGAATGCGCGCTCCACATTGTTCACCTTGCTGGAATTGGGCGTCGTCCCGGTCATTAATGAAAATGATACCGTTGTCACCGATGAAATCAAGTTTGGTGACAATGACACGCTGGGGGCGCTGGTTGCCAACCTGATTGAAGCCGATGCGCTCATCATCCTGACAGATCAGCGCGGCTTGTACACCAGCGATCCGCGCAAAAATCCTGAAGCCACCTTTGTTCATGAAGCCACAGCAGGCGATCCTTCGCTCGAAGCTATGGCCGGTGGTGCCGGTTCCGGTATAGGTAGCGGCGGCATGCTGACGAAGATACTCGCCGCACGACGTGCGGCCAGCTCAGGTGCGCATACTGTGATTGCCTGGGGTAGGGAAGAGCAAGTGCTGGTACGGCTGGCAGAGGGTGAAGCAATCGGTACGCAGCTCACCGCGCAAACGGCACGACTTACCGCGCGTAAGCAATGGATGGCCGATCATCTGAAAACTGCCGGTCAGGTCACGCTGGATGCGGGCGCCGTGCAAAAACTGCTCACCGAGGGCAAATCACTCTTGCCGATTGGGGTAACCGATGTTGGCGGCGAGTTTGGGCGAGGTGACGTGATTACCTGCCTTGACGCTGCCGGTGCTCCGATTGCGCGTGGCATGTCGAATTATCCGAGCACCGAGGTGCGACGCATCATGCGTAAACCTTCGTCGGAGATTGCGGCGATTCTGGGTTATGTAGAAGAGGTGGAGCTGATTCACCGCGATAATCTGGTGCTGCTCTAAGTAGCTTCTTATTTTTCATTGTCAAAGCCAGCTAATGCGCAACGAGAGCCACTGGATCCCGGCCTGCGCCGGGATGACGGTTTTGAGGCCAACAGTTTTTCAAAAGTCACCACGTGCATGCGATGACTGCTGCGTGGGCGGATCGCATGCGATCCAAATTTCCCACTCGCTCCCGGCGCAGGCCGGGATCCAGTGGCTTTCACCTTAAGACAAGCATTGCGGCACGACTTGCGTGCCCGATTCATAATCAATTTGCCTACAAACTTTGAGGGTGTCACGCACTTTTTCAGGGTTTGCTTTCGTGCGAGAAGGGCTCAGCGCAGCGGCTTCTTCTGCCGCAGTCGCTTCACGATCGCCGCAGCATTGCCGGCAACTGAGCCGGAATCGCAAAAGTAATCATTGAAGAGCGCCGCATGTTGCCGGTTCGCCCCCACATCTCGAATTCGATTCCAAGCGTCATTGCGCGACGGTGACCAGTTTCCGTCCGTGCCGCCGGTGGCGTAGAGTTTTTTCTCGCCAGTTTTGCAGCGTATGCCTTCATGACTCACATTGCGCGCACCCTCCGGGCTGGTGACTACCAGCGTAAATCGCACTACACCCTCAGGCGTAACGCTGACGGAGGAGGCGTCTACTGCAGAATTCATCGTCGTGGTCGGGCTGACATAGAAAGGCAGCTGATTTTCCTTGGTCGGTGCTGCCGGCAAAATCAGCGGCGCAGCATCGTCGGGCTGATCGGCCTGTGACTTGTCTTCCTGAGCGCAGACCGCTAAGGGAAATTGCAATACGAGGGCCAGCCCAATAAGGCGGCTTAAACGAGGGCTGCTCAAAAGAGGGCGGCCAATGAAGGTGTGGATCATTCGGAGCCCGATTCAGTCATTGACGAAGCTTCGTCGGTCATGTTGAGCGGTTTGTGGGGCGTGCGGTCGCGAGGCGGTCGCCGGGCAGCCGGTGCTGCGCGGGTGATAAAGCGCGACAGTTCCTGCAATGCTCGCGTGTACACATCGCGCTTGAACTCGATCACCATGTCCATCGGTACCCAATAGTCATGCCAGCGCCAGGCGTCGAACTCGGGATGCTCGGAGATGCGCAGGTTCACATCGCAATCGCGACCGATCATACGCAGCAAGAACCAGATTTGTTTCTGGCCACGGTAGTGGCCGCGTACTTCGCGTTTGATGAAATGATCGGGGACTTCATAGCGCAACCAGTCGCGTGTGCGACCAATGATCCTGACATGTTCCGCGCGCAGCCCGACCTCTTCCTCGAGCTCGCGGTACATTGCCTGCTC
The DNA here is from genome assembly GCA_964639465.1 of uncultured Bifidobacterium sp. Classification (GTDB taxonomy): domain Bacteria; phylum Pseudomonadota; class Gammaproteobacteria; order Burkholderiales; family Burkholderiaceae_D; genus Pernthalerella. The sequence goes on along the minus strand of CAZXDB010000044.1, from coordinate 13,713 downwards.
GGGCGTCTCGCCGTGCTTGATGCCGCCCTGGGGAAACTGCCAGGAATGTTCACGCACCCGCTTACCCCACCAGACTTCATTTTGGTGGTTTAGCAGGATGATGCCGACGTTCGGGCGAAAGCCTTCCCGGTCCAGCATGATGCACCTCGTTTTTTCTGCGGACACCGGCGCGGACGCACAGCAAGCACGGGCGGCGCACAATTGGCGGGCTGTCCAGAGCAAGGGTCGTGCAATCCACCGGCGCGGTGGCCAGCGAATACTTTAGAATTGGAACGATTATAACTCCCTCTTTTTCAAAAGATTTCACACTCCATGCGCGCCTCCCGTTTTTTTATTTCAACACTCAAAGAAGCCCCGTCCGATGCCGAAATCGTGAGCCACAAGCTCATGCTTCGTGCTGGCATGATCCGACGGCTGGGTTCTGGTATTTACAACTACATGCCCATGGGGCTGCGCGTGATCCGCAAGGTGGAGAACATCGTTCGCGAGGAAATGGACCGTGCCGGGGCGGTGGAGCTGCTGATGCCGCTGGTGCAGCCGGCCGAGCTCTGGCAGGAGACCGGTCGCTGGGACAAGATGGGTCCGGAGCTTTTACGACTCAAAGACCGCCATGGCCGGGACTTTGCGATGCAGCCAACGTCTGAGGAAGTTATCACGGACATAGCGCGCAGCGAGATCAAGTCCTACCGCCAGTTGCCGGTCAACTTCTATCACATCCAGACCAAGTTCCGTGACGAGCGTCGGCCGCGCTTTGGCCTGATGCGCGGTCGGGAATTCACCATGAAAGACGCTTACTCTTTCGACCGTGACGTCGACGGCTTGCGGCATTCGTATCAGGTGATGGTCGATACCTATACGCGCATCTTCACTCGTTTCGGCCTTCGCTTCCGTGCCGTGGCGGCGGACAATGGCGCCATCGGCGGGTCCGGCTCGCAGGAATTTCACGTCATTGCCGATACCGGCGAGGACGCGCTGGTGTACTGCCCGACATCCGATTACGCGGCCAACATGGAAGCGGCCGAGGCGCTGGCACCCGCCGCAAGCCGCGCGGCGCCGGCCGGGACATTGGAGAAAATACCGACGCCCGGCAAAACACGCTGCGAAGATGTCGCTCAAATGCTCGGCGTGCCGCTAACGCAAACCGTCAAGTCCGTAGTGCTATCGGTTGAAAAAGACGAAGGGCAGCGCGAAATCTGGTTATTGCTGATCCGCGGTGATCATGAACTTAATGAAGTCAAAGCCGGCAAGCTGCCCGGTATTGGCGAATTTCGTTTTGCCAGCGAGAGCGAGATTCTCGAACACTTTGGTACACCGCCCGGTTATATCGGGCCTATCAACGTCGGTGCTGCAGTAAAGATCGCTGCCGACCGGACTGTGGCACTCATGAGTGATTTCGTCTGCGGTGCCAATGCCGAAGGTTTTCATTACATCGGCGTGAACTGGGGTCGGGATTTGCCTGAGCCCGTTGTCGCCGATCTGCGCAATGTCGTGGCGGGTGATCCTTCACCCGATGGCAAGGGTGTGCTCGACGTGCAGCGTGGCATCGAAGTGGGTCATGTATTCCAGCTCGGCACCCGCTATTCCGAAGACATGAAGGCGACCTATCTCGACGAGAACGGCAAGCCGCAGCTGATGCAAATGGGCTGCTATGGCATAGGCATCACTCGGATTCTGGGCGCAGCGATCGAGCAGAATTTTGATGCTAAAGGCATTATCTGGCCCGCCTCCATCGCGCCCTTCGAGGTCGTGCTTTGCCCGATGGGTTACGACCGCAGCGAGGTGGTCCGCGATGCCACCGACAGCTTGTATGTCGAGCTGACCACCGCGGGTATCGATGTGATTCTGGATGATCGCGGCGAGCGTCCCGGCGCGATGTTCGCCGACTGGGAACTGATCGGTGTGCCGCACCGGATCGTTATCGGAGAGCGCGGCCTGAAAGACGGCATGCTCGAATATCAGGGCCGTCGCGACGAGGCTGCGACGCCGGTGGCGCGAGACGGCATGGCTGCGTTCCTCCGCGGGCATCTGGCGTAAACCGTGTTTGCATCAGCCCTGCCATCGCAGTTTCGCGGGCTTTGGTTCGCGCTGCTGCTGACTTTCAGTGCGTTGCACCGTGCCGATGCGGGCAATCAGCGCGAGGAGGCACTGGCGGATTCGGTACGGGTCGCGCTGGCCCGTGCGATTGCGGATTCGAGACCGCCGCGACTTTCCTTTGTCAATGACGCCGACAAAGCAGACTGGCAGCGCTGGTTTGAGGCGATGTCGCGCCGTCTGCACAGCCGCATGCCCGATGCACTATTGCGTACGGAATTTCTACAAACTGTCTGGTACGAATCGCGCCGCGCGGGGCTTGATCCGGCGATGGTGCTGGGACTGATTCAGGTCGAGTCCGGCTTTCGCAAATACGCGATCTCGACAGCTGGCGCGCGGGGTTATATGCAGGTGATGCCCTTCTGGACACGGGTGATTGGTGACGGTCAGCCGTCGCGCTTGTTTCATATGCAAACTAACCTGCGTTATGGCTGCGCGATACTGCGGATGTACATCGATATGGAGCGCGGCAATTTGTACATGGCGCTCGGGCGATACAATGGCAGCCGTGGCAAGCCGGATTATCCGAATGCCGTGCGAGCGGCCTGGAAGCGATGGGAAAATTAATGAAACGTGCGAAGGAAATAAGATGAAAAAAATAATCTGCGCAATGATGCTGGTTTTTAGCGTTCCGGTCGCCATGGCGAATATGACCGAGTCCAAGCCGGCGGCCAACAAGGAAGATGCCGATTTTGTCGCCGGTAAAAAAGCCGTTGAGCGCAAGGACTGGCAGGGGGCCGTGAATGCCCTTTCCAAAGCGCTGACACGATCGCCCGAGAGTGCTGATATCCACAATTACCTCGGTTATGCGCACCGCCACCTTGACGATCTGACGCAATCCTTTACGCATTACAAGGAAGCGCTGCGTATCGATCCCAATCACCGGGGTGCGAATGAATATATTGGTCAGGCGTATCTGAAAGCCGGCCAGCCGGAGAAGGCAGCCGAACATCTGGCGCGGCTAGAAAAAATATGCGGGAAGCGCTGCGAGGAATATCAGGATCTGGAACGCGCAATCAACGCGTATCAGCAGAAAAAATAGCCTTCCTGCTGCAGCAAAAAGACGACCTCAAAAACAAAAACGCCCGCATAATTGCGGGCGTTTTTGTTTGGCACCTGAAAATTACTTCAAGTGGCCAGAGATGAGTTTGGTCATCTCGAACATGGATACGGTCTTCTTGCCACCGAAAACAGCTTTCAGCTTGTCGTCTGCATTGATGTTGCGGCGGTTGACGCTGTCTTGCAGCTTGTGTTTCTTGATGTAGTCCCAAACCTTCTTGGTGACATCGGTACGTGGCAGCGGGTTGGAACCAACGACGGCGGCCAATGCTGCGGACGGGGTCAGGGGCTTCATGAATGCTGCGTTAGGCTTGCGGGTGGTCTTGGCTTTTACTTTCTTGGCCGGCGCTTTTTTAGCAACGACTTTTTTAGCGACGACCTTCTTTGCAGCGGGCTTTTTAGCAGCGACTTTTTTAGCGGCTGGCTTCTTAGCTGCAACCTTTTTAGCGGCTGGCTTCTTTGCTGCTACTTTCTTAGCTGCTGGCTTTTTAGTGGCCGGAGCTTTCTTTGCAGGTGCTTTTTTTGCGGCGGGTTTTTTTGCCGCCTTTTTGGCTGTAGCCATTATTGAACCTCCATTGCTGTAGTGGTGAAAAATTGCGCCAATTCACGCACCGCCAATGGTCTTAGGGTTTTGCTTGTGATGCAAGCATTTTTTATCAGTTTTTCAGGGTTTTTCCCTATGAGAGCGCGCTTTTGAAACCGCGCTTGCGCTATGGAGACGGGGCGGTCGAATTGCATTGGTCCTCTGAGAAGCGCCCTTGATGCGTCTGAGTGACGGGGGATAAAGCGTGGTTCTCCCTATGAAAATCGCTGATTTTTCATCGCATACCGGGCAGCATGCCCTTCATGCCACGCATCATTTTCATCATGCCGGCGCCTTTGAATTTTTTCATCATGCCCTGCATTTGCTCGAACTGAGCGAGCATGCGATTGACTTCCTGCACCTGAACGCCCGCACCCGCGGCGATCCGGCGCTTGCGAGAGGCCTTGATCAGATCGGGTTTGGTGCGCTCCTGAAGCGTCATCGCGTTGATGATGCCCTCCATGCGCCGCACCTGTTTTTCCGCTTGACCCATGTTGGCGCCCGAGGCTGCTTGCTGGAATTGGGCGGGCAGTTTGTCCATCAGTCCGGACAGTCCACCCATATTCTTCATCTGTGAAAGCTGCGCCTTGAAGTCGTTGAGATCGAATTTACCGCCGCCTTTGATCTTGTGGGCGAGGTCCTGGGCGGCGGCCATGTCCACGCCTTTTTTCGCTTCTTCGACCAGAGCGAGGATGTCGCCCATACCAAGAATACGGTTGGCCATGCGATCCGGATCAAAGGGCTCAAGACCATCGAGCTTCTCCGCCACGCCAGCGAACTTGATCGGCTTGCCAGTGATATGTCGGACAGAGAGCGCAGCGCCACCACGCGCATCGCCATCGAGTTTGGTCAGCACAATACCGGTCAGCGGTAGTGCTTCACTGAACGCGCGGGCGGTGTTGATTGCATCCTGGCCCAGCATCGCATCGACCACGAACAGGGTTTCGATCGGATTGACAGCGGCGTGCAATGCGCTGATTTCCTGCATCATCGCTTCATCGATACCAAGACGGCCGGCTGTGTCGATGATGAGCACGTCATGGTGGTGTTTCTTCGCGTAATCCAGCGCCGCGAGTGCGATATCGACCGGCTTGTCCGTGGCGCTGGACGGAAAGAAGTCGGCGCCAACTTGTGCTGTCACCGTCTGCAGCTGCCCGATGGCGGCGGGGCGGTAAACGTCAGCCGATACGGTCAGGACTTTTTTCTTTTTCTGTTCCTGCAAAAATTTAGCGAGCTTGCCGACGGTGGTGGTTTTACCGGCACCCTGCAAGCCGGCCATCAGAATGATCGCCGGCGGCTGTGTCGCAAACGACAGCTGGGTCGCTTCCGGACCCAGATCGGCGCCCATCAGGCTGGCCAGTTCGTCGTGAACCACGCCCACCAGCGCCTGCCCCGGCGTGAGCGATCCCACCACTTGCTCTCCGAGTGCTTTTTCTTTCACCCGCGCGATGAATTCGCGCACTGCCGGCAGCGCCACATCGGCCTCCAGCAGCGCAAGGCGCACTTCGCGCAGCATATCGGCAGTGTTCGATTCGGTCAGCCGCGCTTCGCCGCGCATGGTCTTGACGACTTTTGCCAGCCTTTGGGTCAGATTGTCGAGCATGGTGTGTGTTGGATGTGTGTCGGAAAGGAACGGTCGGATGCGCATCTGCGCAGAGGAAAACTACGCTGCGATTCTACCCGAAGCCCGTGTCGTCCGAGCTTTTGAAGCAGGGCCATGGTGTACACTTTGCCTATGCAACTCTTCTTTATTCACGCGGCCGGATTGCTTTATATCGTTTGCTCATTGTTGTCCGAGCAGCAGCGTCGCATCATTACGGCAGGTACTGCAGCAGGCTGGTTATTGCACGGCGCCGCGCTGGCCAGCATCGTGATCACCCCCGACTATCTGAGACTGGGATTTGCGGTCATGCTATCGGCAGCACTCTGGATTACGGTCGCTGCCTATTGGGTGGAGAACCGCAATTTGTCGGTTGATGGATTGCGCCGGCTGGTATTGCCGATCGCGGCCATTGTGATTGTGCTGCCGGCATTTTTTCCGGGGTCGGAAATTCCTCTGGCGGGCAGGTCGTCCTGGTTCGCATGGCATGTGGCTTTGTCGACGCTGGCTTACGGCTCGCTCACGATTGCCGCCTTTCATGCAGTATTGATGGCCATGCAGGAGTCGCGTTTGCACGCCCTGCCTGCAGCAGCGTCCGATCGTGGCTGGTTTGCGATGGCCATTGATCGCTTGCCGGCGCTGCTGACGATGGAGCGTGTGCTGTTTCGCCTGATCAGCATCGGCTTCCTTTTGCTGACGCTGACAGTGGCCTCCGGCGTGTTCTTTTCAGAGGCAGTTTTTGGTCAACCCTTCCGTCTTGAGCACAAGACACTGTTCACGTTGCTGTCCTGGCTTCTGTTTGGCGCGCTGCTCGCAGGGCGTCAGTGGCGCGGCTGGCGCGGCAAGACAGCGCTGTCGTTCACGCTCACGGGTTTTGCAACGCTCTTGCTGGCTTATGTGGGTAGCCGCTTTGTGATGGAGGTGGTGTTGCACAGGGGGCTGGGGTGAAATATCTGCTGTGGGCTGTTGTCATTTACATTGCCTGGCGCTGGTATGTCGCCTCAAAGCGCTCTGCTACGCGTTCCGATTCGTCTGCGGCGTCGGCCCGCTCGTCTGCCTCAGCGACGGAGGGCGCCGCGGAAACGATGGTTAAATGCGCCCAATGCGGCATTCATCTGCCCCACTCCGAGGCGATTCACGGTCCCGGTGCCATCACGTTCTGCAGCGAATCCCATCAGGCCACACATCGCCACGGATCCCTCTGACCCTGATCTCAGCGGCGGGTCCGGCGGTCTTTATTTCCCTCTGATCATTTGAGTTTTTGTCAGATGCTCTGGTGAGATGTTGTGTTTCGCGCGTATCGCACGGCGGTTCGTGCCGACATGTCTTACCCTTCCGCGTCCCGTTCTCCCGAGTCCCTTCTGGCATCTGCCATGTCCTCTGTTTCTCCCCCTGTTACCGATGCCGGATTTCGTCTGCTGGGCCAGTCGCAGGTTATGCAGGCGGTGCGTGAGCGCATACGCAGGCTGGGTCTGAGTAACGCGCCGGTGGCGATTTACGGCGAGTCGGGCAGTGGCAAGGAGCTCGCCGCCCGCGACATTCATGCGCACAGCGCGCGCGCCGGGCAGCCGTTCATTGCGGTCAACTGTGGTGCGATTCCGGACAACCTGATGGAAGCCGAATTTTTCGGTTATCGTCGCGGTGCTTTCACCGGTGCCAGTGAGGAACGCCAGGGTTTTTTTCATGCGGCACATCGCGGCACGCTTTTTCTCGATGAGGTCGCCGAGCTGCCGCTGGCCATGCAAGTCAAGTTACTGCGCGCAATTCAGGAGCGGCGAGTGCGCAAGCTGGGCGCGCAGGTCGAAGATGCGATTGACGTACGTATTTTGTCGGCCACTCACCAAAATCTCGCGCATGCGGTGAAGCAGGGCAGCTTTCGTCAGGATTTGTATTTTCGTCTGCAGGTGATTGCGCTTTCGCTGCCGCCGCTGCGAGCGCGCTGCGAGGACGTTCCTTTGCTTTGTGATGCGATTCTGGCCCGCCTGCTGCCGCTGGCCGCGAAGCCGGTGATCAGTGCAGCAGCCATGCAAAGGCTCATGACCCATGACTTCCCCGGCAATGTGCGTGAACTCGAGAATGTGCTGGAGCGGGCGTTGGCCTTTGCCACGGGCGATGTCATTGAGCCAGAGGACTTGCATTTCGAGAGCCTGATTGCCTCCGGAGCAACCGTGCTGCCGTCTGGCGAAGCGGCATCGCGCATCGAGGCGACTCCTTCAGATGTCGCGCCGCTGCCAGTCTCGCTGCCCGCCCACCTGGCCAGCGTCGAGCGTGGACTGATCCAGCGCGCGCTCAGGCAGGCGCGCTTCAATCGCACCCGCGCTGCATCACTTCTTGGGATAAGCTTGCGCCAACTACGCTACCGTATGCAGCGACTAACGATTCATGATGCCGACTGATTTCCACTTTTCCATTGACGCTGCCGGCTGGTGCCCGGAAATGCGCCATCTCCGTAGTCCGAATTACGATGCTCGTCCGCAGGAAACGCCAATCGACCTGCTCGTGATTCACAATATCAGCCTGCCGCCCGGCGAGTTTGGTGGGGAATCGATTGAAGCCCTGTTCACCAACCGGCTCGATTGCACCGCGCATCCGTATTTTTCGCAACTCGATGGTTTGCGGGTATCTGCGCATTTTCTGATTCGACGTGACGGCAGTCCAACGCAATTTGTCAGCACACGCGATCGTGCCTGGCACGCCGGCGTGTCAAGTTTCAATCATCGTGAGCGCTGTAATGATTTCTCAATTGGCATCGAACTGGAAGGCGATGACCACACACCGTTTTGCGATGTGCAATACAGAACGCTGGTCGCGCTCACCGAAGCCCTGCTCAGCGAGCATCCGCTGGACCAGATCACGGGACATGAAAACATCGCGCCCGGTCGAAAAACGGACCCCGGGCCGCATTTTGACTGGCTCCGCTACCAGTCCGACCTGACTGCCCGCTTGGCCGCCGGGTTCTCGGGCATGAAAACGCCTCGTTCGCCACGTTTCCCAGCGTAAAAACTGGTTGCAAGTTGGGCGGGCGGGCACTAGAATTAGTGCTCGCAAGCCCCGGGTCTACTAGATCTAGTGTTTCTCGCGAATTCAACTGAACTGACCAGGTTAGACCAGCTCACACAATGAGCGAAGCGTTTCAATGGGGGTGGCAGCCCGGATAAATGTGGGGCTTGGCCAGGGCCCATCAGTAGTCAATCTTTCGGTGTGTCTGCGCAATGCAGCGTGCGGCGCGTAAGCCGGTAAGTAGAAATCAAGGTGCCGGCATTTGCACGGTAAAACAGAGAAAACCGGGCAGCGATGCCCGCCGCATGACCATTTGGGGAGGCGCAGTGCAGACCAGTCAGGAAATTTCAGCCAAGTCCACGGGCAACATTAGTGGCGCACCCGCCGTATCGGCACTTGCACCTTCGTCCCCCGGCGCGACGGCGCCGCTGCACGATTACAAGATCATTCGTCGCAATGGCGCCGTCGTTGGTTTTGAACCGTCCAAGATTTCCATCGCCATGACCAAGGCATTTCTGGCCGTGAATGGCGGTCAGGGTGCCGCTTCAGCGCGTGTGCGTGAGCTGGTCGAGCAGTTGACTGTGGGTGTCGTGTCGACGCTGATGCGTCGTCAGCCTGCTGGCGGTACTTTCCACATTGAAGATGTGCAGGATCAGGTAGAACTGGCGCTGATGCGCTCGGGTGAGCACGATGTGGCGCGTGCCTATGTGCTGTACCGCGCCAAACGCATGGAAGAGCGTGCTCAGCAGCAGGCCAGCAAGCCCGCGCTTGCGCGTGAATCCTCGCTGCAGATCGTGGTGGATGGTCAGCGCGTGCCGCTCGACATGAACAAGCTCAAGGCGATGATCACCTCGGCATGTATCGGTCTGGAGCAATTCGCAGATGCCGATGCCATCCTGCACGAGACCGTGCGCAATCTGTACGATGGCGTGCCGGTTGAAGAGTTGTACAAGTCCGCCATTCTGGCAGCGCGCGTGCTGATGGAAAAAGATCCTGCTTACAGTCAGGTCACAGCGCGTTTGTTGATGCACACGATTCGTAAAGAAGTCTTCGGTCAGGAAGTGGCGCAAGGCGATGCGGCCAAGCACTATCTTGATTATTTCCCGAAATTCATCAAAAAAGGCATTGAGGCCGATCTGCTCGATGAAAAGCTCGCGCAATTCGATCTGAAAATGCTCGCCGACGCATTGGTGGCGGATCGTGACCTGCAATTTGGTTATCTCGGCTTGCAGACATTGTATGACCGCTATTTCCTGCACATTCAAGGCACACGCATCGAAATGCCGCAGGCGTTCTACATGCGTGTGGCGATGGGTCTGGCACTTAATGAGGTCAACCGCGAAGCGCGTGCGATCGAGTTCTACAACCTGTTGTCGTCCTTCGATTTCATGAGCTCGACGCCGACCCTGTTTAATTCCGGCACCCAGCGCTCGCAGCTCTCGTCCTGCTACCTGACGACGGTATCGGATGATCTTGAAGGTATTTACGACGCCATTAAAGAAAATGCGCTGCTGGCCAAGTATGCCGGTGGTCTGGGCAATGACTGGACGCCGGTGCGATCGCTTGGTGCGCACATCAAAGGCACTAATGGCAAATCGCAGGGTGTCGTACCCTTCCTCAAAGTGGTGAATGACACGGCTGTTGCGGTCAATCAGGGCGGCAAGCGCAAGGGCGCTGTCTGCGCTTACCTCGAAACCTGGCACATGGATGTCGAGGAGTTCCTCGATCTGCGCAAAAATACCGGTGACGATCGTCGCCGCACGCATGACATGAACACGTCGAATTGGATTCCCGACCTGTTCATGAAGCGCGTGATGGAAAAAGGCAGCTGGACTTTGTTCTCGCCGTCGGATGTCAAAGATTTGCACGACAAATTTGGTAAAGATTTCGAGCAAGCCTATCTTGGTTATGAAGCCAAATGTGCTTCCGGCGAAATGAAGCTGTTCAAAAAAATCGAGGCGCTCGATCTCTGGCGCAAAATGCTGTCAATGCTGTTCGAGACTGGCCATCCATGGATCACCTTCAAGGATCCGTGCAATATCCGTTCGCCCCAGCAGCACGTGGGCGTGGTTCACAGCTCCAACCTGTGCACCGAGATTACGCTCAATACCAATGACTCCGAAATCGCGGTGTGCAATCTCGGCTCGGTCAATTTGCCTGCTCACATGAAGGACGGCAAACTCGATCACGACAAACTGAAGAAAACCATCAGTACGGCGATGCGCATGCTCGATAACGTGATCGACATCAACTACTACGCTGTGAAGAAGGCGCGTGACTCGAACCTTCGTCATCGTCCGGTCGGCATGGGCATTATGGGTTTTCAGGATTGCCTGCACATGATGCGCGTACCTTATGCATCGAAAGATGCAGTCGAGTTCGCGGACCGTTCGATGGAAGCAGTGTGCTACTACGCTTACATGGCGTCCTCCGATCTGGCCGAAGAGCGCGGCACGTACAGTTCCTATCGGGGATCGCTGTGGGATCGCGGCATCCTGCCGCAGGATTCGCTCAAGCTACTGGCCGAAGAGCGCGGCGGTTATCTGGAAGTGGATACCTCCGAAACGCTGGATTGGAGCAAGCTGCGTGACCGCATTAAAACCCACGGCATGCGCAACTCTAATTGCGTGGCGATCGCGCCGACCGCGACGATCTCCAACATCATCGGCGTCTCGGCATGTATCGAGCCGACCTATCAGAACCTCTATGTGAAATCGAATCTGTCCGGTGAATTCACTGAAATCAACGAGCATCTGGTACGCGACCTGAAAGCGCGCGGCCTGTGGGATGAGGTGATGATCGCCGATCTGAAATACTTCGACGGCAGCCTGGCGCGCATTGATCGCGTTCCCCAGGACCTGCGCGATCTGTATGCGACGGCCTTCGAAGTTGATCCGAGCTGGCTGGTCGAAGCCGCATCACGCCGCCAGAAGTGGATTGATCAGGCGCAGTCCCTGAACATTTACATGGCGGGCGCCTCCGGCAAGAAGCTTGATGAGACGTACAAGCTGGCCTGGCTGCGCGGTCTGAAGACCACGTACTACCTGCGCACCATTGGCGCTACGCACACCGAGAAATCGACGTCGAAAGCGGGCGCACTCAATGCGGTCTCGTCCGACATACCCGCAACCGTGGGTGCGTCAGCAGAGACGGATGGTCCGGCTTGCATGCTGCGCCCGGGTGACCCTGGTTTCGAAGAGTGCGAGGCGTGTCAGTAACAGGCATGATCAGCGTGCGATGAGCGCGCACGATAAGATAGGTACGAAAAGATAAGCACGATACGCCGCCGGCTTGCATCGCTCAGGATAACGATCAAGCCGGCAGTGCGAACCCGGCCTATGCTTTAACGATTCAACATTACAGGCAATTGAGGAAAAAACACCATGCTTTCTTGGGAAGACGACACCGCAGCATCCGCAGCCCGACCACCGCAGGCGCGTCCGCAATTGCAGGCCGTACCAACCGGCGCACCCGTTGCTGCGTTTCAGGCTGACACCGCCCTCAATCCGGGCATATTGGCGCGCCCCGAGAAGACCGGCGATACCCACGGCCGCGTCAATGCAGTGGACAAGCGCATCATCAATGGCAAGACTGACGTCAATCAACTCGTGCCGTTCAAGTACAAATGGGCTTGGGACAAGTACCTGGCGGGCTGCGCAAATCACTGGATGCCGCAGGAAATCAATATGCAGCGTGATATTGAGCTTTGGAAGAATCCCAATGGCCTGACCGAAGACGAGCGTCGTCTGGTCAAGCGCAATCTGGGCTTTTTCGTGACCGCCGACTCGCTGGCGGCCAACAACATCGTGCTGGGTACCTACCGCCATATCACCGCGCCCGAGTGTCGCCAGTATCTGCTGCGTCAGGCCTTTGAAGAGGCGATTCACACCCACGCCTATCAGTACATTGTTGAATCCCTGGGTCTGGATGAGTCGGAAATCTTCAATGCCTACAACGAAGTCACGTCCATACGCGATAAGGATCAGTTCTTGATTCCCTTCATCGAGACGCTGACCAATCCTGAGTTCCAGACCGGTACGACCGAGAGTGACCAGACCCTGCTCAAATCGCTGATCGTGTTTGCCTGCCTGATGGAGGGCTTGTTCTTCTACGTGGGCTTCACTCAGATTCTGGCACTGGGTCGTCAGAACAAAATGATGGGCGCCGCCGAGCAGTACCAGTACATCTTGCGCGACGAGTCGATGCACTGCAATTTCGGTATCGATCTGATCAACACCATCAAGCTCGAAAATCCCCATCTGTGGACGCCGGCCTTCAAAGAAGAGATCAAGGCGTTGTTTTTGGAAGCTGTGGAGTTGGAATATCGCTACGCTGAGGATACAATGCCGCGTGGCGTGCTCGGGCTGAATGCGGCGATGTTCAAGGGTTACCTCCGCTTCATCGCCAATCGCCGGGCACAGCAGATCGGACTGGAGGCTTTGTTCCCGCAGGAAGAGAACCCCTTCCCTTGGATGAGCGAGATGATCGACCTGAAGAAGGAGCGTAACTTCTTCGAAACTCGGGTTATCGAATACCAGACCGGCGGTGCGCTCAACTGGGAGTAAGTGCACAAGACGAATGAACAAAGGGCGGTCCGGTGCGGATCAGCCCATGAATTTTGGGAGCCCTCCTCAAAACGCAAGCGATGGCAGGTGTTTTGGGCAGGGTTCGGTACAGCAGCTTGAACAATGAAAGGCAGCAACCGGACTGAATGGACAGTACGCGAGCTCATCCAACTTTTTTTACGGCGCCCATCCGCCCGGAGTTTTCGGGTAAGGCAGCGTATTCTTCGGAAAAAGAGTGTGTTTTTCTGCAAAAGTATTCCGACGCCGGCTTGTATGCCGGCGTTTTTTTTGTTCTGCCCAGGGGTGTATCGGGGGACAAATTGGCTGAAGTGCTGCATTGACGAGGAGATGCAGCAGTTCAGCTGGTGCCGCATTCATTAGCGCAAACAAACTTTTGTTTGTGCCGATGAATAATCCGCTTGGACCTTCAGGGTACCAGACGGGTTTCCAACTTGTACCAAGTGACATGTGATCACATGAAGGAGAAAGCAATGGCAACAGCAAAGAAGAAAACTGCAGCCAAGAAGAAGCCGGCTGCCAAGAAGAAGCCGGTCGCCAAGAAGGCCGCGATCAAAAAAGTAGTAGCCAAGAAGAAGCCCGCTGCTAAAAAAGTCGCTGCCAAGAAGAAGCCGGCTGCGAAAAAAGCAGTGAAGAAAGTCGCCAAAAAAGCAGCGAAAAAAGTTGCTAAAAAGGCTGTAGCGAAGAAAAAGCCTGTTGCCAAAAAAGCCGCCGCCAAGAAAAAGCCGGCCGCTAAAAAAGCAGCGAAGAAAGCGACCAAGAAAGCCGTAGCCAAGAAAAAGCCAGCGGCCAAGAAG
>CAZXDB010000043.1:0-20852 GCA_964639465.1 uncultured Bifidobacterium sp. | reverse complement strand
CGCATTCCCGGCACACCGGCGTCGGCCGCGTACGCCGACGAGGCCTATCAGATGACACTCAAGGGCCAGGCCGAGCAGGCACTCGGCGCCGGTCTGGTCTTCTCCGTGATCGGGGGACTGGTAGGCACCGTGGTGCTGATTTTGTTCTCGCCGTCGCTGGCGGAGTTTGCGCTGAGATTCTCCTCATTTGAATACTTCTGGCTGATGATTCTCGGGCTGTCCGGCGCGATCTTTATCGGCAGCAGTAGCCGGCTCAAGGCTGCGGTATCGCTGCTGCTCGGCTTGCTGATTGCCTGCATCGGTCTGGAGAACCCGGCCGCCCACCCGCGCTTCACGTTGGGCTTGCCAGAGCTGATGAGTGGTATCGAGCTGATACCCATGATGGTCGGTATGTTCGCTATCTCCGAGCTGCTGCGCTACGTAACCAACCTCGATCCACCAGCGGTGGTACTGACCGAAAAGATCGGCAATATATTTGCCGGCATCTGGACTTTGCTGGTCCGCTATCCTTGGCAGTTGGTGCGCGGCAGCGCACTGGGCACACTCATTGGTATTCAGCCCGGCGCGGGTGCTGACATGGCCGCGTGGATGAGCTATGCGAGCAGCAAGAAGTTCTCAAAGGAGCCCGAGAAGTTTGGCACCGGACATGTGGAAGGCATCGTCGAATCGGGCGCAGCGAACAATTCTGCGCTGGCCGGCGCGTGGATTCCAGCCATCGTATTCGGCATCCCCGGTGATTCGATCACGGCGATTGCGATCGGTGTACTGTATCTGAAGAACATGAATCCGGGCCCGATGATCTTCATCAACAATCCGCAGAACATCTACGCGATCTTCATCGTCTTTTTGCTTGCCAATCTGCTGTTACTGCCGCTGGGTTGGCTGGTCGTGAAGCTGGCTACGCGGGTGCTGCGGGTTGCGCGCAATATCCTTATGCCGACCATTCTGTTGTTCTGCATCGTTGGCGCATTTGCGGTCACCAACTCTGCGCTCGGTGTGCTGCTGATCCTGCTGTTTGGACTCGCCGCATTTGTGATGGAAGAAAACGGCTTCCCGGTCGCGCCGGCCATTCTCGGCGTTGTGCTGGGCAAAATGCTGGAAGAAAATCTGGTCACCTCGATGATCAAGTCCGATGGTGATCCGCTTCTCTTTTTCACGCGCCCGATCGCTATGTGGTTGGCGGCGGCAACGCTGCTGATCGCGCTGTGGTCAGTAATCAGTTGGTGGCGGCAATCGCGTGCGGCGACTACTTGATGCCCGGTATGAAGCTGATTTTTTAATGATCGAATGATTCAATTTTTAAGGAGGATATGATGCGTCACTTTTTCTTGATGTTATTTTTTTGCTTAACGCAGATGGCTGCTACAGCTCAGGCGGCCGGCTGCGAGCCTGTAAGTGAAAACGCGGCACTGGCCGCCGAAGATGAACGCTATGCGGCTCAGTTGCAGTCGGATGTCGCTGCACTGGATCGCCTGCTCGCCGATGACCTGGTCTATATTCACAGCAACGCACAGGTCGACAGCAAGCAAGCATTTATCGACTCGCTACGCAGCGGCGCGGTGAAGTATCTGTCAATGAAGCGCTCGGATGTGCGAGTGCGTACCTTTGGCTGCGTCGCCGTCATTACCGGACTTGCGAACTACGATGTGCATTTCAATGGCAAGGACATCTCGGTGGAGCTTCGCTTCCACAGCGTGTGGGCGCGACGCGATGGCCGGCTCCAGTTTATTTCGTGGCAATCGACACGGACGCCGGCAAAGTCGCCGTGAGGTGTTCGTCAGGCGATGTGTGAAAGCTATGCTTGCAACCCATTCTCAGACATTTACCCTAAACCCCGAATGATGATGAGAGTAATTTTTGCCACTGGCCTGGCACTCGTATTGAGTGCCTGCGAGCAGCGTGAAGCCGCGCCGCCGACCATGGACCTGACAGCTGCCGGTATTGGCGAGCTGATCTTTCATGACGTGTCCTTGTCCGCGTCAGGTAAGCAATCCTGTGCCAGCTGCCATTCACCGGAACACGCTCACGCGCCACCGAACGCACTGGCGGTGCAGTTCGGCGGGCCGGGGATGGATCAGCCTGGAACCCGTGCCGTGCCGTCAATTCGCTATCTAGCCGAGACGCCGCCATTGAGTTTCGATGAGGAGGGCACTCCGCAGGGCGGTTTTAATCACGACGGCAGCGTCGATACGCTGGCTGCGCAGGCAGAGCGACCCTTGCTCGCTGCGAATGAAATGGCCAATCTCACGCGTGCCGCTGTTGTGGAAAAATTGCGCAAAGCGGTCTATGCAAAACAGTTTCGAGAGGTATTTGGTGCGAACAGTCTGGATGATGTGGATACCGCCTTCGCGAAGCTGGGTCTTGCTTTGGAACGCTACCAGATTGAGGCGCCGGAGTTCCAGCCCTTCAGTTCAAAATATGACGCTTATCTCGCAGGTAAAGTCACATTGACTGCGGCTGAAATGCGCGGTTTAAAACTGTTCAATGACGAGAAAAAAGGTAATTGCGCAGCCTGTCATCCCAGCGCGCAACGTGACGGTGGCAAACCACCGCTGTTTACCGATTTTACTTATGACGCTCTGGGTGTTGCGCGCAATACGGCCATTCCTGCGAATGCTGATGCGCAGTATGCCGATCTGGGCTTGTGCCGCTCAGGCCGCACCGGACGTGCAGCGCAGGCGGACACTTGCGGAAAATTCAAAGTGCCGACCTTGCGCAATGTCGCCACCCGTCAGGTGTTTTTTCACAATGGTCAGATCACCAGCCTGCGAGATAGCGTCGTATTTTATGTGCAGCGCGATACGCATCCAGAGGCATGGTATCCGCGACAAGCTGGAAAACAGGTAGCCAAGTTCAATGACTTGCCGGCGAAATATCACGGTAATGTCAACGCGGATGAGGTGCCCTATGGGGGCAAGCGTGGTGACACGCCCGTCTTGAACGATCAGGAGATCGATGATCTCGTTGCATTTTTAAAAACGCTGACAGACTGAGCGGTCTGTTCGTGTAGGTTTTTGTAAGGAAATCTGGCGCTGTTTGACTAATATTCAGTGCTTAACAATTTACTTTTTCATAATGAAAACTTCCAATCCTGTCGGTGACCTGATGGTCGGTAGCGGCGTGACTGCCGTGGGTACGTTTAAAGTGCCCGGCGAGGCAACGATCAGCGGTAACGTGCAGGGTGAGCTGACTGCAACCTCACTGAGTGTATTGTCTTCCGGTGAGGTGACGGGCAAGACGGTTGCACAGACGATTCTGGTTGCAGGAAAGATGAATCAGTCAACCACGGCAACGCAGTCACTGGTGGTTGATTCCACCGGCGTGATCACCGGCGAGATAGCCTACGGTGATCTGGAAATCAGACGGGGTGGGGAGCTGCTGGGCTCGATTAATCTCATCAAATAACGCCACCATCAGCGGCTTCACGGGTTCTCACAAAATGTCGCTGGCAAGGCGGTGCAGCGACATGTGTGTGGCGTGATTGTGGTTGCTCAGTTGAAGCTCATCAAATAACGGAGGCTCAATTCTCCGTCGGATCGAAAACCATTTTCGATCTTTACGTCTTTCGAAAACCGTAATTGCCATTGGCTTTTGGGTGATGTGAATAACAGCGTGCCCAGATACAAACGCGTGTTGTCCGGCCCACCGCCAGGATTGGCGCCGCTCACCTGAGACGCACCGCCGCGATTGATTTGCGCGCCGCCATAAAACTGCCAGGCATCGGTTTGCCGGTAACGCAGGTAGGTGGTCAATGCGTACGAATTCTCCTGACTGCGAACCTTAGTGCCCAGATACTGATCGTTATCACCATACACCGCGATTTCCGGTGACACCTCCATCAGCCATTTTCCGCCGATGGGCTGCATCCAGCCTGCTGTCAGGACATAGCGCATACGGTTCTCGCCTACATTCAGGATTCTGCTGCGGTCGTAGTCACCGGTCGGCAAAATAGCGAACAAGCCGATCAGGCCATAAGTCCGGTTTGGCCGGTCGATATGAAACCAAAACGCATTACCCAGTCTAAGGTCACCCATGCCGCTGGCGCCGCCGCCAAAAATCGGATTGTTCAACGCTGCATTGCCGTTAACATCGGCCGAACCGAGTACAAGCACCGGTGCCCAAGCATACTGATCATTCTGGCCGACCGAGAAAATTCGAGATGCACGCAAAACGAGATGGTTGATATTGATTTCACCCGTGGAACGAACGCCATTGGTATAAGGCCCGGAAGATTTTTGATGTCCCGCGTAGACCGTTATGTTGAGCGAGCCGTTGGAGAGTGCAATAAAATCGGTGGGGTAAATATCATTGACGGCAGCACTTGCTGCTGATGAAAGAACCCAAGCCGCGATGGCGATAAATTGATAACAACGACGTCTCATTTTTTTATTATCTAGGGACTGCAATTTTTATATTAGCGTCCGACCAGAACGCGCTCCGCGTCACCGACCAGTTGCGGTACCTGTTTCTTGCTCATGCTCATCGCCTGTCGCGGTACCATGTCGGACAGATAATTTTGCAACTCGCCCACCGTGATCCTGCCATCCTTGTTGCCGTCGGCATCGCCTTCCAGACCCTTCATCACATAGAAGCTGAAAATACCATGCTTGAGGTTCGGACTGGACCACGAGATCTGATCGGGTTGCGATGCAGTGATCACCGTGAAACCCTCGGGATACGCACTGGCCGATGATTTCAGAGCCACTGGCCTGGCGCTGGCAAGCAGCGTTTCCCCCGATCTTGCCTGTCCACTGTAGCACGCATCGATAAACATGGTCACCGATCGCGGTTCCGCGAACTGAATGGCACTCACAATTTTTTGCTGATTGATCGCGGTTTCTTCGATCAATTCCCGATGTGCGTTATGAGGTAAAAAGTACAGCGATTTCCCATCGTCACTAGGTAAGCCGTGTCCGCTGTAAAAAACGACGAGATCGGTTTTATTTTTTTTGATCTTCATCGGCAGCCAGTTTCGGAAGGCCGCCAGAATATCCACTTCATCGGCCCCCTCATCGAGCAGCAGCTTGATATTCTCGGGTTTGATGCCTAGCGCTCTGATTGCATAATCATAAAAAACCTGCGCATCATCGCGCGCATATTCGGCGCGGGGAACACGCTTGTAATTTTGTATGCCAATGATGATGGCCACGGCATCCCGGCTCGGCTGAACTTTCACGCTGGCGGGATTGAGGCGCGCAAAATTTGGCGAGGAGTCTGACAGCTTGCGCGAGACGGTGATGGTTTTGCTGTCCTTGTTGCCGTTAATGTCAATGGCGGCAATTTGATATTGGGTGATCTGACCGACGCGGGCGATTTTGCGAATTTCATAGCGCCCGTCCGCGCGCCCGCCTTGTTCTTCATCATTGATCGTCAATGAACTGGTGTCAGCGCCGGTGTTGACGTTAATCGTGACAGCGCCAATGCTGTCCGGCTCAGAAACCCGTACATCCAGTGCCAGACGCGAGGACTGGCGCGCCTGTTCCCGGCGTGAGCGTTCCTGTTCAAGACGCTGACGTTCCTGAGCCAGCTGCTGGCGTTCTGCTTCCAGCTGACGTCGTTCGGATTCAGTACCGCCGACCGAGGGCAGCGGCAGATTCAAACGCTCGGCCCGGATAAATTGGTCATTGTCCCACCAGCCTTCCTGTTTGCTGCCATCCGCGTACGTGAGAATGCCTTTGCCCTGGCGTGCCCAGCCTTTGAATTCGCCGACGTATTTGTCGCCGGTGATGAATTCGAAGATGCCCATGCCATCGGGCAGATTGTCCTTGAATTCACCGCTAAATTTGTTTCCGTTGACGAAGGTATAAGTGCCCTGACCAAAGTATTTGCCGGATCTGAATTCGCCGACATATCGGTCGCCTTTATTTTCGCCGGGACTGTTGTGATAGTACGTGCCGTGCCCGTGAAAGGCACCGTCCTGATGTTCGCCGACATATTTGCTGCCATTGGCAAAATGATAGGTGCCCGTACCATTGAAGTTACCTTCACGATACTCACCGATGTACCTGTCTCCGCCGGCGAAGTCATAGGTGCCCCGGCCATGGTATTTGCCGTCCTTGTATTGACCGACATATTTTTCCCCGTTGGCCGTGGTGTATTTTCCCTGACCATTGAATGCGCCGTTCTGAAACTCGCCTTCGTAGAGATCGCCCCTGTTCTTGTCATTGAGTTCTGCCCTATAACGACCAAAGCACTGGTGCCAGTTCGCAAATCGCTCTGAGTGCGTGTTTTTTGTGTAATCAGGTCGGGGGCAGGGCGGCAGTTTGCTTTGCGCCCATAGCGGTGTTGCACACAGCGCCAGCGCCCACAAAAGTGCGGTGGTATATCGAGTCATGACAGTGCGAGCGGAAACCGCGTGTTAAAAATAGAATAACGAACTTGCGTGTTGAGTGGGCAAACGCTCAAGACTTTACTCCAAATGGCGTTTACGACGCGCCTGCGGGATTGAAGACAAGCTGATCCGGTTAAAATCTAGGCAAACACGGATAATGCGTGGGTATCTTCGAATGATCACGGACCCACACGCGTCTCTTGATGCGCGTTATCAGATTTTTAATTATTCTTATTCTCTGCTAACTGATTAGGCCATGCTGGATAACGATTACGTCATTCCTGTCATTATGTCTCTCGTCACAGCCCTATTGATAGGCGGGCTGTATCTGTTCATGACCCTCTTTCGGGATGGTGAGGACGAATAAAGATCCGCATTACCAACCACTTCACAGGACTCTCATGAAACACACTCGTCTGATCTGCGCTCTGGCCTTGCAGGCAAGCCTTGCCGGCATCGCTATCGCTGAAAACCCGAAATCCGAAACCCTGCCATCGGGCGTGGTCATTGAGCACCTCAAAGCTGGCACGGGCGCTATGCCGACGGTGAACGATACCGTGGTTGCGCACTATCGCGGCACGCTGGCCGACGGCAAGGAATTTGACAGCAGCTATAAGCGCGGAGAGCCGGCAGCATTTCCACTGACGCGCGTGGTGCCTTGCTGGACGCAGGGAATGCAAAAAATCCGTGTCGGTGGCAAGGCAAGGCTGACATGCCCCGCTGCGACCGCCTATGGTGATCGCGGCTACCCCGGCGTCATTCCCGGCGGTGCTGTACTGACCTTTGAGGTTGAGCTGGTCAGCATTCAAAAATAACAGCGTTCTTCGTTAGATCAATTTGTGGTTTGCAAGTGTCAGGCGCGGACGTCGACCGTGCCGCCCGTGACAAAGGAACTGGCTTCGACAGGGCGATCCGGAGGTGCTTTGCGGGGCTCGTAAAGCGGCGGGTAGGTTAACTCGGTGCGTTGCGGGTCACTGGACTTAAGCAGCGTGGCCTGGTTGATCTCGCGCCGCTGGAGGTCTTTGCGGATATCCTGATTTTTAATCGCCGACGAATCCAGGCTGACCTCCCGCTGGACTTCCCGCACACGCTGCTTTTCATCCGCCCGGGGCAAATCTCTATAGACCACCGTCTGATCCAGGTCTTTTTTGAACGTGGTCAGGCTGGGGTCCCTGTTCTGGTACATGTCCGAGGATGTATCGATTCTTGGCATCGGTGCAGGTAACTTAAAACAGTGCATTGGGTCGGCATGTTGGGCGATGATACGACATAATCCCGGTGAGCCCGCCGGCTAGCCCGCGGGCTAGCCTGATTTCCGCGTCTGTGCCAGACATCGTCGCTGATGATAAGGGCGATACCCATCAAGCGCCCGTCATTGTTATCCTGTTTTCATGACCCGATTCAGATTGCCAACGATTCCTCGTCCCAAGAGCACCCCGGGCAAACTGCTGCTCTGGGCAAGCCTGTTAGCGGGACTGCTTGCCCTCGCCATGCTTTATGTGGCGCTGGTTGGTATGTCAATCGATGGCAGCCTGTATCGCAAACCGCTGCAGAAATTACTGTCAGCACAGCTCGGGCGTGCGGTTCATCTTGATGGCGCGCTGGATCTTCACGTCAGTCTGAAACCTGCGCTGCGCGTGCGCGATTTTGGGATCGCAGAGCCCGAGGGATTCGGGGAGGGTGATTTCGTTCGTGTGGGTGAGCTACAGGTGCGTCTGGATTTGTGGCCGCTGATTCACCGGCAATTCAAGGCGGAGACTCTCTCCGCTAGTGGCGTAAAAATTCATTTGAAACAACGCGCTGACGGTAGTAATAACTGGACTTTTCCCAGCCTCGCCGAGACGCCGGAGCATCTGCCAACAGATCAGGTTGACGAGGTGGCATTGCCGGCGGAGGTGGCCGGCATCGATATTCGCAAAATTGAACTGCGCGACCTCGATGTAACGTTTCGCGGCGTGAATGACAAGCCGCTGTTTTTCGCGCTCGACAAACTGGATGCCAGCGTACCGCTGGACGGACCTTTGTATGCCACGGCCGAAGGTAATGTCGACAACACCATGCCCTATGCCATCAAACTTGAAGGCGGTCGACTGCGTGATCTGGTGCAGGGCAAGTCCGGCTGGCCGCTGAGTCTTCAGCTCAACTTCGCAGGCGGATTGTTCAACGCGAATGGCTCGCTGTCGCCGGCAGACACGCAGCTGCGTTTCGGATTGGGCACGCCCGATCTGGCCCGGTTCGGCAAAATTATCGGTGTGCCCTTGCCGGATGCGGGCAATGCCGGCGTTGCCGGCGCGATTCAGGTGACACCCGGTCAAGTGAACATTCGCCAGCTGTCTGCGGCACTGGGCAAGTCGGTGTTGACCGGTGATTTACAAGTCGATGCTCGCCAAGAGCGTGCGCGCTTGTCCGGCGCGCTGGCGCTGCCCGTGCTGGATCTGCGTCCGTTTCTGGGGCAGGACGCCGAAGAAGAACCACCCACCGATTTCCGTGCGCTCTACCTGAGTCTGTCCAAAGCGCGTCTCGATTTGCAGCAGCTCAGAGAATACGATGCCGATCTCACGCTCACGGTTGATCGGTGGCTGAGCCTGCCCGCTGATATTCACCATGCCTCGCTCAAATTTAAACTGACTGCAGGACAACTCAGCATGCCCGTGCGGGTAACCCTCGCTGATGTGTCGCTCAGTGGCGCACTGGAAGTCGATGCCTCACGCAGTGTGCCTGCGTTTCGTGTCAGCTTGGGTACAGAGAGCGCGGGCATCGGCGGACTGGCAAAGATGCTGACGGGTCTGCCGGGTATTGAGGGGCGTCTTGGACGTTTGAAGATCAGCCTGTCCTCTGAGGGAAGCAATGGGGAGGCGCTGATGAAAAAACTCGCCTCGCGTTTTGAGTTGGCGAGCAGCCGTCTCAGCTACGGCAATGTTCAGGGCGGCAAACCCGTCAGTTTTTCGGTGGACAGGATGGTGGTGGAGCTTCCCTCGGAAAGTGCACTGACGGGCAACTTCAAAGGCCAGTTACTGGGCAAGCCGCTTGAGGCAAAACTCGTCGGCAGCGATCTGCTCAGTATCGTGAAATCTGGCAGTTCGCCGATCGAATTCATTGTGCAGTCCGGTGCCGTATCAGCGCGTGTCGCCGGCGTACTGGACGCAAGCCGCAATACAGCACAATTGCAATTTAGTCTCGGCGCATCCCAGGCTGGTGATGTGGCGTCCTGGCTGGGATTGTCGCCCAATGCAAAGGCACCTGTCGCGCTGGCCGGTCAGCTGCGCATGACGGAGGACGATTGGCAGCTGTCCAACCTGGTGTTCCAGCTCGGCCAAAGCAGTCTGTATGCAGAACTCTCGCGCAGCCTGCAGCAAGGCAAGTCACTGGTGTCAGGCAAACTTGAAGCAAGCAGTATTCATGTCGCTGAGCTGGAGTCACTGCTCTCTGCTGGGAACGCCGGTAAAGCGACAACACCATCCAAATCGTCCACGACGCTGGATATTCCGCTGTTACCCAAAAAGCTGGTGCTTGATGATGCCGACTTGCGTTTGCGCGCACGCGGCATTCAGGGAACGGGCTTGCCCGTGGGTGAGCTTGGTTTCGATATCCACTTGCGTGAAGGCTATATGCAAAGCTCGCCGTTTTTTGCGGAAGTCGCCGGTGCGCGGTTTGATGGTGCGCTGATGCTCGATCTGCGCGAAGAGCCTCACGTACAGTTGTGGCTGGGTGCGGCGGATGTCGATGTAGGCAACGTCCTGCGTCAGCTGAAGCTGGCGCGCGATGTCGAAGCGGGCTTCGGACGATTCACCCTTTATCTGGATAGTCACTCGGGCCAGTTGTCGGGTTTACTGGCGAACGCGAAACTGGTGGGTGAAATCACGGGCGGAAAAATGGTGCTGCGTGATCCCGGCAGTGGTACCAAAGCCAGTGTAGTGATTCGCCAAGGCACCCTGACCGCGATGCCCGGCGAACGTGTGCGGTTGGAGGTCGGCGCAGCACTCGACGAGATACCGGTAGACATTGCCCTGCACAGCGCGCCCGTCAGGGATCTGATTGATCCATCGCGTCGCGTGCCTTTTGAGTTATCGATATCAGCAGTGAATACACGCCTCGTACTCAGCGGCACGATGGACCGTGATATCGACGCTCGCGATGTCGAACTCGGCATGAAGGTTCAGGGTGAGCGTCTCAACCATCTCGACAAGCTGCTGCGTGTGTCGCTGCCGCCGTGGGGGCCATGGTCGGCAGCAGGACGTTTCCGAATGTCGGCGCGTGGCTACGAAGTCGATGATCTGCAGCTCAAGGTGGCGAGCAGTGCGCTCAATGGTCGGGGTAGTCTGGTCACATCAGCTGCGCGTCCGCGGCTGGTTATCGGCCTGAATGCGCCGCTGGTACAGCTCGATGACTTTCGTCTGCAAGGCTGGTCGGCGACCGAGGCGCCGGGTGCGGCGAGCACGGCGAGTACGACAAACGCGGCACCGGCGGACATAGCGCTGGATCAGGAAAATCTGCGCAAGATCGCCGTCGAAAAAAGCGATCAGATCCAGGGCTTGCTCAGCCCGGCTACCCTGAAAAAAATCGACGCCTCGCTCGCAGTGAAAGTCGAGCGCGTGATGTCGGGCAAAGATGTGCTCGGCAACGGCGAGATACAGGCACGGCTACATGATGGTCGCGCTGATATTGGTCCGGTCAGAGTCGAGATGCCCGGTGGTTCCGCGGTCTGGTCACTGGCGTACGAGCCCACGGAGCGCGATGTGATGGCTCGTCTGAAAATCGATGTAGATCGTTTCGACTACGGCGTACTGGGTCGTCGCATCAAGCCCGACACGGATATGGATGGCAGGTTCTCTCTGCATGCCAATGTCACCTCGCGCGCGCCTCGTTTGTCGCAGATACTCCGTCATGGCAGCGGAAAGATCGATTTTGCCGTGTGGCCGAAGAACTTGCCATCGGGTGTCTTTGATCTGTGGGCGGTCAATGTACTGACGGCCTTATTGCCTGCGATTGATCCGAGCAATCAATCTCAGGTGAATTGCGCGATCGCGCGCTTCGGTCTCGAGAACGGCAAGCTCACCCAGCGTGAATTGGTCATTGATACCAGCCAGATGCGCGTGACCGGCAACTCTTCCGCGGATTTCAACGATGAAAAACTGTCGATGCGCTTGCAACCGCAGGCTAAGACAGCGCAGTTTTTAAGTCTTGCTACGCCGATTGAGGTCAGTGGCAGCTTCAGTAAGTTTCAGATTGGCGTGCGCCCCGGCGATGTGGTCGAAACCGTCGTCAGACTGGCGACTTCCATCGTCTGGGTGCCGATCAAAAAACTCTTCTCTGAAAAAGTGCCGGTCGATGGCAGTGATGTTTGCATCTTGCCATCTGCATCCTGAGGCGGGTGATCATTCACCCTCAGAGATTGATTAATCGCATTGTCCGGCGTGCTCATCGGCGCCAGCGCGCGGGATCATGTGCTTGCAATAGTTTGACAAAGTCATCCGCGCTCAGCGCGCGACTAAAGAAGAATCCTTGAATTTCGTCACAGCCTTGCCGCTGCAGCAACCGCAACTGTGCTTCGTTTTCCACACCTTCCGCGATCACACGCAGCTTGAGATTGTGCGCCAGCGAAATCATGGTGTTCGTAATGATGGCGGTGTCGTGCGCCCCGGTTTCGCTCAGATCATTGATGAACTGGCGATCAATTTTCAGGCAGGCGATAGGCAACCGGCGCAGGTAGGCGAAGCTCGAATAACCGGTGCCAAAATCATCCACAGCCACCTGCACACCCATCGACCTGAGTGTCTGCAGCGTTTCCAGCGTCAGCTCGATATTGGACATCATCAGACTTTCGGTCAGCTCCAGCTCCAGTGCTGCTGCGGGCAAGCCGGACAGCGCCAGTGCTTTTTCAACCAGACGAATCAGCGGCAGGCCATTCAACTGACGTGCTGATAAATTGATGCCAATGCGTAAATGACCGAGACCCGCCTTGCGCCAGGACGCGCACTGTGTCGTCGCTTCGTTCAGGACCCAGGCGCCAATATCGTTGATCAGAACTGATTCCTCTGCGAGGTACACAAAACGCTCAGGTGTCAGCAGACCCAGCAGCGGATGTTGCCAGCGCAGCAGCGCTTCTGCACCGGTCACTTCGCCCGTGCGCAGGTCGATTTGCGGTTGATATTGGAGAAAGAATTCACCGCGCTGCAGCGCACCGGTTAGTTCAGTTTCTATCCGCGCACGTTCCATCAATTGTGCATGAATCTCCTCGTTGAAAAACTGGCAGCGATTGCGACCGGCTTGTTTGGCGCGGTACATCGCCGCATCAGCCCGCTCCATCAACTGCTCAGGCAGGTCGCCGTCTTGGGGAAATACGGCGACGCCCACGCTGCAATTGACGCGCATGGTGTGGCCGTCAATTTTCGCTGGCTCGGCGACCGCGCTCATGATGCGCTCGAGTGTTTCCGAACTCATTTCAGCCTCGGGGCCGCCGCGCAGCACGACGATGAATTCATCACCGCCATATCGTCCCAGAATGTCATTGCTGCGCAAGGCGGTGCGCAGGCGCTGACTGATACCCGTCAGTACCTGATCGCCAGCACGGTGACCAAAACGGTCATTGATAAATTTGAAGCGATCCAGATCGATAAAAGCGACCCAGACTGTGAGCGAGTTGCGACGAGCATAGGCAATCGCATCGGAAAGATGGTTCAGCAGCGCACTGCGGTTGATCGCGCCGGTCAAGGCATCATGAGCTGCCTGGTAGGCCAGCTGGTATTCCAGTTTCTTGCGGCTGGAAATGTCGCGCACCAGCATTTGTATCGCTGCCTGTCCCCGGTAGATGAGCAAGAGACGATGCACCGACACTTCGAAGGCAGAGCCATCCAGTCGGAGCGCGATTTCTTCAGTTTCTGTTTCAGGGTCGGCGATGAGGAGCAGGGCGGTGCTCTCGGAGGATGAGCGTCGGACCAGTGACGCAAGACTGCGCCCCAGCAATTGATGTTCTTCGGACTCGCGGAAAAGGGTGCGAGCAGCCGGGTTGGTAAAAACGATTTTCTCATCGACCTCGATCAGGATCGCATCCGGTGAGCGTTCAACAATCAGTCGGTAACGCTCTTCACTTTCGCTTAAGGCATCGAGCGCCTGCTGTCGTTCTTCCGCCTGACGGAAAAGCTCCAGGCTTTTTTGCTCCAGCAGAGCTTCCGCCTGTTCCCGTGCGCTGATTTCGCGCGCGAGACGGCGAGCATGGAGGTCATCTGCCAGCGCCATGCTCTGATTTTCTGAGTCGGAAGCGCGTGTGTGCGCCGGTACCATCATCGGACAAGTCGGTTCTTTCGATCGCCATAGACTCACCGAAATGCTCGACACAGCCCTGGATCAGGCCCTGCGCGAAATCGGCCAGATTACGGCGTGATCGATAAATGAAGATCATTTCGTCGTTGCCGATTTCTTCATAGTCGAAGGCCGGTAGTTCGGCGTCGATGTAGAGCTTGCGCACCTCGACATGAATATGTCCGTCCAATCGGCGCAGCAACTCAAAAGCGCTAGACTGAGTTTTAACGAATTCGGGGTGGATGAGGTAGAACCGCTGGAAAAGATGTCGACCAAACGTGTACAGCAGGTCAGGAACGCTGGTATCAGTCTCGGCAGACAAATGCGTCACCAGCTCGACCATCTCCTGATGGGGGTAAGTGCCGACGGAGGTGTAAGCACCATCGGAGGATAGGTTCGATGCGCTAATGATTCGATCGGCGACCTCGACGGAATAAGCACTCTCGACCATGGCGATGAATTCCCGAAAGACGACGCCCTTCATAGATTCCTCTATCGTTTAACGATGTGGAAATCATAACGTAAAGAAACTAATAGTCGCCATTAAAAACCTTATTTTACTTACAAAATAATAATTTATTTCTCGTGCGAAATTTATAACGGAAAAAGTGCTGAGAGAATGGCTGTTTCAATAAAACGAGGCGGCCTTGATGCAAAGCAGCAAGGGCCACCAGCGTTGAGGGCCCATCAAACGCCCTCGGTCAGTTGCGGTAAGGCGAGACAGGCAGGGTCGGCACGCTGGCAAAATGCGCTGGCACCTCGCCGGTCAGAGTATTGAGAAAGGCGACGATGTGGGTCACATCATCGTCGCTGACGGTTCTGCCCAGCTGGAGGCGGGCCATGACGCGGACAGCGTCGCCAAGCGTCGCGACAGAGCCGTCATGGAAATAGGGTGGCGTCATGGCGACGTTGCGCAGCTGCGGGACTTTAAAAATGTAGGTGTCTTCAGGCTTTTGCGTGTCGTGGAATTTGCCTTTGTCGCGTCCTTTAAGCAAGGCCATTTCCTTGCTGCCAGTGGCCAGCCAGTAGTCTTCGGTGAGGCCGAATTTCTGGAAGCTCTGCCCGCCCACGACTGATCCGTTGTGGCAGCCGGCACAGCCGTAACTCATGAATTTTTCGAGTCCGATTTTTGCTTCCTGACTGATCGCTTTCTGATCGCCCTTCAGGTAGCGATCAAAAGGGGCCGGCGTGAGCAGGGTGCGCTCAAATGCGCCGATGGCTGTGGCCCAGTTTTCAGCAGTGACCGGATCTTTCTCATTCGGGAAAGCTTTATCGAAATAAGGTCCGTAACCGAGTGTGCGCATTCTTTCCTCGGCTTCGGCATAGGTCTTGTTGCCATAGGCCAGTGGGCTCAGCAGCGCTTTCATGGCCTGCTCTTCGACACTGACGCGGTTGCCACCATAGTGCTGTGCAATCAGCAATGGCGTGTTGAACACCGTGGGGGCATTGCGTGGCAACACCGTGCCGTGTATGCCGACCGACAAGGCCAGTGAATCTGCGCCGTAATAGCTGGGGTTATGGCAGGCCGCACAGCTCATACGGCCATCGGTGGATACGCGGGTTTCAAAAAAAAGCTGCTTGCCCAGCTCGACGCGTTCGCGCGAGTGCGGATAGTCATCCACATGGGCAGTGTCGGGCAGGGGTTTGAACAGGCCGCGAGCTCGCTCGAGCAAGGCCTTATCGGTATCTTCGGCAACCGCCAGGCTGACCAGCACCGCAGCGGAAACTGCCAAGGTGGTTAGAACGGCGGCGGCTGCGCGCTGGCGCAAGGATGATTTCATGGCGGGCTCCCGAATTATTTTTATATAAGGCAATTTTCCGGCATTTCCGGCGATCGTGCAAAGACGACCCAAAGCGCCGATCGCCAGCCGCCGTGCCGGGAGCTTCAGGCGTCAGAAAAAGTGGCGCATGCCGATTTCCATGCTCCATTTCATGCCCAGTCGTTCATTGGTGCCCGACATGCCGGCACCGGGACGCACGTAAAACCCGGTTTTGGGCAAGACAAACCGTCCGACTTCGGCCTTTGCATAGGAACTGTATCGGTTGGATTGCTCGTGATCGAACCAGTAATACACTTCGACAAAGCTGTAGGTTCGCTCCGGCCAGCGGGTCAGAAGAGAGGTCCGCAGGTTGGTGTAACGTATATCGTCCCTGCTTCCGTCACCGCCTACCGACCGGCCATGCTGCACATAGGGGAAAAATACAGATTTCATTGCTGGCAGATCGATAGCCCAGAACGCAAACGGCGCCAGCACATGCTTGCCGCTTCCCAGATTGGCGTTACTGGCCGTGTCGAGACTGAGCTCGGACCCGACGACCATGGCATAGCCTTCGCTGCGTGTGGCGCGCCAGGCGAGACGGGTCAGCAGATTGCCAACGCCGTTAGCGGCAGGATCGCTGGTGCCCGGGTCGTAGCGCAAAATGGGTACCTCGGCACGAACGGCCAGCGAGTTACTGAAGGCATATTCGACGCGGGGAACCAGCGTCATCATCGACGCTGTGCCGTAGTCGATGTATTCGCTGCGCAGATCAAAACGGTGTTTGAAATCGGTGGGGTCGATGCGTTTGGTGGCATCAATGCTGACCTCAGCAGGTCGGGTTTCCGGGGTTGGTTGCGTCTTGGATTCGTCAGCGAGAGAAAGGGGGCTGATCGCCATAGCGAGCGCTGTGATGCCCGTCCGCAGGCACAAAGAATGAGCCGGTCGGGCCCGGCCATGGGAACGAAAGATGTGATTGAACATGGTAGTTTTTTTTATATACGCACTATCGGATGCCGGCTTGCCAGCATGAAGCTTCACGGGAAACCAATTTCGGCAGTCGCTGTGATGCTCACGAGTGAAATGTCGGTAATTTCATTACAAATATAACACGCCATAATTCGACTACCGTTTATTTTGGCCGATTAGCGCATCGCTCAAGTAAAATCATGATTTTTTGCAAGCCCGCCAATGGCATTTGCGGATCGATTTTTAGCTGGCCGGAATAAATCAGCCTCTCCTTATCTTGCAAGGCGATTTGTCGCCAAGAGTTCAGACTTCATGATGTCATCGCCACTAGTCGCACCTATCGTTTTACGTTGCCTGTTTTTTTTCTGTGCGCTGTGCTCGGGCTTGCTGCAAGCGGCGCCTGCGCAATGGCAAGATGATCTTCAGCCTCTGCCGTCAACGGAATGGAATCGCGAGCGCGCAGCGCATCTACTTGAGCGCGCTGGATTTGGCGCAACGCCGGAAGAGGTGACGCGTTTCACGACCATGACGCCGGCGCAGGCGGTGCGTCATCTGGTTCGTTATCAGAAAATTAAACAGAATTTGCCGGCATTTCAGCCCTCCGACAGTTTTGATGCAGGTCTCGATCCCTTTGCCAGCTCGCGTCCTGCCGCCACGGATCTGGCGCGTGACAAGGGCGAGGCACTGGGCGTGAAAGTGAAACCTGCCGGTAACCGGCGGATGCAGCAGGTTGCAGATCGTTTTCTTTATTGGCTGCGCGCGAGCAAGCTGGAAACCCAGCGTGCGGCCTACTGGTGGGCGAACCGCATGTTGGTAACGCAGCGGCCGCTGGAAGAAAAAATGGCTCTGTTCTGGCACGGTCATTTCGCGACCAGCGAAGAGAAGGTGCGCGATTTCCGAAAAATGGTGCAGCAGAACGAATTGTTCCGTGCGCAGGCCACCGGCAACTTCCGTACGCTGCTTATTTCCGTTGCCAAGGATCCGGCGATGCTGGCTTACCTCGACGCCGGGGTCAATGTCAAAGGGGCGCCGAATGAAAACTTCGCCCGTGAAATCATGGAGCTGTTCACCATGGGCGTTGGTAATTACACCGAACTCGATATCCGTGAAGCGGCTCGCGCTTTCACCGGCTGGAATTATCAAGGCGTGAAGTTCGTGATGAATCCGGCGCAGCACGACAATGATCCTAAAACCGTGCTCGGCCGTACCGGAAATTTTGACGGTGTGCAGGTGATCGATCTCATTCTTGCGCAGCCGGTGACCTCCGAATTCGTCGCAGGAAAACTCTATCAGTACTTCGTGCGCGAAGATTTGTCGCTGCCAATGCGCACCCGTCTGGGCAAGCTGCTGCGTGATACAAACTACGAGATCGCGCCTTTCCTTGAAGCCGTATTTCTGTCGCGGGATTTTTACAGCGATGCATCGGTCGCGACCCGAATCAAGCCGCCGGCTGAGTTGGTTATTTCCACTTACCGGAAAATGGGCCTGAAAGAAGTGCCGGGCATACCGGATTTCAATGAGCTTACCGATGCGATGGGGCAGAAACTGCTGTTCCCGCCGAACGTTGCCGGATGGGCGCAAGGACGCAGCTGGATTACACCCGGGCTGCTGCTCTTGCGGGGCAATTTCGTTTACGACGCTGTGTTCCCGCCGATTGATTTTGTGGCCAATGATCGTGTGCCGAACGAGCGTTACCAGATTTTGAGCGTGGCTGAAAAACTGTCGATGGGCGCCGATGTCACTACCGCAACCAAACCGGATGGCAAAGATTTGACCTCCATGTCGATGCAGGCGGATCGCGATGAGGATTTCAATACGCGGCTGGCCAGTTATCATGCCTGGCGCAAGGCGATCGAAAAAGTCAAACCCATCGCGCGTACAACCGCGCAACTGAATCTGTCAGCCATGGTTCGCAGCGCCGGTTGCAAGACAGCGCGTGAGGCCATCGACTATCTGCTGGTCCGTTTTATTTCTGTGCCGGTCGATGTCGGCATACGCGATCAGATGGTGGCGATGCTGGAAGCCGATCTCGGTACGGCCAATCTCAGGCTGGCCGAGACATACATGGAAGATGCGCTGCGCAATGCCTTGCACGTGATCCTTTCGCAGCCCTCATACCAGTTAGGATGACGATGAACCACTTTCATGCAGGTATGACGCGACGCGATTTGCTCAAAGCACTGGCGGGTGCCGGATTGGCAGCGACGCTGCCCGTAGGGCTGGCGCACGCTGCAACGCCGCCGTCAAAACGAATTCTGGTGGTGGTGGAGCTCTCGGGCGCGAATGATGGCCTCAACACCCTGGTGCCCTTCGCGGATGATGCGTATTACCGGCTGCGTCCGAAAATCGGCATACGCGAGTCAAAGCTGCGCAAGATTGATGACCACTATGGCTTCAATCCTGGCATGTCTGGTTTCGAGAAGCTGTACAAGGATGGCCGCATGGCGATCGTGCATGGCTGCGGTTATGCCCAGCCCTCGTATTCGCATTTCACGTCGATGGCCTACTGGCATACCGGCGTGCCAAATGGCGGCGAGCCCTATGGCTGGCTGGGCCGCGTCGCGGATGCGATTGATCCTGAGCTGACGCCGAATTTTCTGGTCAATATCGATGAGCGTCAGTCGCTCGCCGTGCGCGCAGCGCGTCATGTGCCGGTAGTTTTCGACGACCCCGAGCGTTTCATTCGCAAGGGTTTGAATCAAAGCCGCTCGGTGCTCGACCGCGTGAGCGAGGTACGCGCGTCCAATCCCTCGCAGCGTTTTCTGGACGAAGTCGCGCAGAGCGCAAAGCAGGCATCGCAGCGCGTTCGTACGGCCTGGGAGAACTATAAAACACCGGTCGACTACGGCATCATTTCAATGGATTTGCCCAAGGTGGCCTCGATGATTGCCGCCGATCTTCCCACGCGTCTGTATCACGTCGGTTATCGCCACAATGCCTTCGACACCCATGTGCAGCAGGTCGATCAGCATCAGCGCCTGCTGAGTTATGTGTCCGACGCCATCGCGGGCTTCATTCGCGACATGGAGCGCATCGGTCGTGCCGATGATGTCACGGTGCTGGTCTTCTCCGAATTTGGCCGCCGGGTTGCCGAGAACACCAGTCTGGGTACCGACCACGGCACCGCGAACCACATGTACGTGATTGGCAAGCCTGTGCGCGGTGGGCATTATGGCAAAGCGCCACTGCTTACCGATCTCGATGAGAACGGCAACATGAAACACACCACCGATTTCCGGCAAGTCTATGCAAGCCTGATCGAAGGCTGGCTAGGCTACGATGACAGCAAATCGCTGCTCTCAGGCCAGTTCACCACTTTTCCGCTTTTTACTTAGAGAATTCTATGGCTGCGCACTTTGATCTTCCCGACATTCGTCTCTTCGTTAACATCGCCGAAGCCAACAGCCTGACGCGCGGTGCGGAGCGCTCGCACATGTCGCTACCTGCAGCATCCATTCGTATCAAGAATCTCGAAGAGGGCCTGGGCGTCAAGCTCCTGTATCGCACCAGTCAGGGCGTGACGCTCACGCCACCCGGGCAGGCTTTCATGCATCACGCGCGGCTGGTGTTGCAGCAGCTGACCGATCTGCGCGGTGACCTGGCCGAATATGTGAATGGCTCGCGCGGCCATGTACGCATGCTGGCCAACACCACCGCGATGGCCGAGTTTCTGCCGGCACTGCTACCGAAATTTCTGGCCACGCATCCGGATGTAAATATCGATTTGAAAGAGCGACTCTCCAATGAAATCGTGCGTGCCGTATCGGAAGGCAAGGTCGAGGTCGGCATCGTTGCCGGCAATGTGCGTACCGAGGGTTTGGAAGTGATTCCTTTCCGCGAAGACCGTCTGGTGTTGGTCACGGCAGAATCGCACCAACTCGCCGGACGGGAGCGTATCGAATTCAGCGAGGCGCTGGCGCATGATTTCGTTGGCATGCTGGAAGCCAGCGCGATCCACAGCTTTCTGGCGCAGGCTGCCAACGAGTTGAACCAGCAAATCAAGATTCGTATTCAGGTTGGCAACTTTGAAGCCGCCTGCCGAATGATCGAATCCAATGTCGGGATCGGCGTCGTGCCATTTTCCGCAGCCAACCGGCATGCGCGCAGCATGCGTATCAAGACGGTTGAGCTGGCTGACGAGTGGGCCATCCGCAAGCTCCAGGTCTGCGTCCGCAGCCTGCAGTCGTTGCCGGCCTTTGCGCGTGAGCTGGTCGAGTTGCTGGTGGCTGAGGCGCAGGAGACGGTCTGAAACAAGGCAGCAATCTGATCGGGGCCTTTGCCGGGCACCTTCGGGGCAGTCTGTTGGGGGGCAACCAACGACGCTGGATCCCGGCCTGCGCCTACTACTGTCCGGAATGTTTTTGAAGTAAGAGTACTGGTTTCGGATTGATGCGTGAATGTATTCATTTAGGTCAACGATCAGGAATTTTTTCAGGAATACGACGAAAGCCACTGGACCCCGGCCTGCGCCGGGGTGACGGTAGTTATTGAGATGA
>CAZXDB010000042.1:0-21413 GCA_964639465.1 uncultured Bifidobacterium sp. | reverse complement strand
TTGAAGATCAGATTTTTTTATTTTGATATATCGAAATACATAAAAAATAGAAAACTAAACGACACAAGAATCATTCGATCATATGATTTGTTGGAGGCAGCAGAGACTGTAAAGTTGGCATATTGCCAATACCTCCTTTCAACCCTTAACTGCGATTTTGAGGAAAACACATTTGGAACGTGCGATCAGGTTCTGAATGAAGTTTGTCGAATTGAAAATGGCGAGATAGAAAACTATTTTTTTGAGGGAGGGGAATTACTTCATTATGTGAGTCGTAATTCGGTAGTGTTCGAGCACGCAATTTTCGGCGTTTGCACTCACTGGCCGCTTTGGTCATGTCCGCTTTCACACTACAAAATCGGACTGCAAGCGGTACGCGATTTTTATGCGCTGCCAGAATCATTAAATAGTGAAGTAGTTGTCGAACTCCCCAAATCTGACATGGCACAAATCACTCTATTCCCACCTAAGCTGCCTGAAAATAAAAGTATTTTCGGTGAAAGTACGATTGACTGATTTGTTATTGCCAGCATCAGCATTGTGGAGATTATTTCTCAAGCGGATGCGAATGGGGGTTTATCGGGCATTTGTTTAGATCAGGCAGCTGGATGACAAGTGGATGAGGAAGAAAAACAGCGGTGACGCGAACACTATTTTTCCTGCAGATTGGAGCCAGGAGAAAAGTATTGAGGAGATTGATTCGGCATGAAAAAATAAAATGCTAACTGTGATGGATAACAAGTGGAAAGGGAGAAGAAAAAATGGACTTGTCGTATACAAAATTGAACTATCCCAATCCAACAACATTTCCAGTTTACAAAAAAGGAAAGTGGCATTGAAAATTAGACTCGCTTATTGGGACGTTTCAAAATACCTGAAAAATATGCCGAAGGATGGCATCGAAATTCAACGCGTATTCGAAATGATTGATACGCCAGAGAGTTTCAGAAAACCTTACAGTCAGTATTTATTGTCTTCGCTTGATTCCGATTTTTATGCAAATCAGTTCGGCGATTGCGACGATCTCCTTTCAAAAATTGAGAGAGTGGATCGCAAAGAAGTAGAAAATTATATTTTTGAATCAGGCGGATTCACTCAGTATATAAGTAAAAATTCAGTAACTTTTGAGCATGCGATTTATGGTGTTTGCCCACACTGGCCGCTTTGGTCATGTCCGCTTTCGCATTACAAAATCGCGCTGCAAGCTGCACGCGATTTTTATGCGCTGCCTGAATCTCTGGATACTGAATTAATTATGGAATTGCCAGAATCGGACATGGCGAAAATCGCTATTTTCCCACCCAAGCTTTTTGAAAACGAAGCAGCAAAGGAAGCAAGTCGCGACTGACTGTTTGCGCTTTGCTGCGAGGGGATAGAGAGCCCTACTCCACAATCGTCTGCGGCTCATCACCCCGACGCTCACGAATTTCACCCACACGAAATACCGTTTCACCCGCCTGTTTAAGCATCGCTTCAGCAGCATCTGCGTTGTCTTTCGAGACAATCACCGTCATGCCAATACCGCAGTTAAAGACGCGGTGCATTTCGGCATCTGCGACACCGCCATGCTGCTGCAGCCAGGTAAACAGCGGTGGCATTTGCCATGCGTCACGCTGCAAGACGGCGGTGAGGTTTGGCTGTAAGACGCGGGGAATGTTTTCAACTAAGCCACCGCCAGTGATGTGAACCAGACCATGCACGTCGATCTTTTCCATCAGCGCCAGCAAGGGTTTGACATAGATGCGCGTGGGCGCGATCAATACGTCGGACAGAGGACGCCCGTGAAAATCGGCATTCAGATCGGGTTGTGCGACGTCGAGGATTTTTCGGACCAGCGAGTAGCCGTTCGAATGCGCGCCTGAGGACGCCAGCCCGAGCACGACATCACCGGGGCTGATTTTTTTGCCGTCGATGATGCGGGATTTTTCAACGGCACCGACGGCAAATCCGGCGAGATCATATTCGCCATCCGGGTACATGCTGGGCATTTCGGCGGTTTCGCCGCCAATCAGTGCGCAACCCGCCTGCTCACACCCGGCGGCGATGCCTTTGATGACATCGGTCGCCGTGGCGACATTGAGCCGGCCACAGGCAAAGTAATCGAGGAAGAACAGTGGCTCGGCGCCTTGGACCAGAATGTCGTTGACACTCATGGCAACCAGATCGATGCCAACCGTATCGTGGCGGTTCAGATGAAACGCGAGCTTCAGTTTGGTGCCCACACCATCGGTGCCGGAGACAAGTACCGGCTCGCGGTATTTTTTGCTGACCTCGAAAAGCGCCCCAAAACCGCCGATACCGGCGAGCACGCCGTCACGCATCGTGCGCTTGGCAAAGGGCTTGATCGCTTCGATCAATGCATCGCCGGCATCGATATCCACACCTGCATCACGATAAGAAAGAGAAACCGGAGACTTTGAAGACATGATCAGGAACGATGGATGAATGGGAAATCAGGCAGAGGAAACGGTAAAATGGCGCACTTGCTGCGGTGCCAGACTGCCGAAGCGTTCGTATTTTACCAAATCGTTTTACCCATTCGCCCTCGCCGGCTACGCGATCCATGCCTATTGTGACCAGTTCCGAGCAAAGACAGACCTTGTTATGGCTGGCCGTGGGCATTTTGCTGGCCCTGATGCTGTTCTTGCTTGGCCCCGTCCTGACACCCTTCGTAGCCGCGGCCATCATCGGCTACATGCTCAACCCTCTGGTGGACGGGCTGAGTAGACGCGGTCTGCCGCGCACGCTGGGGGTGCTTTTGGCCATCACGGCGTTGGGTCTGCTGATCGCGGCGATCGTCCTGATCGTCCTGCCGGTGCTGGCTGAACAATTACCCGTCCTCAGACAGCGGCTGCCGATACTGCTCGAGCGTATTGACGGCAGCATTGGAGCCTGGCTACGACAGATGGGTATGGGCGGTCGCTTTGACCTCGCGGGCATACAAGAGATCATCGCCGATAAGCTCGCTGCCAGCGATGGTCTGAGCACGGCGGTGCTGACATGGCTGAGGGTGGGTGGCTCTGCCGTGATCGGATGGGCTGCCACGCTGTTCCTGATCCCAATTGTGCTGTTCTATGTGCTGCTGGACTGGCACTCGCTGTTTGCACGGATAGGCGAGACGGTACCGCGTCGCTGGATTGTCCTGGTCACAGACATGGCAAAAGAAGTTGACAGCCTGCTCGCCCAGTATCTGCGCGGACAACTTCTGGTGATGCTGCTGCTGGCTTCGTATTATTCCGTCGGCCTAGCGGTGGCCGGTTTCGATGTGGCGCTGCCCGTCGGTCTGCTGACCGGTTTGCTGGTATTCATTCCGTATATCGGTTTCGGTCTGGGTCTGCTGCTGGCCATTCTCGCGGCGATTCTGCAGTTTGATACCGCCTACGGACTCATCGCCGTGGCTGTCGTCTACGGACTGGGACAGTTTATCGAAAGCTTTTATCTGACCCCACGGTTGGTGGGTGAGCGCATCGGCTTGCATCCGCTGGCCGTGATATTTGCGTTGCTCGCCTTCGGTCAGCTGTTCGGTTTTGTCGGTGTTCTGCTCGCACTGCCCGCCTCAGCGATTCTGCTGGTGGTGTTCGGCCGTTTGCGCCAGCACTATCTGAAAAGCAGCTTCTACAATCAATCATGAGGCAGCTGCTGCTTGACTGGGGCGCCTCCCGGCCGCCCACACTGGAGAGTTTCGTTGTCGGCCGAAACGAGGAACTGGCTGCCATGCTGGGGCGGATTGCGCGACGCGATGCCAGCGCAGCGGAGCAGCGTTTCATTACCGTCTGGGGTGAAGCCGGCGCGGGCAAATCGCATCTGCTGTGTGGCCTTGCCGCTGCAAGTCAGGCACGTTATCTGACGTCGGAGCAGCCAGCGCAGGCTTACCGTTGGTCTCCCGACCTGTCGCTGTACTTGCTCGACGATTGCGACCGTCTCAATGAAGAACAGCAGATTGCCGCCTTTGCGCTGTACAACCAGGTGCGCGAATCCGGCGGCATGCTGGTCGCTGCCGCGAGTCAGCCGCCGGCCCGCCTGAAGCTGCGCGAGGATTTGCGCACGCGCCTGGCCTGGGGTCTGGTGTACCAGGTGCACGGCCTGACGGATGAAGAGAAAATCGATGCACTGTCCCGGTCTGCCGATGCGCGCGGGCTGGTCTTGTCACCCGGCGTGCTACCCTACTTGCTGACGCACTTTCGTAGAGACATGCCCTCGTTGTCAGCGATGCTCGATGCGCTGGACCGTTACTCGCTGGAGACCCAGCGCCCCATCACGATGCCATTGTTACGCGAACTGCTGCAACTCGGCGATGCGCCACTGACCCCATGAACCTCGCACTTTTTGATCTCGACAACACGCTGCTGCCGCTGGATTCCGACTATGAGTGGGGGCAGTTCCTTGTTCGTATCGGCGCCGTTGACCGGATAGCCTTCACTGCCCGCAATGCTGTGTTTTACGAGCAGTATCAGCAAGGCACGCTGAACCCGATCGAGTACCTCGAATTTGCCTTTGGTACGCTGGCCCGCTTTCCGCTTCACCAACTCGACAGCTGGCATGCACAGTTCATGGTCGAGGTCATCACCCCGGCGATTCGCACCGAGGCGCTGGCGCTCATCGATCAACATCAGCAGGCGGGCGATCTGGTAGCGATCGTCACAGCGACCAATCGTTTTGTCACCGGACCCATTGCGCAGGCATTCGGCGTAGCGCATCTGATTGCAGCAGAACCGGAATTCGATGGGAACGGCCAAATGACTGGCCGTCATGTGGGAACGCCGCCTTTTGCCGCAGGCAAGGTCGTCAACCTGCATCAGTGGCTGGCCACGATGAATCTCTCGCTTGCCGGTTTCGGTCGCAGTACGTTTTATAGCGATTCGCAAAACGATATTCCGCTGCTTTCGGCAGTGACGCATCCTGTCGCTACCAATCCCAATGCCACGCTGCTGGCTCATGCTCAGACCCACGGCTGGCCGATACTGAATCTGTTCAATGATTAGAAAATTCATACGCCGCCTGCTCGGTAACGGAACTGCGGCCAGTGATCGTCCTGCGCCGCAGGTGTTCGGCCCTGACGACCATGGCATTGATCCGGATGGCGTGTCGTCCAATGCGGTCCGCGTGACCGAAACTTTGCAGCGCGCAGGCTTCAAAGCCTTTATCGTCGGCGGCGCGGTACGGGATCTGGTACTGGGATTCAAGCCAAAAGATTTCGATGTAGCCACTGACGCAACACCCGAGCAGGTCAAACGCCTGTTCCGTCGCGCTTTCATCATCGGTCGGCGATTCCAGATCGTGCATGTGATGTTTGGTCAGGACCTGATTGAAGTGACGACTTTTCGCGGCAGTTCCTCCGAAGGCGCGCTAAAGGATGAACACGGCCGGGTCTTGCGCGACAACACCTTCGGCGAGCAGCATGAAGATGCGGAGCGCCGTGATTTCACCATCAATGCGATGTACTACGACCCCGAGCGTCAGCTGGTGCTCGATTATCACGGCGGCATGAAGGATATTCGCAGTCGATCGCTGCGAATGATCGGTGATCCGGCGGCGCGTTACCGCGAAGATCCGGTGCGTTTGCTGCGTGTGGTGCGCTTTGCCGCGAAACTCAGTTTCAAGATTGCGCCCGCCACACGCGCACCGATTTCGGTGATGGCGCCGCTCGTAAACAACGTACCAGTCGCCCGTGTTTTTGATGAAATGCTCAAACTGCTGATGAGCGGTCATGCGATGGCTTGTCTGCAGCAGCTGCGCCAGGAAGGCTTGCATCACGGCTTGCTTCCACTGCTGGATGTGGTGCTTGAACAGCCCATGGGTGAAAAATTCGTCACGCTCGCCCTGGCCAATACCGATGAGCGCATCCGGCAAGGTAAACCCGTATCACCGGGTTTTCTGTTCGCGTCCCTGCTTTGGCATCAGGTACTGGAAAAATGGGAAGCCTACCGTGCGGCTGGCGAGTATCCGATTCCGGCACTGCATCTTGCCGCTGATGATGTGCTCGATGGCCAAACCGAAAAACTCGCGCTGCAACGACGCATTGCGACCGATATGCGCGACATCTGGGCAATGCAGCCGCGCTTCGAAAGACGCTCAGGCAAGACGCCCTACAAACTGCTGGAGCATCCCCGACTGCGGGCAGGCTATGACTTTTTGCTGCTGCGCTGCGCCTCAGGTGAAGTCGACCCCGAACTGGGTGAGTGGTGGACCGAATTCATGCAGGGCGACACGACCGAGCGCGAATCCCTGCTCAACCGCAAACCGGCAGAGGAAGCCGGTGTCGCCCCCAAACGGCGCCGTCGCCGCGGTGGACGCGGCCGCAGCAAGAGTCCCGAGGATGCGTCATGACAGCCACCGTGTCGGCCTATATCGGCATCGGTGCCAACCTCGATAACCCGGCGCAAACGGTGCGTCTCGCTATCGAGGCACTGCAGGACCTGACTGATACGCAACTGTCGGCTAGCTCATCGCTGTTTGCGAGTGCCCCCGTGGATGCGGGCGGTGATGATTTCATCAACGCAGTCGCGCGTATCGACACCCGCCTGTCCGCCGATAATCTGCTGTCGGCGCTGCATAAAATCGAGCAGACTTTCGGACGCGAGCGGCCATTTCGAAATGCCCCGCGCACGCTGGATCTGGACTTATTGTTGTACGGGCAGACACAAATACAGAGTCACCGACTCGAAGTGCCGCACCCGCGGATGACCGATCGCGCCTTTGTTCTGATGCCGCTGCTGGAACTGGATGCGGATATCCAGATTCCCGGCAAAGGCCACGCCCGGGATTTTCTCGCGGGTGTACAAACTCAGCGCATACAGACTCTCCATCCTGATGCTGTGCCGGCTCAAACTCCTGCCTGAACCAGTATCAGGACAACGCTGAGCGATCAGCGCAAGCGGCAAGCCCAGGCACGGTTATGGACGTCCCGGCAACACAATCGCGTATCATCTCCGGTATGACTTTGGAAAAATATCGCTATATCGTGGTGGAAGGACCGATCGGCGTTGGCAAGACCAGCCTCGCTCGCAAAATTGCCGCCGAAACAAATGCTCAGCCCGTTCTGGAGCAACCACAGGAAAATCCTTTTCTTGAGCGTTTCTACCGGGATGCTGCCCGGTATGCGTTACCGACGCAGATGTTCTTCCTGTTCCAGCGCATGAATCAGCTGCGCGATCTGACGCAAACTGATCTGTTCTCTGCGCCGGTCGTGTCCGACTTCCTGCTCGATAAGGACCCCATCTTTGCATCGCTCACACTCGCTGATGATGAACTCCATCTGTACCGGCAGTTGTTCGAGCATTTCAGCCAGTCAGCTCCGAAACCCGACCTGGTGATCTACCTTCAGGCAGCACCCGCGACGCTCGCCGAGCGCATACGTCGGCGTGGGGTTCCCGCAGAGTCGGCGATTTCGGAAAACTATTTGCAGCGCCTCTGCGAGAGCTACAGCCGCTTTTTCTACAATTATGATATTTCACCATTGCTGATGGTCAATGCAGAGCACCTGAATCCTGTCGAGAGCAGTGACGATTTCGAGCTGCTGCTAGAACGTATTGCAGGTATGCGAGGCAAACGTGAGTTTTTCAATCGCGGAGAATGACGATGACCTCTTATCTGAATGCCGCGCCGCATAGCAGTCGCAAAAAAATCACGATTTCCACACTGGCGGAGATGCGCGCTCGCGCTGAAAAAATTGCCATGCTGACCTGCTATGACGCGAGTTTTGCAGCAATCATGGATCAGTCCGGCGTCGATGCGCTACTGGTCGGCGATTCGCTGGGTATGGTGGTGCAAGGCCATGATACGACCTTGCCCGTGACCCTGAACGATATCGCCTACCACACGGCCTGCGTTGCCCGAGGCAATCGCGCGCCGCTGTTGATTGTCGATATGCCGTTTGGGTTCTATGCAACCCCAGAGCGAGCACTGGACAATGCCGCCCTATTGCTGCGTGCAGGTGCCGAGATGATCAAGCTCGAGGGTGGGGCCTGGCTCATCCCGACGGTACGCATGATGGTCGAACGTGGCATGCCCGTCTGCGCACATCTGGGCCTGACACCACAGTCCGTCCATCAGTTAGGCGGCTTCAAGGTGCAGGCAAAAACGGAAGCAGCGGCCGACCAGCTTCTCGCGGATGCTGTCGCGCTACAGGAAGCCGGCGCTTCGCTGCTGGTGCTCGAAGCGATACCCAGAGGGCTGGCTGATCGGGTCACCGAGGCA
The DNA here is from genome assembly GCA_964639465.1 of uncultured Bifidobacterium sp. GTDB lineage: Bacteria > Pseudomonadota > Gammaproteobacteria > Burkholderiales > Burkholderiaceae_D > Pernthalerella. The sequence continues at coordinate 13,217 of CAZXDB010000042.1, read as the reverse complement.
CTGCTGATACCGACGATTGGCATTGGTGCCGGTCCGGGGTGTTCAGGCCAGGTGCTGGTGATGCATGACATGCTGGGTGTATTTCCCGGCCATCGTCCCAAATTCGTCAAAAACTTCATGGAAAATCAGACCGACATCAGTGCTGCATTCAGCGCATACGTGAGTGCAGTCAAAGAAGGGCATTTTCCGGCCCCCGAGCACTGCTTCTGATGTCGCAAGAGGCTCTGACAAGAAGGCACTAAACCTGATATCGCGACAAACTGGCTTCCAGCTGTGGCGCCAGAGACTCCAGATCGCTGACTGCCAGACCCAAGTCACGCACCAAGCCATCTTCAAGGCTGTACACCCAGCTGTGCACGGTCACTTTCTGGCCCCGATCCCATGCATCCTGAACGGTGGTTGTCTGGCATACATTGATCACTTGCTCGATCACATTCAGCTCGCAAAGCCGGTTAGTACGTTCGCGTTGCGGCATATCGGCTGGCAGATAATGCGTGTGCTTGTTATGCACGTCCTGCACATGGCGCAGCCAATTGTCTGCCAGCCCCACCCTGCGACGCTCCAGCGCCGTGTTCACGCCAGAACAACCGTAATGTCCGCAAACGATGATGTGCTTAACGCGAAGCACATCGATGGCGAACTGCAAAACAGACAAGCTATTCAAATCAGAGTGCACCACCACATTGGCAACGTTACGGTGAACGAATAGTTCACCGGGTTCTAATCCGACGATGGTATTCGCCGGTACCCGACTATCCGAGCAACCAATCCACAAAAACTCGGGTGATTGCTGCGACAAAAGCTTGCGAAAATATTCCGGATCTCGGGCAAGCATCGAGTCAGCCCACTGCCGGTTATTTTCAAAGAGCTGCCGAAGAACTGGATTCGACTCGTTTGTGCTCATTAAATAACCCTGAAAAATTGGTAAGACAGATTTTACAACAGACAATGTATTGCGAAATATCATAACCAAAATAGGTACAATTAAAATCCAGAAAAAAATTTTCTTTTCACACCAAGCCCATCTCCAAAAACGCTCGATCTTCAAAGTTCCAGCAATCAGTATTAGCAGGAGCAGCTTTATTGCTAATTGATTTTTCCCTTTGAAAAATTTTTTTTACACTGAATCACACCGCAAAACCTGAGACAGAACAAGTTTCAGCGATGATAAATAGGCGCCAGATCAATGCACGCCCGCCTGTTTGGGACAAATGCATCTGGTATCCAGCGGAAGAGACCGGTGAAGAAATTCTATTTTTTACTGATTAACAGAAAAGGATTGCGGAAAAATACCTCGATTTTCTGCAAACAGCATCAGTTCATTCGGAAAATGTGATGCGGGAAGATTGCTAAAAAATTAGCATTCGGACACATCATCTGTTCATTGATCCCGTCAAAGGAGTACCAGCATGATGACTTTAGAACGCGAAAACCTGCCTCTTCAGCAAGGAGCTATCAGCCCATCCCATCCGAAGCGACAATACCATCAGATTGACCTTGAATATCATAGCGCAAGCAATGCCTTATGGACGTATATGAAACCAATGGGAGTGCCTTGCTTTAACATTGGCATGGTTGAAGAATTGCATCACACTTTTAGCGAAGTACAACGCCACGGCGGAAAATTTTTTCATGAAAATTCCTGGGGTTCCGTAGACTATTTCATCATTGCATCACGCCATCAATACACTTTTAATCTGGGTGGTGACCTTGCATTATTCATCACTTTGATCAAATCCAGAGACAGAGATGCTCTGATGAATTACGCAAAATTATGTGTTGATGCCATTTACACCCGCCTCATTAATTACAATGCTTCTGCAATGACGATATCGCTAGTTCAGGGCGATGCCCTGGGCGGCGGATTTGAATTCGCACTGTCGAGCAACATTATTGTCGCTGAACAGGGAGCTCGCATGGGTTTTCCAGAAATCATTTTCAATCTTTTCCCGGGCATGGGCGCCTACAGCCTGCTCAGTCGCCGTATCGGCATGAAGGCTGCTGAAAAGATGATGATCAGCGGGAATACCTATTTGGCTGAGGATCTCGAAAAAATGGGCGTGATCGACTTGGTGGTGCCCCAGGGCGAAGGAACGAAAGCGGTCTTTGAGATGATTCAAAAACAAAACAAGCGTCTGAATGGCTTACGAGCCATTTATGAATGTCGCCGTCACACGTCGCCGGTATCGTATGGAGAGCTCTTGGCGATTACGACCATCTGGGTGGATGCCGCCCTGAGACTGACCGAAAAAGATTTGCATATGATGAACAGACTGGTTCATTCGCAGCGACGCCAACAGAAACAACGCACGCAAGCAGTTGATAGAAACTTTTATCTTGCTGCCGCATAATAAAAAACTCTAGGCGGCTGACATAATTTCTGTTGATCAGCCGCTTTTTTAGAAAATTTAATAGATCACCCAACGATACACTTTATTTTTCATTTCTTAAAATCTGACAAAATAAATAAAAATTCATTTGAACACTCTTTATAAGATCAGAAAAAATATCAGGTGACTCAATGGTCTGAAACAGATGTCGAAGCTTAGCCATGTGCTCCATATCAGCGGATGAATGTGAGTGCAAGAAAACAAATCCCTGCGACACATGTCTTCCGAGCGACTTGGACACGGCTTGAGCCACCCTGCCAGCATAGACAGAGGAAATTATTTCCAGCACATAAATCATACCGAGCACACTGCACGGATTCCCAATCAGGGATGAATAATAGTTAAAGGCCACCATCGCCTGCACCGGCTCCCTCACCGGACTCTCCATGATCTTCTCCGGCATCACATCAAAACTGGCGAGATCCTCAAGAACAATTTTTTCGTGACCTTTTTCCTCGAAAATATGATCATAAAGATAAAGTCTGACCAAATCATGTTGTTGAGCACAACGGCCAGCAGCAGCGGCCATCGTCGGACAAAAATGCAGGACAATCGGATATAAATCTTTCATGAAATTAATATACTTCTTTTCAGAAAAATCGCCAGCCAGCATTTGACGCATTTGAGGTATTTTTTCTATTTCCTGGCAATTTACATCGGTCAGCTCAATGAGTTGATTTGCGAATGACATAAAACTCCTTTTGAAAAATTGGATTATTTATCAATCACGCTCGACCACAGCTTGTCGACGTATTTTTCTGTATTTTTCAAGCTCCTCACAGAGCTCATTAAATACCATCTTTAGTTCCTGCAATATTTCGCTTGAACATGCCTCTAGCTCAAAAGGATTCAATTTTTCAATCCGCTTGCACATCATTTTGAGAGAGACTGCACCGATACTGAGCCCGGAACCTTTGAGCGCGTGAAGAATGACTTTAACTTCATCAATGTCTAATTGATACAAAGCTACTTCAAGTGATTGCAGAAGTTTTTTATTCTCAGTAATGAATTCGAGAATAAGGTCATCCAAGAATTTTGGATCTTTACTGACTTTTTCCAGATCACTCAAATTCTGCAGCTCAAGAATAGTTTCGTCGGGATGCCATAGCTTGAGTCGGCTTTTCGGTGTCACTGAGGCTGCATCAATTTCTGGCGGGCCGGACAACTTAAACTCGGTCACCAGATCGTGTAATGTCTGTAAAAATAAATTGACCTGGATAGGCTTTGGCAAAAATTCGTCAGCTCCTGCCTCGATACTTTCTTCGCGCGCTTCGGTGGTCACATTTGCCGAAAACATAATGATCGGTGCTCGCGTCAGATTACCTCGCATCAGCCTGTACATACGAGCGACATCCATACCCGTCATTCCGGGCATATTCATATCGAGAATGATGGCATCAAATTCTTTTTTTTCTATTTTGTCCAACGCATCTTCCCCGTCTTTAGCTAGCGTGCAATGATGGCCGGCGCGCTCGAGTATCTTCTGGATCACTTTTCGGTTGGTCGGATTATCCTCAGCGACAAGTACTTTGTAAGCGCCATCGTCAAATTTCGGCGCGAGGTTGGACACTGCCAATGGAAATTCAGCATCAGCGGCGACAAACCTATTTTTCTTGGGAAAATCACTTGATAAAATGATGGCGTGCGCATGTAAAAGGTGGGTCAGCCATTCCGGCTCATAAGGTAAATGCAGAACCGTTGAATATCCGACCGACTCAGCCACCTCCTCCACATAGGCTTGCCGCAAAGCGTTGTCGCAAATCAGAACGACCGTGATAGGCAGATCATTGGCAATGTCGCGAATGGCAAATATTTTGGATTGCAGGCACTGCTGATAAGCTGATTCCGGCTGTTCCGATGAAAATTTTTCGTGTACGAAAACTAAACGGATTGGCTTGCCAAGCAATATGGACTGCTCAATCGCAGCCAGCGCTTCGTTAAACTCACGGGCCAGCAGTGGAGGGGAGCTACTGTGCTTCGTTAGATCGGTTAAAAGCATGTCGGTTGTAGGGTCCGTGCTAATGACCATACTTCTGATCGGTTCACTGCCCATTACTTTTTTCTCAGCGCTTTCGGCACTGGCGATGCCGAAATCCAGCTCGAACCAGAATTCACTTCCCTGCCCTTGCACGCTCTCGAAGCCGATTTCACCACCCATCAATTCAACCAGTTGCTTGCTGATCGTTGTACCCAGACCGGTACCCCCGTAACGCCTTGCGATAGTTTCTTCAGCCTGAGTAAAACTTTCAAAGATTCGACTTTGAGCCCCCAGTGGAATACCGATACCCGTATCTTTGACCGAAAATTTCAGACGCACTGTGGTGGCTGTTTGATACTTTCGCCGAATGCACAGAGTGATTCTTCCCTGCTCGGTAAATTTGACCGAATTACCCAGCAAGTTCACCAGAATCTGGCGAAGATGGTGTGGGTCACCGCTGACAAAGAAGGGAACATCACAAGCCGTGCTGTTGAACAGATCGATGGCCAGTGGATCGATCCGGTAATGAAAAATAGCGAGAATACTTTGGACAAGCTGATAAAGATCAAAGCGAGTATTTTCGACCGACATTTTTCCGGCTTCTATTTTCGAAAAATCCAGAACATCTTCGATTTGAGATAGCATGACCTGAGAAGTCGTTGTCATGCAATCAAGCATTTCCTTTTGCTCACGGTCGAGCTTGGTGCTTTTCATGAGATCAACCATGCCGATAATGGCATTCAGCGGCGTGCGCAATTCATGGCTTACGGCACAAATGAATTGGCGCTTGGCATTATTCGCGACTTCGGCATGATCGAGTACTTTATAGAGGCGCCCGACAAGCGTACTGAAGTAGATCGATATCATTAGTGTTCCCACCCACAGACCCACTGAAAGACCCGGCTCACTGAGCCAGTAAGGCACGGTTAATATGACCCATCCAAAGCCAATCAGCGATAGCGCCAGCGAGATGAATAAATAATTTTTACCGAATCGAAATCCATTACCGATGATGATCCATTGATACAGAAAATAGAGTGGGGCAGCGTGGCTGCCACCAATCAAAAAAAGATACGATAGAGTACCGACATCCAGCACAATGGCGGTAACACGTCGCGATGGCACATCGCCGCGCCAAAACACAATACAAAGACTGATGCTCATCGCCGCGGCGAGGAAGGCTGCGATGACAATTAGTGCATCGAGATGAAATTCGATATCTGAATGCAGACGAGATTTGCCAATATAGGCAAAATAAGAAAGTAAGACGACGCCGGCAATGATTCTGACGATGGATTGCTCCAGCTCGCTGTCACGACGTCCTTCTGCATATCGATACAAAGGTTGGAGCATAGATTTTTTGGTGCCGTGGGAGATGAGTGAAAAATACTCATCTGAGTCGGTTGATGGAGCAACGCGCATGGGGAGGCGCAGTCAACGGGAAAATTCTACTTCGTCGCTTGACGAATAGATCCCCTTAACGAAAATTCACAATGCGTTATGAAATGGACGCAACTATCTGCCATAAAAAAGCCGCTGACGGGCAGTCAGCGGCTTCTTGTTATTGAATTCCGAGTCAGATGAATCAAGGCCTCAGTAATCCATCCGATGAACGGTTACTCAAAAAAATCTTTCACCTTATCCATCCATGACTTGCTTTGCGGGCTATGCTTTGAGCCACCCGCATCCGTCAGCGTTTCGAATTCACGCAACAAATCTTTTTGTTTTTCAGTCAGCTTGACAGGAGTTTCAATCAGCACATGGCAGAAAAGATCACCGGGAAATCCTGAACGTACGCCTTTGATTCCTTTGCCGCGCAAGCGGAAAGTTTTACCGGTTTGCGTTCCTTCAGGCACCGTGAATGAGACTTTGCCTGACAATGTGGGAACCTCGATTTCTCCTCCTAGCGCGGCCCTTGCATACGAAATCGGCATTTCACAGTGCAAATCATCGCCATCACGCTGAAAGACGGCATGCTGTTTGATGTGGATTTCAACGTATAAATCGCCGGGTGGGCCGCCGTTCATGCCGGGCTCGCCATTTCCTGTCGATCGTATGCGCATCCCGTCGTCAATACCGGCAGGTATTTTGACTTCCAGCGTCTTGTTACGCTTGATTCGCCCTGAACCACTGCAGGTAGTGCAGGGATCGGGGATCACTTTGCCTGTGCCGTGGCACTTGGGGCAAGTTTGCTGAATACTGAAAAAACCCTGTTGCATTCGAACCTGACCGTGACCACCGCAGGTTCCGCAGGTGGTGGGCGATGTGCCGGGCTTGGCACCGGAACCATGACAGGTATCGCATTCGTCCCAGGACGGCACACGGATAGTGGTGTCGAAACCATTGGCCGCCTGCTCGAGCGTGATGTCGAGGTTATAACGCAGGTCAGCGCCACGATAAACTTGCGCACCACCACGAGCACGGCCTGCACCACCGCCAAAAATGTCACCGAAGATATCGCCGAACGCATCCGAAAAACCGCCCGCACCGGCGAACCCGCCACCGCCTCCACCGCCGACGTTGGGATCGACACCCGCATGGCCAAATCGATCATAGGCTTCGCGCTTCTGCGGATCAGAAAGCATTTCATAAGCCTCTTTGGCTTCCTTGAATTTATCCTCGGCGCCTTTGCTGTCCGGATTCCGATCCGGATGAAATTTCATCGCTAGCTTGCGGTAGGCCTTCTTGATTTCTTCATCAGAAGCATTCTTTGCTACACCGAGTATTTCGTAAAAATCGCGTTTAGCCATTGTTGGTTGTCCTGAGTACTACGTCGGTTCTGAGTATTTCGGCAGAACCTCACAAGCAAAAAACCGGGCAGGTAGCTTTGTAGCCACGCCAGCCCGGCAAAACCCGCGCAACAACGCTGCGCGGAACAGAGGGGTTATTTGTCTTTGACTTCTTTGAAGTCCGCATCAACCACATCATCTTCGGCTGCCTTGGCATCGGCACTACCACCCGCCTGCGCTCCGTCACCGGGGGCAGCGGCCTGCTGCGCCTGCATGTCGGCGTACATTTTTTCGCCCAGCGTTTGTGCAGCCGTCGACAGCGCAGTCACCTTGGCATCGATCGCGGCCTTGTCTGTGCCCTTCAGCGCTTCCTCCAGATCCTTGATGGCGGCTTCGATTTTGTCCTTCTCGGCAGCGTCGAGTTTGTCGCCATGCTCGGTCAGCGCTTTGCGCGTCGAGTGCACCAGAGAGTCACCTTGGTTATGTGCTTCCGCCAGTTCTTTGAGACGCTGGTCTTCTGCAGCATTCGCTTCGGCGTCGCGTACCATGCGCTGAATCTCGTCCTCGGTCAGGCCGGAATTGGCCTTGATCGTGATCTTGTTTTCTTTGCCTGAGGCCTTGTCTTTAGCGCCCACATGCAAAATACCGTTGGCATCGATATCGAAGGTGACTTCGATTTGCGGCGTGCCACGTGAAGCCGGCGGAATACCTTCGAGGTTAAATTCACCCAGACCTTTGTTACCGATCGCCATTTCGCGCTCACCCTGAAACACCTTGATGGTGACTGCAGGCTGATTATCTTCGGCAGTAGAGAAAACCTGGCTGAATTTAGTCGGGATGGTCGTGTTTTTCTTGATCATCTTGGTCATCACGCCGCCCAGAGTTTCAATACCCAGCGATAGCGGCGTCACGTCCAGCAGGAGTAAGTCTTTGCGATCACCCGAGAGGACCGATCCCTGAATAGCGGCACCGACGGCGACCGCTTCATCGGGGTTAACGTCCTTGCGCGGCTCTTTGCCGAAGAAATCTTTAACTTTTTCCTGCACCTTCGGCATGCGTGTCATGCCACCGACCAGGATGATGTCATCGATATCGGATACTTTCACACCCGCATCGGCAATCGCGATACGGCAAGGCTCGATGGTGTTGTCAATCAGTTCCTCAACCAGTGACTCCAGCTTCGCACGGTTGATTTTCAGATTCAGGTGCATCGGCGCACCGTTGGCCATCGCAATGTACGGCTCGTTGATTTCGGTCTGCTGCGACGATGACAATTCGATTTTTGCACGCTCGGCCGAGGCTTTGATACGCTGCAGCGCGATCGGATCTTTGGACAGATCCAGGCCATTGATTTTCTTGAACTCTTCGATGATGTAATCGATCATGCGCTGATCGAAGTCTTCACCACCGAGGAAGGTGTCACCATTAGTCGAGAGCACTTCAAACTGCATTTCACCATCGACATCAGCGATTTCGATGATAGAGACATCGAAGGTACCACCACCCAGATCATAAACAGCAATCTTGCGGTCACCTTTGCCGCTCTTATCCAGGCCAAACGCGAGCGCTGCTGCCGTTGGCTCATTGATGATGCGCTTGACATCCAGGCCTGCGATACGACCGGCGTCTTTGGTCGCCTGACGCTGTGCATCGTTGAAATAAGCGGGTACCGTGATGACTGCCTCGGTGACTTCCTCGCCGAGATAGTCTTCGGCTGTTTTTTTCATTTTGCGCAACACTTCGGCAGAAATCTGTGGCGGCGCCAGCTTTTTGTCGCGCACAGCAATCCAAGCGTCGCCGTTATCGGCCTTCATGATTTCATACGGCATCAGTCCGATGTCTTTCTGGACTTCCTTCTCGTCAAATTTTCGCCCGATCAGACGCTTGACCGCAAACAGTGTGTTTCTGGGGTTGGTGACCGCCTGACGCTTGGCCGGTGCGCCAACCAGAATCTCGCCATCTTCCTGATACGCGATGATCGAAGGTGTCGTGCGTGCGCCCTCGGAGTTCTCGATGACCTTGGGCTGGCCGCCTTCCATGATGGCGACACAGGAATTGGTCGTCCCGAGGTCAATGCCAATAATTTTGCTCATGATGATGTCCCTTCAAAAACTGTTTAGATAGCTATGTGCGGATGAAATGCGGTGCTTTGTCGCAGTTTCAAGTCCGGTTATTGTGAAACGGTGACCAGTGCGGGGCGCAGCAGGCGCTCGGAAATCATGTAGCCCTTTTGCAGCACGCTCACAATGGTGTTCGCTTCCTGTTCTGCAGCGACCATCGAGATGGCCTGATGCTTCATGGGATCGAGCTTTTCACCGGCCTGTGGGTTGATTTCCACCAGACGGTTACGCTCGAACGCACCGGAAAGCTGTCGGAGTGTCATTTCCACACCTTCCTTGAGCGATTCAATGGAGGGCGTTTCGACTTTCAGCGCCATCTCCAGGCTGTCGCGCACGGGCAGCAGAGCTTCAGCAAAACTCTCCACCGCAAATTTGTGCGCCTTGGAAATGTCCTCCTGAGCACGGCGACGGGTATTTTCCGCATCGGCTTTGGCCCGCAGAAAAGCATCCTGCGCTTCGGCCAGTTTGGCCTCAAGCTCGGCGAGCTGGGTGCCCAGATCCGGCGTTTCCGCGCCAGCCGGCTCGGCGGCCTTGTCTGCCGCCTTGTCTGATACGGCCGACCCGCTCACAGGATCAGACGTCCCGGGATTGGCCTGCTCGTTCGGGTAGTTTTCACCTTGACTCATAAAATCTCCAGCTATTTCAATGACTTGGTTGGGCTTATCTCATCGGTTCCGACAGTTTCAGCGCACCTTGAATAACAACACAATGGATATGGGGATAGCCTGCGGGTTTTCAAGACAATGCGCATAGGACCCCGAAAAAAAATTGGGGGCCCGCTGGCCCCCTTTGCGCTGGCAACCGTGTTTTCTAGTCCTCGGCACCTAAGGTAAGCGCCCACTGTCGTCCAATATCTGCATCAGCCTGCCGGGCCTGCTGAACTGCTGGCGAACTGAGGGTTGGCCATCCCCCCAGATGCTGTTCGACCACCGAGCTCATCGCTTCTATCCACTGCGGGTCCTCGTTGAGGCAGGGAATGTAATGGAAGGCAGTGCCACCTGCGGCCAGGAAATCAGCGCGTGCCTCGATCGATATTTCTTCCAGGGTTTCCAGACAGTCGCTGGTGAATCCCGGGCACATCACATCGACGCGCCCTACACCCTCCTCAGCCAGTTTTTCCAGCGTCGGTGCCGTGTAAGGCTGTAACCATTCGGCCTTGCCAAAGCGGGACTGGAAGGTCACCAGATAATCGTCCTTGCCCAAGCCCAGCCGGTTAGCCACCAAACGCGCTGTTTTATAGCACTCGCAGTGATAGGGATCGCCCAGCAACAGGGTGCGCTTGGGAACGCCGTGAAAACTCATCACCAGTTTGTCAGGACGGCCATGCTGCGCCCAGTGCGCGCGCACGGTCGCCGCCAGCGCCTCGGTGTAACCCTCATGATCGTGATAATGCTTGATGACCCGGAGTTCAGGCGTATTGCGCACCCGGGTGTAGTGGCTGTAAACGACGTCAAAAATCGATGCGGTCGTGGTGCCGGAGTACTGCGGATAGGCTGGCAGGATCAGCAAACGGTCACAGCCCTCCGCTTTGAGCTGATCGAGCACTGACGGCAGACCGGGGTTCCCGTAACGCATGGCAACCATCACACGCACATCATGGCCGCGCGCGGTCAGCGATTGTTGCAGCAGTTCGGCCTGTCGCTCAGTGTGTATCTTGAGCGGCGAGCCCTCGTCAGTCCAGATGGAAGCATACTTCTCTGCCGACTGACGCGAGCGAAACGGCAGGATGATCCCGTTGAGAATAACCCACCAGATAAACCGGGGAATTTCCACAATGCGCGGATCGGACAGAAATTCTTTCAGGTAGACGCGCACCGCCGCCGGCGTGGGCGCGTCTGGCGTGCCAAGATTGGCGAGGATCACGGCGGTCTTGCTGACTGTGCCGTGACGATAGGAGGGTTCCGGGTTGAAGCCCATTCGGGTGCTGCCTTTCTGATTCTTGCTACTTATTGGGAATTGGGACCGTCTCAGGATGCCAGCAGCTCGCGGGCATGTTTACGCGTGGTCGCAGTGATTTCCAGGCCGCCGAGCATGCGTGCGATTTCCTCAACGCGCTCGCTTGCCGACAGTCTTTCGATGCGCGAGACGGTACGACCGTCGGGTATCGTACCCTTACTGACCTGAAAATGCTGGGAGGCCTGGCTGGCGACCTGTGGCAGGTGGGTGACGCAGAGCACCTGCCGGTCTTGTCCAAGGCGTTTAAGTAGCCGACCCACCACCTCGGCGACGCCACCGCCGATGCCGCTGTCAACCTCGTCAAAAATCAGCGTGGGGGTGGCAGTGGCGCTGGAGGCGATGACGGAAATCGCCAGCGCAATTCGCGCCAGTTCGCCACCGGATGCCACTTTGACCAGCGGGCGTGGCGTTGTACCGGCATGACCCGCCACCAGAAATTCCACCTGTTCCAATCCGTGCGCCGCAGGCTCGCACGCGGGCAAGGCCATATCGAAGCGGCCACCCGACATCGACAAATCCTGCATCGCCGCTGTCACCGCTTCGGACAATGATTTCGCCGCCCGAACGCGTGCCTTACTCAGGCTAATGGCGAGAGCGCGGTAAGCGTCAGCCAGCTTTTGTTCTTGTGCACGCATCGCGTCAAGATCCGTGGCGTCCGCCAGTTGCGCCAGACGCGCTGACAGCTGCGCGTGAGTCTCAGGCAAATCTTCAGGCGGCACTTGGAACTTGCGAGCGGTGCCATGAATAGCTTCCAGACGCGCCTCGACCGTACGCAATCGTTCGGGATCAAGCTCAATGCGGCCGAGATAATCATTTAATGCATAGACCGCTTCCTGGAGCTGGATGCGCGCGGGCTCCAGTGCGTCAAGCACGGGCTGCAGTTTGTCATCGATGTCGACCAGCTTGCCCAGCTTTTGCTCGATCGCGCTAACCTGCGAGAGCACCGGCGCAGAATCGCTCTCGGAAAGAAGATTGACAGCCTGCTGGGCGCCCTCGATCAGGCTGGCTGCATGAGACAGGCGGCTGTGTTCGTTGCTGATATCCGTCCACTCGCCGGGACGCACGGCGAGTTTTTCAAGTTCACCGACCTGCCACTCCAGACGCTCGCGCTCCAGCAGCACTTGTTTTGCATCGCGCTCGAATTCTTCTCGCTGACGAACCACGGATCGCCAGCTGCGATAAGCTGCCGCTACCGCTCGGGCATCCTCGTGCAGGCCGGCATGCGCATCAAGCAACAGCCGTTGCGCATCCGCTTTAAGCAGTGACTGGTGCGCATGCTGGCCGTGAATATCGACCAGCATTTCACCCAGCTCACGCAGTTGCGTGACGGTGGCAGTGATGCCATTGATGAAGGCTTTGGATCGACCACCGTTATCAATCACCCGCCGCAGCAGCAGCACGCCATCGTCACCTGCCAGCGCATTCTGCTCCAGCCATTCGCCCACCATCGCCTCGAAGGCGCCCGCGAATTCGGCGGTAATGTCTGCACGCGCCGCGCCTTCGCGGACTACGCTCGCATCGGCGCGACCACCCAGCGCCAGTGTAAGGGCGTCAATCAGGATGGATTTTCCCGCGCCGGTTTCGCCGGTGAATACAGAGAAGCCGGACGAGAGATCAATCTCTATCGCATCGACGATCACGAAATCACGTATGGCCAGAGTGCGCAGCATGTTGTGGATGAATGGGGTAAGAATGTGGAGAATCAGGCCGGCCGGCAGAAAACCGGCCGACCAGAGCCCATCATTTTAGCTGACCAAGCACGGAGGGATATTCATTCCAGTGCAGTTTCTCGCGCAAGGTATCGAAATAATTCCACCCCTCATGATGCAGGAAGGTCACAGCGTGCGCCGAGCGTCGGATGAGCACACGGTCATGCTGGTGCAGACTGGTCAGCGACTGCATATCGAAATTGACACTGCTCTCGCCGCTGCTGACGAGCTCGATACTGATTTCGTGGTTATCCGAAAGCACAATCGGCCGGTTTGACAACGCATGCGGTGCGATGGGCACCATGACCACCCCCCCGAGTTCGGGCTGCAGTATG